>DNAS01000057.1:0-1243 GCA_003485185.1 Phycisphaerales bacterium | reverse complement strand
TCCTCCAGGACCGTCTTGAGCACCGTCTCGACCATCGCGTCCTTCAGCTGGACGCTGACGGTGTTCCTCTTGTCGATCCCCACCGCTTCCAGGGCCTTCCATTTGACGTGGAGGTTCATGCCGGTGACTTCGCGGAGATACGTGACGACGTCCTGGAATTCGATATTGTTGAAATCCACCTTCGCCATCCGGTCCGACAGTGCCTTGGGCAACTGGAAGTCTTCAAGGGGAATGTCCGGGCCGATGCGGACCGTCTGCGGGCCGACGGCGCTGAACGGCAGCGGAACCGCCGCCGTCGCGCCGAGAGGCATCAGCAGCGCGTGCCACGTCTGGTCGCCCAGTTGGCGGGCGTACGTCTCGCGGCTGAGCCGCTCGTTTTCCAGCCGGGCCTGCACCGACGCCTTCAGGGCGAGGTATTCCCGCAGGAGGTTCGCCTGCTCGGTCGCCTCGAATTCGCCGGGCCTGCGCTGTGCAAGCTGGTCCAGCAATTCGAGCGCCTCGTCATGCCGGCCGAGGCGGATCATCTCCCGCGCCTGGGCGGCCAGGCGGCGCGACTCTTCGTCCTGTTGCGGCTGGGTGGTCGCCAGCGCCGCGCCCGCCTGGGACAGCGCCGACGGCGCCTTGACCATGCTCGCGTCGCGCCGGATTCCGCGCCGCACGTAGTCGGCGTCGGATTCGAGGACGAGGAACGTCGCGGCCCGGCTGGCCACGCGGAAGCCCGTGCTCAGGTCGATCATCGCCTTCAGGTCGTCCAGCGCGACGTCCTCGCGCTGGTTGAGGCGCCACCGCGTTTCGCATCGCAGGTGGGCCCAGAGCCGGCGCAGCTCGGGCGGGGCGGGTTCCCCGGGCGCGTCGGCCAGCGAGAGGGCGTATTCTCCGCGGAAGGGTTTTCCGTCGCACTCGGCCGAGAGGCGCACGAGGACGGTCTCGATGGCCGTCCGCCGCCCGGCGACGACGAGGCTCTCGCCCGGCGACAGGCCCACAGCGCCCCATTCGCCCGGGGCGGCCTGCGCGCCGTCGGGCGTGAGCACCTCCAGGCGCAGGTTCGCCACGCGCGGGCGGACCGAGGCGGCGGCGAACTCCTCGACCGCCATCGCCGCCTGCTTGGGCGAGTAGACCAGCTAGGACTGCCCGCCGGTCATCCGGGCCAGGTCGTCCAGCCCGTCGCTCCACTGGCCGACCTGGCAGGCGTAGATGCGGCAGTTGGCGGCGGGGCGGCTGGCCGGGGCCGTCGCGGGGGAGA
>DNAS01000097.1:7262-16659 GCA_003485185.1 Phycisphaerales bacterium | reverse complement strand
CCGTGGGCTTCATGGAGACACACCGCCTGGCCGCGGTCAGCGGCGCGTTCGCCAAGACGGGCCCGCGTGGCGACGGACGCTACGTCCGCCCCCCCACGCCCCTGCCCGACACCCGCCAGACGCGCGACGACATGGCCGACTTCATCGAGTCCGCCAAGGAATATGACCTCGGCGTGGGCATGGTGCTCGACGCGCTCGATCAGGCGGGCCTGGCTGAAAACACGCTGGTCATCAACACCACCGACCATGGCGTGCCGTTCCCCCCGATGAAGTGCCACCTGACCGACCACGGCATTGGCGTGATGCTCATCCTGCGCGGGCCCGGCGGGTTTTCCGGCGGAAAGGTCTGCGATGCGATGGTCTCGCAGATCGACCTGTTCCCCACGATCTGCGAGCTGGCCGGCCTGGACGAACCCGACTGGCTCGAAGGCACGTCGCTGGCGCCGCTGGCGAGCGGCGAGACCGAGCAGGTGCGCGAAGCCGTTTTCAGCGAGGTGACCTTCCACGCCGCCTACGAGCCGCAGCGGTGCGTGCGGACGCCGCGGTGGAAGTACATCCGCCGCTACGGCGAGCGGGTCAGGCCGGTGCTGTCGAACATGGACACCGGCACGTCCAAGGGCTACCTGGTGGAGCACGGCCTGGCCGATCGCCGGATCGCCCTGGAGCAGTTGTACGACCTGTGCTTCGACCCCAACGAGACGCACAACCTCGCGGGCGATCCCGCCTGCGCGCCGGTGTTGGAAGACATGCGCCGCCGGCTCGGGCAGTGGATGGAAGCCACCACCGACCCGCTGCTGCAAGGGCCGGTCCCGCCGCCGGCCGGTGCGGTCGTCAGCAGCCAGGACGACCCCGCCCCCGAGACCATCCGCGATCGGCAAGAGAAAAAGGGATAGTACCCCGCAGCCAGCGTGGTTGTTCCGCTGCGCTTCGCAAACCACGGCGCCCCGCGCCTGCGGGCGGTCACCACCGCCTTGGCGCGGACAGGTCCACGGGCGTCGCGCCGGGCGCGGAGATTCCCCGGCGCTCCAGCAGGGCCCCTTCCTGGAGGTGCAGCCCGATCAGGGCCTTCAGGAAACTCACCACCGCGCGCACCTCGCCGATCTGGCTTTCGAGCAGGTCTCGCTGCGCCTGGGCCACCAGGAAGCTCGTGGACTTGCCCACGCGGAACTTTTCCGTCTCGGCGCGCAGGGCTTCTTCCTGGAGCCGGCGCGTCGCGGCCGTCGCCGCCACCTGCTCCCTCGCCCGGTCCACCTCCACGTACGCCGAGCGCACGTCCACCTGCGCCAACTGGACGAGGTTCTCCACCGCCCGCAGCGCCTGCTCGCGCGACCAGATCGCCCGTTGGTGTTTCGCCTCGGCGTCGCGGTTGCCCGGGGGGTATTCCAGCCGCAGGCCCGCCAGCGCGTCGTAGTCTTCCCGGGCAATGTTGGCGAAACTGTCTCCGAACGAATTGGCGTATCCGCTCTTTCCCAGCGTCAGGAACACGTCGAGTTTCGGCAGCAGCCCGTTGCGGGTCTTGACGAGTTCCAGGTCTCCCCGCTGCACGCCCAGTCGCGCCTGGTTCAGTTCCGGGCGCATCCGCAGCGCGACAGCCACATACACCTCCACCTTGTCCAGCTCGATTTGCGGCGCGCCGGGCACGCTCTTGAGGACCACCTCGCGGTTCCAGAAGTCCGCCTCGGTCGGGTTGAGCAGTCGCAGCAGGCGCAGGCGCGTCTTGGCCAGGTCGCTGCGGGCGTTGATGAGGTTTTCGCGGCGGAGGGCGACCTCGGCCTCGGCCGCCGCCAGCTCCGTCTCGGCCAGCCTGCCGACGTTAATCCGCTCGCGAATTTCGTCGCGCTGCTGCTGGGCCAGCTTGAGCGAATTGGTGACGATCTCGATGGTGCGCTGGGCCAGGGCGTAGTCCCAGTAGGTTTCCTCGGTCTGTGCGACGAGGGCCTCGGCGAACCCGCGCAGCTCGTACTCGGAGATCAGCGTGTCGATGCGCGCCTGGCGGACGGAGGCGAGGTTGACGTCCAGCCCCGCCCCGCGCAGCAGGGCCTGGTTGACCGACAGGCCGAGGCGGTTGACGTATCGGTCGTCGTGCAGGCCGGTCGTGGAATAATCGGAGGTGATTCCGGCCGAAATGTCCGTCCCCGTGGGCAGAAGCTGGGTGACGGCCGCCTCGGCGCCGGCGGCCTTTTCCGTCGTTCGCCCGCCGGTCCTGGGCTTTCGCTCGCGCGAGGCGGATGCCTCGAGGCTCAGGGTGGGGTCGAAGACCGCCCGCTCCTGCTGCTCGTAGGTGCGGGCGATGGCGGGGTTGAGTCGTTCGACGCGGAGGGACTGATTTCGCTCCAGGGACAGGAGGATGGCCTCCTGTACGGTGACGGCCAGCGGTCCGTCGGGCGCGACGGCCGGTCGGGCCGGCGCGGTCGCGGGCTGGGTGGTTGGCGCGGTGGTGGGCGAAGCGGCGAGAATCGGACCAATGTAGTCCGCCGCGGGCGGCGCGGGAGAGAACACGTCGCAGGAACTCAGCAGCAAGGTCGCTCCCGCCGTCAGCGCCGCCAGCAGTCCCGTGGTTGTGCGCCCGTTGTCCATGTCCGTTCCACCTTCCCCTCGCGCCGCGCCCATCACGATGGCGGCGCGGAAGCCTTTTTCATTCGCCGTTCGAAGATCGAATACATCACCGGCACGAAGAACAGCGTGATGAACGTCGAGCTGAGCAGCCCGCCGATGACCGCGCGGGCCATCGGCGCCTGGGCCTCCCCGCCCTCGCCGATCCCCATCGCCAGCGGAACCAGCCCAAGCACCGTCGTCAGCGCGGTCATCAGGATCGGGCGCAGGCGGCGGCGACCCGCCTCCTCGATGGCGTCGCGCAGGGGCATTCCGTCGCGCCGGCGCAGCAGGTTCGTGTGGTCCACCAGCAGGATCGCGTTGTTGACCACGATTCCGCCCAGCATGATGCACCCGATGAAGGACTGGATGTTGAACGTCGTGTTCGTCAGGAACAGCATCAGCGCCACGCCGATGCCCGCCAGCGGAACCGAGAACATCACGACGAACGGGTCGCGCAGGGATTCGTACTGGCAGGCCATCACCATGTAGACCAGGATCAGCGCCAGCACGAAGCTCAGCAGCAGTTCCCCGAAGGCCTTCTGCTGCTCCTCGTAATCGCCGCCGAAGACGATCCGGAAGCCCCTCGGAATCGGCACGGAGTGCAGCGCCTCGCGCACGTCGGTCAGCACGCTGCCGAGGTCCCGCCCGACGATGTTGGCCGAGACCGTGACCTGCCGCTCCTGGTCCTTTCGCTCGATGCGGACGGGCCCGCTCCGCGGCTGGACGTTCACCACGTTGCGCAGGACCACCGGCTGGCCGTCGGAATTGACCAGCGTCAGGTCCAGCACCTCCGACAGGTCCATGCGTTCGGCGTCTTTCATCTGCACGAGGATCGTGAATTCGTCGCCGCCCTCGCGGTAGTCGCTCGCCCGCGTTCCGGACAGCACCGTCTCGAGCATGTTGGCGATCTGCGAGACGGAGAGTTTCATGTCGGCGGCCTTCTGGCGGTCCACGATGACCAGTTCCTCGGGGCTTCCGGACTCGCGGCTGACCTGGGCATCGGTCACGCCGTCGATCTTTTCCACGGCGGACTTGACCCGCTCGGCGAGGGCGTCGGCGGCATCCAGGTCGTGCCCGCGGAGTTCCACCTGCACGCGGTCGTCGCCGCCGGTGCCCATGCGCAGGAGAAACAGTCCCTGCCCCGGGCGGGTGCGGACCGTCACGCCCGGCAGGTCGGACAGTTTTTTGCGCAGGTCCACGGAAATCTGCTCGCTGCTGCGGGATCGCTGGGACTCGGGCTTCAGGGCAATGCGTATCTCGCCCCGGTGCGAGCCCGACGAGCGCCACGATCCGCCGGCGCTGGAGACGGTGCTTTCGACCTCCGGAACGTGGGCGGCGACGACGGCCTCGATGCGCTTCATCCGCTCGTCGAGCACTTCCACGCGCGTGCCCACTTCCATCTCGGCGCTGACGCGGACCTCGCCCTCGTCGGTGCTGGGCATCAACTCGTATCCGATCAGGGGAACGAGGGCGGCGCTTCCGCCCAGCAGCAGCACGCCGCCGGCCGTCACCAGGATCCGGTGGCGCAGGGAAAGGTGGAGTCCGTCGCGATACCCGTTTTCCAGCCGGGAGAACATGCCCCCGCTGATGCGGAACAGCTTGTGCAGAAACGTCTCTCCGGGCGTCCGGTCGAGTGTCTGGGCGCGCAGGATGCGGGCGGCCAGCATCGGAACGAGCGTCATGGCCACCAGCAGCGAGCACAGCAGCGAGAAGCTCACCACCAGCGACAGTTGCCGGAACATCACCCCGGCCATTCCCCGGACGAACAGCAGCGGAAGGAAGACCGCCAGCGTGGTCAGGGTGCTGGCGATGATGGCGGCCGTCACTTCGCTGCTTCCGTTGACCGCCGCCTGCTCGGGGCCCTGCCCCTGCTCGCGCAGGCGGTAGATGTTTTCCAGAACGACGATGGCGTTGTCCACCAGCATTCCCACGCCCAGCGCCAGCCCGCCCAGCGTCATGATGTTCAGGGTGAACCCGCCGAAGTACATCAGGGCGAATGTGCCGATGATGCTGACGGGAATGGCCGTCGCGATGATGACGGTGCTGCGGATGTTGCGGAGGAAGAACAGCAGCACCAGCACCGCCAGCACGCCGCCATAGACCGCGGCCGACCCGACGTTGCGGATCGACCGCTCGATGTACTGCGAGGTGTCGATGATGGGAATGATGCGGATCTGCGGCATATCGGCGTTGATGCGCTCCAGTTCCTCCAGCGCCGCCCGCGCCACCTCCACGGTGTTCATGCCCGACTGCTTGCTGATCGACAGCCTCAGTCCCGGCTGCCCGTTGACGCGGACGATCCGGCTGACGCGTTGCCAGGAGTCCTCCACATCGCCCACTTCCCGGAGGCGCACGGGCACGCCGTCGCGCAGGGCGATGACCGTCTCGCGCAACTCGTCCAGGCTGCGATACTCGCCGGGCGTGCGGATGAGCACCTCGTAGTTCCCTCGCTCGATCGTGCCGCCCGGCACGTTGACGTTCTCGGCGCGAATGCGGGCCAGGATGCTCTCCAGCGACAGGCCCAGGGCCTTGATCTTGTCGCCGTGGAGGTTGACGTGGATCTCGCGGTCCAGCCCGCCCCAGACGTCCAGCGCCGCGACGCCCGGAACCCGCTCGATGCGGTACTTCACCTGGTCGTCGATGATGCGGCGGAGTTGCACGGGGTCGAGTTTTCCGTACGCCCCGAGGATGAGGATGGGAAAGCTCGCCAAGTCGAATTTCCGCAGCGTCGGGCGGTCGGCGTCGTCGGGCAGGCGGGGAATCACGCGGTCCAGGCGGTCGCGCACGTCGTTGGAGGCGGCGTCCAGGTCCGTCCCCCACGCAAAGCTGACCCGAACGCTGCTCGTGCCCTCCGTGGACGTCGAGGTCACCTCCTCCACGCCCGGAACGGCGCTCATCGCCTCCTCGATCGGGCGGGTGATCAGCTCCTCGACCTCCTCCGGGCCGGCGTTCTCGTAATTCGTCACGACGCTCAGCGTCGGGTAGGTGATGTCCGGCATGAGGTCGATGGGCAGCCGCCAGAGGGACACCGCCCCCAGGATGATGACGATGAGCACCACCATGATGGTGAAGACCGGGCGATGAACGCTGAACTCGGAGAGTCTCATGGCTGCGGTCTCCGTTCCGCGTCGCGCGGGGCGGACGCCGCGGTTTCCGGCGGAACGACGCGAATGGCTGCCCCGTCCTCCAGCAGGTGCTGGCCCATCACCACCACCGGCCCGTCCAGACGGGGATGGACGACCTCGATCAGCCCGTTGCCGGAGATGCCAAACTCCACCGGCACGAAGCGGGTCTTTTTCCCGCCCGCGTCGGCCACGAACACCCCGCGCTGCCCGTTGCGCCGCGCGACGGCGGAAACCGGAATCGCCGCGGCGTTCTCGTGCGCCGCGAACTCCAGCGCCACCCGGACGAACATGCCCGGCTTGAGCAGACCGTCCGCGTTGGCGATGGCGATTTCCACCCGCGCCTGGCGGGAAGTCTCCTGCAACTGCGGGGCGATCCGTGCGATCCGCCCGGAAAACTCGCGACCGGCAAAGACGTCGGTCGTCACCTTCGCCAGCTGGCCGACGGCGATCTTCGAGTAGTCCCGCTCGATGACGTACACGGCCGCGGTGAGGGACCCGATGTCGAGAATCGACACGATCGGCGCGTTGGCCGTCAGCAGCGCGCCCTCGTCCACGAACCGCTCGCCGACGTACCGCGTGTCCGACCCGCCCTCCCATGCGGCGTGAATCTTCGTGTACGACAGGCGGATTTCCGCCTCCTTCAGTGCGGCTGCCTTCTGGGTCACCTGCGCGACGGCCACCTTGTGGCGGGCCTCCTGCACCTCGTATTGCGCCTTGGCCTGGTCGTACTCCGACTCGCTGGCGATCTTTTTCTGCCGCAGAGCCTCGGCCCGCTCGAACTCCCGCTTGGCTGCGTCAAGATTGCTCTGGCACTCCAGCACGCTGGACTGCGCGACGGCCAGCTCCGCCTTGGCGCGCTCCGCCTGCTGGATGGACTCCTCGTCGTCGAGCACGGCGATCAACTGCCCGCGCCGTACGGGGTCGCCGAGGTTCACCAGCAGCTTCTCCAGGCGCCCGGCGATCCGCGGCGAGACGATGAAGCGGGAATCGGCCATCAGGCTGCCCGTGAACATCCCCACGTCGCGCAGTGTGACCGTGCGGACCGGGGCGATCTCGACGGCGACGGCAGCGCCCGGCCGCCCGCGCTGTCCCGGACCTTCTCCGGTCAGCTTGCGATACGCCCGATACCCCACATATCCGCCCAGCGCCAGCACTGCCACGACGGCCGTTGCGATCCATACCTTCTTCATGGGCTTGTGTCCTTCTGTGTCCCCTGCGGCGTCTGTCCGCCCGCGCTTCGCTGAGAGACGCCGTTATAAAACACGTCCACCACCAGTGCCAGCCCGCAGTCGGCCGGCGCGGCCTCGGACAAATCGCGGGCGCGCGTCCGCAGCAATCCGAGCAGCAGGTGCGCCAGCACCTCCGGCGGAATGTCTGCGCGGACCTGGCCTTCCGCGACGCCCTTGGCGAGAATTTCCGCCACGGCCGTCACCAGGCCCTTGCGCCGCTCCAGCCAGCGATCGCGCAGCGCGCCGCACCAATGCATGCGGCCTTCCACCGTCTGCATCATGCGGAACAACTGGCGGCGCTGCTCGAAGAATCGGCTGATCTGCCCGCACGCCTCGGTGAGCTGATCGAAGAACGACGCGCCGGCGGGAACCTGGTGGCGCAGCAACTCGCACAACTCGTCGAACCCACTGGTGGCGGTCTGGAAAAACAGGTCGTCCTTGTCGCGAAAATAACGATAGATGGTTCCCTTGCCGACCTTGGCGGTGCGGGTGACGTCGTCAAGGGTGATCTCGTGGAAGCGCCGGCTGGTGAAAAGTCGCTCGGCCGCCTGCATGATCTGCTGCCGCTTGTCTTGTCGGGCCATGGGCAGATTCCGCATGCGTATCTGGGGGACCAAATTCTTGAAACGATACTGACCGGTCAGTATCATAGCTCTCACAACTTCCGTTTGCAACAGAAGTTTTGTCAAATTCCTCGAATCTTGTTTTAGCATACAACGTTTTTGAAACACGGAACTTGCGCCGCTTTTTGACGGACACGCGGGCCGGAGGTTGGTCAGGGCGAAAATGGCCCGAAAAAGCGTACCAAGACGCGCGAAATGGTGCGCCAAAACAAAAAAAGTGTGCGATATGGGAAGAAATCCCCCGCGTTAAGCAACCATATGAATGACCACGACGCCACGGAGAACGGGCTCTTGCCTCGGACAGACCTCGAGCTGGTACGGGAAGCTCGGCATGGGGACATGGATGCCTTCCATGGTCTCGTGGACCGGTATGCCTCGTATCTGTACGGACTGGCGGTCTCGCTGATCGGCAATGCGGCCGACGCGGAGGATGCGGTGCAGGAAACCCTGACAGGCGCGTTTCGCGGACTCCGCTCGTTCCGCCAGGACGCATCCGTCAAGACGTGGCTGACGCGGATCCTGGTGCGACAGGCCGCGGCGCATCATCGGCGGCGCGGGTTCCGGATCGTCGCCCGGCCGATCGACGGCGCGGCGGACCCGGCCGGCCTGGCCGAAACTGCCGGCGCTGACGCGCAGATGGACGTCCGCGAGGCCATCGATGCCCTGCCGCCGGACTACCGGGAAGTGATCGTCCTGCGAGAGATGCAGGGCATGTCCTACGAGCAGATCGCGCAGGCGCTGGCGATCCCGCGCGGGACGGTGGAGTCGCGGCTGTTCCGCGCCCGCGGACAGTTGCAGGAGTTGCTCAAGGCGTACCTGGCGTGACGGCGGAATTCCGCCTTCGGCAAGGAGCACGACATGAACACATGCGAACAGGCAAGCCGGCTGACCGCCTATCACGACGGCGAGATGTCCCCCGATTGCCGCGCGGATTTCGAGCGTCATCTCGGCCAGTGCCCGCAGTGCGCGGCCGAGTTGGACCGCCTGCGTCGCCTGACGGCCCTGCTCGGCGCCGCGCGCCCCGCGGCGATTCCCGCGGCGAGTCTCGCACGCTTGCACCGCGCGGTCGATCTGCTGCCGACGACGGGCATTCGCCGGCTGGCCGAAGCGTTGGCCTGCGTGGCGGCTGCCATCCTGCTGGTCTGCATGATCGGCCTGGCCCGCCGCTCGGACGCCCCCGCCGCCACCGCCTCGATGCCCGTCTGGGAAACGCAGGCCGTCGCACAGCAGCAGGCGGTCTCCGCCACTGCCACATCCGACGTCCTGCTGGCCAGTTGGATGGTCCAGGACCTCTCCGGGAGAAGCGAGCATGACTAAGACCAAGGTGATCCTGATCGTGTCCTTCGTGCTGGTCTTCGCAGCCGGCGCGGCGCTGGGCGTGCTTCTGGCCAGGCCCGAGAAGCCTCCCCCGCACCCGTCGTCCTGGCTGGCGGCGGAACTGGACCTCTCCGCCGAGCAACGCAAGCAGATGGAGGCCATCTGGTCCGACGCCATGGGCGCGACCTTCGCCCGCCACGGCGAGAAACGCGCCGCCGTCGTCCAGGAGCGCGACCAAGCCATTCAGGCCCTGCTCTCGGAAGCCCAGCAGGCCCAGTACCAGGCGATCCAGCAGGATTACACCCGCAAGATGAACGAGCTGTCGCAGGAGCGGAAACGCGCGTTCGACGACGCCGTCGAGCGCACCAAGCGCATCCTGACGCCCGAGCAGGCGACCAAGTACGAGGAGTTGATGAAGAAGCACCGCGAGCGCGGAATGGGCCCGGGCCCGGGAGGCTTCCGAGGCCGCCGCCGTCCCCCCCCGCTTCCGAACCGACTACCAACGAAC
>DNAS01000097.1:0-7137 GCA_003485185.1 Phycisphaerales bacterium | reverse complement strand
CCGACTACCAACGAACGACCCGCCCCCCACGGTGAGGAGCGGGAGCCACCGTTACCCGAGTGAGCATTCTTCAGAAGGAGCACGAACATGTTGGGACGCAAGGCATTGTGGGCATTTGGATTGTCCGCGGTTGTGGCACTGGCCCTGGCCGGACGGGCCTTGGCGCAGGAAACCCGTGAAGGGCGCAGGGACCGCGACCCCGAGCAGATGCGCCAGCGGATGGAGCAGTTCCGCCAGCAGGCCATGGAACGCATGAAGGAAATGATGGGCGCCAGCGACGAGGAATGGAAGGTCCTCCAGCCGCGGATCGAGAAGGTCCAGACGCTCTCGCGCCAGGCGCGGGGCGGGATGGGCTTCCGAATGGGCGGCCGGCGCGGCGGACGCGGCGGCGACCAGCCCCCCGAAGCCGCCACCGATCGTGAGCAGACGGACGTCGAGAAGAAGATGTCCGACCTCCAGAAGCTCCTCCAGAACAAGGACTCCAAGGCGGAAGACATCAAGACGGCCCTGACGGCCTACCGCGACGCCCGCGCCGCCGTCCGCGCGGAGCTGGAGAAGGCCCAGAAGGAGCTGCGCGAAATCCTGACCCTCCGTCAGGAAGCCCAGTTGGTCACCATGGGGATGCTGGATTGACGCGGGGGGAGCGGCGGAAGCGCATGCTGCCCGCGCGAGACAGTGTGGTTCGCGCGGGCAGCATGCCGATTTGCGACATCGTAGAAAATCGGCCACAGAGCCGCAGAGAGCACAGAGAAGAAAATATAGAGATGACTCGACCGAGGATGAAACAGAAGCACAGATAAGGTCCATCGGGAACACCAGGGAATCCGGAATCCGGAACAAGGAACCGGGATGCGAATCCCCCGTCCGGAGGTAGTTCAAGGTGTCTTTCCGTTTGTTGAAACTCTTGGCTTTCTCTGTGATCTCTGCGGCTCTGTGGCGAATGCTGTTTTGCCTGTTACGGCGGCGGAAGAATGAACGAGTTGCTTGAAAAAATCCGGCGACAGGGGCTGCTGGGCGAGGAGTCTTCCCGCCTGGCCGAGACGCTCATCGCCCAGGGCTGCTCGGTGGACGAGGCCCTTCTCAAGGCCAGCGGCGAGGCCGAGGAAGGCATCCTGCGGTTCCTCGCGCAGGAGTTTCACGTGCCCTTCGTGGACCTGGAGCAGCGCCCGCCGTCGCGCGAGTTCCTGGCGCAGTTTCCCGCGCGAATCCTGATGACCCACGGACTGGTGCCGCTGGAGGAGCGCGACGGCGCCGTCCTCGTCGCCTGCGGAAAGCTCTTCAATTCCTCCGGGCCGGACGCCCTGCGCCTGGCGTGCGAGCGGGAAATCCGCGTCGCGCTGGCGACCTCGGCCGACATCAACCGCTGCCTCAAGAGCCTCCTGGGTGTCGGGGCCGACACCCTCCAGTCGCTGGTGTCCGAATCAATCGACACCGGAGTGGAGGTCGTCGACCAGGACACGGACGAGGACGTGGACCTGACGGAGGCCGCCGAGGACGCCTCCATCATCAAGTTCGTCAACCAGGTGCTGGCCGAGGCCATCGAACGCCGCGCCACCGACGTGCATTTCGAGCCCTTCGAGAACGCCCTGCGCGTCCGCTATCGCGTGGACGGCGTGCTCCAGGAAGCCAACATCCCGCCGGAGGTGCTTCAGTTCCAGCCGGCGATCGTCTCGCGCCTGAAGATCCTCAGCCACCTGGACATCGCCGAGAAGCGCCTTCCGCAGGACGGGCGCATCAAGCTGAAGGTCGCCTCTCGCGAGATCGACGTGCGCGTTTCGGTCATTCCCATGCTGCACGGCGAGGCGGTGGTCCTGCGCCTGCTGGACCGCGGCGCGACCCTGCTGGGCCTGGAACACGTCGGCATGGACGGACGCGACCGCGCTGCGTTCGAGCGCATCCTCGACCTGCCCCACGGAATCGTGCTGGTCACCGGACCGACCGGCAGCGGAAAGACCACCACCCTCTACGCAGGCCTGTCCCGCATCAACGACGTCGAGCGGAAGATCGTCACCATCGAGGATCCCATCGAGTACCACCTGCACGGCATCAACCAGATCCAGGTCTCCGCCAAGACCGGACTGACGTTCGCGCGGGGACTGCGGTCCATCCTCCGCCACGACCCGGACGTGATCCTCATCGGCGAGATTCGCGACATGGAGACGGCGGAGATCGCCGTCCAGGCCTCCCTGACCGGGCACCTGGTCTTCTCCACGCTGCACACCAACGACGCCCCCGGCGCCCTGACGCGCCTGGTGGACATGGGCATCGAGCCGTACCTCGTGGCGTCGTCGCTGGAAATGGTGCTCGCCCAGCGCCTCGTCCGCCTGATCTGCGCCCACTGCAAGCAGGAAGTCCCCGTGCCCGACCCGGACTCCCTGCGGCCGGAATTCGGCGACGACGTCCCGAGCGTTCTCTGCCACGGCGCAGGCTGCCGCCAGTGCCAAGGCACCGGGTATCGCGGACGGACGGGCATTTTCGAGATCATGCCCGTCACTGAAGACATCCGCGCGATGATCCTGTCGCGCGTCTCGGCCGGCGACATCCGCAGGGAAGCCGCCCACCGCGGAATGCGCAGCCTGCGGGAAGACGGACTGCGACTCGTCCGTGCCGGCGCCACCACCCTCGAGGAAGTCCTCCGCGCCACCAAGGACGAGAGGTTCAACGGAAACGGGAAGAAGGAATGAGGACTGAGAACTAAGGAAGAAGGCAGTAGGGATATAGAAGCGAGTGCGGCGCCTCTTATAGAGCCGCGACCGTAAGGGAGCGGTCAGCGAGAGCGTGAAGAAGTGGTGAGTGGAGAGTGATTTTGGATTTCGGCTTTCCGCTTTGAGCTTTCCGTTTTCAACAACGATGCCCATATACGCATACAAGACGATGGACGCAAGCGGACGCAGCGGGTCCGGCACGCTGCCGGCTGCCAGCCGGCTGGCGGCGCTGGACCTGCTGACCCAGCAGGGACTGATCCCCGTGACGGTCGAGGAAGTGCAGACGATCCCCGCAGCCGCCCGCCCCCAGCCTCGCGCGGCGGGGCGCGTACCGCAGGCCGTCGCCGAATCCTTCGTCCGCGAGCTGTCGAACCTGCTGGCGGGCGGGGTGGCGCTCAGCCGGGCGCTCTACATCCTCAGCCGGGAAACCTCCAATCCCACCGCCAAACGCCAGTGGACCGCCATCCACGACGACGTCGTCGGCGGCGCTTCGCTGGCTGAAGCCATGAGCAAGTGGCCCCGCTCATTTTCCCCCGTCCAGGTGGCCATGGTCCGGGCCGGGGAGACCGGCGGGTTCCTCGACGTCGTCCTCGCCCAGATCGCCGAGTTCCGCGCCCGCGAGCGGGACCTGAAGTCCAAGGTCAAGGGCGCGCTGGTCTACCCGGCCATCCTCGCGGTCCTGTCCGGCGCGGTCGTCATCTTCCTGCTGACGTACTTCATTCCCAAGTTCTCCGGGATCTTCCTGGAGTTCGGGGCCGCCCTGCCCGGTCTGACCCGCGCCATCATCGCCGCCAGCCAGGGCCTGACCCGCTACGGGCCGCTGCTGCTGCTGGGCGCTGCCGTGATCGTCGCCCTCGTCCGCGGGGTGCTCAAATCGGAGGCGGGCAAGCGATACGTCGAACGCGCCCTGCTGAAGGTCCCCGCCCTGGGAATCGTCCTGTCGCGGTTCGCGCTGGTCCGCTTCTGCCGGATGCTCGGAACGCTCCTGGGGGCTGGCGTGCCGCTCATCACCGCCCTCAAGGTCGCGCGCGAGGCCCTCGGAAACCAGACCCTTGCCGACGCCGTCAGCCTGTCCATCGAGGAAGTCCAGCGCGGCGCCTCGCTGGCGCGGAGCCTGGCAAGCTGCCCGGCGCTGTTCCCCAGCTCCATCACCGAGGTCATCGCCGTGGCCGAGGAAAGCGGCCGGCTGGACAAGGAACTCACCCGGCTGGCCGCCACCAACGAGGAAGAACTCGACCGCCGCCTCCGCATGCTCGTCACTCTCACCGAACCGGCGCTGCTGTTCCTCATGGCGGCCATCGTCGGAACCGTCGTCATCGGCATGTTGCTGCCGGTCTTCACGCTCCAGGACTACATCCATTGACGGAGAACCCCATGACAACCCGTGAAACCCGATCCATCACCCGGCGTCGCGTTCGCCCCCAATTGCGAGCGTTCACCCTCATTGAACTGTTGCTGGTGCTGGTGATCCTGGCCGTGCTGGCGGCGCTGGTGGTTCCGCGCTTCACCAAGCGGTCGGAGCAGGCCCGGACGACGGCCGCCGCCACCGACATCTCCAACATCGAGGTGGCGTTGAACGCTTTCGAGGTGGATTGCGGGCGGCACCCCTCCACCGACGAGGGCCTCCGCGCCCTCATCGAGCAGCCTTCCAACGCGAAGGGCTGGAAAGGTCCCTACCTGACCAAGGGCCTGCCCAAGGACCCGTGGGGCAACTACTACGTCTACCGCTACCCCGGGCAGCACAACAACGACTTCGACCTGTATACCTACGGACCCGACGGACAGGACGGCGGGGGCGACGACATTGACAACTGGTCCCAGAAATAACGGCCGGACCGGTTCGCCTCGGCGCGGCCCGACGGGCTTCACGCTGATGGAGCTGGTGCTGGTGCTCGTGGTGGTCAGCGTGGTGCTGGCGCTGTCCGCGCCGTCGCTGCGCGGATTCTTCGTGTCGCGCCAGACGGCCGACGCCGCGCGGACGATGCTGGCGCTGATCCAGTGGGGCCAGTCCGAGGCGGCCTCCCAGGGCTGCCCCTGCCGTCTCAACGTGGACCCCGCCAGCGGGACGTACTGGCTGACCGTCCAGCGCGGCGGCGCGTACGTGCCCCTCGAGAGCGAGATGGGGCGGCGCTTCCAACTGCCCGAAGGCGCGACGGTGACGGTGCGGTCCGATTCCGTCGGCGACGACGCCAACCCCTGCGTGCAGTTCTACCCGAACCGCCGCAGCGACGTGGCCGTCATCGAAATCACCGGGCGCCAGGGCGATCTGTTCCAGGTGACCTGCCCGTCGGCCACCGAACCGTTCCGCGTGATCGCGCCGTCGGAGGCCCAGTGACATGACCCGCCCCGCCGCGACAACCCGACCGCCGATAGCATCCGCGCGACGCGGCGCGTTCACGTTCATCGAGATCCTCGCCACGCTGGCGCTGTTGTCCATCGTGCTGCCGTCGGTGATGAACGGAATCTCCCTCTCGCTGTCGGCGGCTCAGTTCGCCAAACAGCAGTCGCAGGCGGCGGTCTTGGCGCGGTCCAAGCTGACCGATCTCGTCGTGAACAAGGAATGGCAGTACGCCAGCCTGGCGGGCGATTTCGGCGGCGACTGGCCCGAGTATCGCTGGAAAGCCGAAACGTGGGACTGGGACGGCGGCGTGATGCGCGAGCTGTCCGTGACGGTCCTCTGGCAGCAGCGACGCAAGGAACGAAGCGTCTCGCTGTCCACGCTCGTCTACACGGGAGGAACGCAGTGACCGCACGCGCCACAAGCCGCGGATTCACGCTCCTGGAGATGCTCACCGCCACGGCGATGGTGGCCGTGCTGGCGGCGTCGCTGTACGCGAGCCTGCGCGTTGCCTTCCGGGCACGGCGGACGGCGCTGGCCGCCGGCGAGGCCACGCGGAAGATCACCGTCGTCATGGCGATGATCAAGGCGGACCTGCTCTCGGCGATGGTGCCCAACGGCATCCTGGCCGGCGAGTTCACGGGCAACAGCGGAAAATCGCTCGGCCGGGACGGCTCCGACGACCTGACGTTCTACGCCGCCGCCACGGACGCCGAACCGCGCGCCGGCGTCGGCGACGTCAAGAAAATCGAATACGTCTGCGAGCAGCGGACCGACGGCGGAACGAGCGTCCTGCTGCGCCGCGTCACCACGAACCTACTGGCCCCGACCGCGCCCGAGCCCGACGAGGAAATCCTCTGCCGCGGCGTGAGCGCCTTCACGCTGCGGTACTTCGACGGCACGACCTGGGAGGAAACCTGGGACTCCACGGCGCGGAACAACGCCCTGCCGCTGGCCGTCGAGGTGACCGTCATGCTCGACGACGACCCCGATCGCCCCGTCTCGCAGGTGCTGACGCTCCCCTGCGGGCAGGAGTACGACGAGAGCGCCTCGTCAGGAGGCGAGTCATGAGGCGCGGACGCGACATCCCGGCGGCCCGCAGGCCGGCGCGGCGCGGCACGATCCTCATCGTCACACTCTGGATCGTCCTGGTGCTGGCGGGGCTGACGCTCATGCTCGCGCGGGCGATGCGGGTCGAAGCCGTCTGCGCCGCCAACGAACTCGCCGCGCTCCAGGCCGAGGCCATCGAGCAGGGCGCCGTCCAGTACGTCCTGTCCCGCGTGGATTCGCTCCAGGGCGAACTTCCCACCGAGACCGACGCGCCGTGCGAGGTCGTCCGCGTCGGCGCGGGGGCGTTCTGGATCCTCCGCCCCGACTACGAAAACGACGACGCCTGCGCCTACGGCATCACCGACGAGGCCGCCAAGGCCAACCTCAACATCGCGCCGGTCGAAATGCTCGCCAAGCTGCCCGGCATGACGCAGGAATTGGCCGCGAGCGTCGTCGACTGGCGCGACGGCGATGCCAATCCCACCCCCGGCGGCGCCGAGAGCGAGTACTACCTGCTGCTGCCCGAGCCCTACCAGTGCAAGGACGCCCCGCTGGAGACCGTCGAGGAACTGTTCCTCGTCAAGGGCTTCATGCCGGAGATCCTCTTCGGCGAGGACGTCAATCGCAACAACATGCTGGACGCCAACGAGGACGACGCCGACATCTCCGCCCCGTCCGACGACCGCAACGGCAGCCTGGACCGCGGACTGGCGCCGTTCGTGACGGTTCACAGCGTCGAGCCGAACATCTCCGCCGACGGCGAGCGTCGCGTCAACCTCAACGACCCGCAGAGTCAGCAGCCGCTGTTCGACCTGCTGCGGGAGAAACTTTCTGTCGACCGGGCGATCGTGCTGACCGACCGCGTGCGGCGCGAGCGTCCCTTCCGCAACGTGCTGGATTTCCACATCCGCGCCGGCCTGACGCCCGCGGAGTTCCAGGCCGTCGCCGACCACCTGACCACCAACCCCGCGTCGGTCCTGCGCGGGCTGGTCAACGTGAACACCGCGCCGCGCGCGGTGCTCGCCTCGCTGCCGGGCCTGGACG
>DNAS01000118.1:3757-5240 GCA_003485185.1 Phycisphaerales bacterium | reverse complement strand
TTCAAGCGTGAAATGCTCTAGCCTCAAGCCATTCAAGTCCGTCTTCCGATAAGCCGAACAGCCGCATTGTCGGCCTGTTGGGAATCTCCCCGTGCGGGAGTTGGCAATTCCGAATCCGGCCTTATCGCGATTTTTCGCGAGTTTTTCAGGCCCAATATGTCGGGCGCTTGGCCGCCGCGATCCCCCAAGCATGGGGCAAGTACGCAGGGCGTTAGGCCCCCGTCTTTGCGGAAATAAAACACATTTTCCTTTTTTTTGTTGTAGAATTCCCTGCTGGTGGTTAGATTTCCCTACAAATCCCACTCAGTGGGATGAAGGACCAGGAAATGGCGCTTCTCATCGGGGAGTTCGAGACGACGATCGACGCCAAGCATCGGCTGGCGGTCAACTCGTCGTTCCGCGAGCAGATCGATCCCGAGGAGGACGGGAGCAATTTCATTCTGGTCCTGGGTCCGGACCGTCACCTTTGGCTGTACCCGGACGAGTCGTATCGCCGGCTGCTGGCGTCGCTGAAGCGTTCGCCGTTGCCGGATCGCCGGACGAGACGGATCGACCTGCTGTTCGCGATGGCGCGGCTGGTCAAGCCGGACAAGCAGGGTCGGATCGTCCTGCCCGAGAAGTCGATGGAGCGGGCGGTGATCTCAAGCGAGGTGACGCTGACGGGCGTGTTCGATCACATTGAGATCTGGCCTCGCGCGGAGTGGGAGCGGCACGTGGAAGAGTCGCTCCCGACGTACGGCGAGGTGCTGTATGACGCGTCGGACCACCTGGGCGCTTCGGGCGGTCCGACGGAACCCTAGCCGGATTCGCGCGCGGGGCTGGCCGGTACCCGCGGGCGAAAGCGTGTTTGACCGGGCAAGAAAGGAATCGCACATGCTCGTCCCCCAAACAGCCCAGTGGGAGCTTGACGGGCGGCAGGGAAGCCGCGCGGCAAGCCTCTCGGAACTGCGGCGCCAGTTGGCGGAGCCCACGAGGATCCAAGATGGGCACCGGCAGCGCCTGTTGGACCTGGTCTGTCGACTGGCTCGCGTTCAGGCGTTGGGGGGCGAGTATGCCCGGGTTGCTTTTTCGGACGCGGCGACCGCGGCGCTGAAAAGGCTTTCAGCGTCCGTCTGATCCCCACCATGCCGGCAATGGACTGCGGCGGGGAACATCAGACGGTCTTGCGGGCCGAGGCGGTGGAACTGCTTCAGCCCGCAAGGCGGTGCGTCCTGGTGGACTGCACCGTCGGGCTGGGCGGGCACTCCGAGGCCCTGCTCGCCCAGGCCGGAAGCGAGACGATCTTGATCGGAATCGACGTGGACGAGGACAACCTGGTCAAAGCGAAACAGCGGCTGGCGCCCTACGCCGGCCGCGTTCGTATGTTCCGGGCCAACTTCGACCAACTCGACACCGTGCTCGCCGAGGCGGCCCTCGGCCCGGCCGACGCGATTCTCGCCGACTTGGGCGTGGCGTCCAGCCAGCTGGACGATCCGGCGCGGGG
>DNAS01000118.1:3220-3627 GCA_003485185.1 Phycisphaerales bacterium | reverse complement strand
CAGCTGGACGATCCGGCGCGGGGGTTGAGCTTCCTGTCCGACGGGCCGCTGGACATGCGGCTTGACCGCGAGCGGACCGTCACCGCGGCGGACCTGGTCAACCACCTCGGCGAGAAGGAACTGGCCGACCTGATTTACCTCAACGGCGAAGAGCGATACAGCCGACGTATAGCAAGGGCGATCGTGACGGCCCGAACGCGCGGACGGATTTCGCGGACGGGCGAGCTGTCGCAGATCGTCTCGGCGGCGTATCCCGCGCCGGCGCGGCGCGCGCGGCACGGGGNNTTCCAGGCCCTGCGGATCGCGGTCAACGATGAGCTGGGCTGCCTGGATCGCCTGCTGGCGCTGCTGCCGAAAGCGCTCAGCGCCGGCGGAAGGGCGGCGATCATCAGCTTCCACTCGCTGGA
>DNAS01000118.1:0-3020 GCA_003485185.1 Phycisphaerales bacterium | reverse complement strand
GGGCGACGGTCCTGACGAGGAAACCCGTCACGCCGGGCCCGCGCGAAATTGAGGAAAATCCGCGAAGTCGGTCGGCAAAACTTCGTGGAATGGAAAAAATCGGGTAAAATGCTGCCATTCTGGACGGAGCCGGAATCATGACGAGAGAAACACGGATCGGATTGCTGGTCGGATTTGCCTTCATCGTCGCCTTTGGCCTGGTGCTCAGCGAGCTGACGGGGACGGGCAAGCCTCCGTCGCCCGCCGTGGCGTCGACGGACAACGTGGCGCCCGAATCGTGGTCGCCGGTGATCGAGCTGAACGTCGCGCCGTCGCCGCCGGCAGAACCCGTCGCGACGCGCGAGGCGGCGCCCTCGCCCGAGCCGGCCACGGTGGCCGTCTCGCTGGAACCTTCCCAGGACCTGCCCGTCGGGGCGGTGGTCCGCGCGGAGGTCCTGCCCCGGTCGGCGGAAACGCCTGCGACGGCGACGTCCGAGCCGGCGCCCGCGCCGGCGGCACGCACCTACGTCGTCCGCGCCGGCGACAGCCTGATCAAGATCGCCCGCACGGTTTACGGCGCCGGCCGCGAGCGCGAGTACAAGCGCATTTACGAAGCCAACAAGAACCTCATGCCCGACGAGGCGACGGTCATCGTGGGGCAGGAACTGACGATTCCGCCGCTGCCCGGCGCGGCGCCGACGCCGGCGCCGGTCCGCCCGGCGACGACGGTCGTCGAAGCGCCGCGACCTTACCGCGAAGTGACCCTGGAGACCGTGGCGCGGGAACTGGCCGACGCGACCACTCGTCGGGCGGCCCCGCAGCGGACCTACACGATCCGTCGCGGAGACAACCTGACGAAGATCGCCCGCGAGACCCTCGGCGACGACAGCCGCCAGACGATCCAGAAACTCTACAACGCCAACAAGGACAAGCTCCGCAGCCCGGACTCGCTTCCGGTGGGCGTGACGCTGGAGATTCCGCAGCAAAGCTGACGATGGCGGGCGGAGACTCTCCGGGCGTTTTGGCGGGACGTGGGAAGGCGACAAACTCGCCGGAATCAGGACGGGACGATGCGCCTCGGTTTGATCGTGGTGATGCTGGCGGGAATCGCGGTGGCGGTGGTGCACATCCGCCGCGCCGAGATCACCGCGCGCCACGAGATTCTCCGCCTCCAGGAGCAGCGCGGTCGCCTGCGCCGCGATGCGTTCGACCAGCAGGTCCGCATCAGCCGCCTGATCGCCCCGGCCGAGGTGCAGAAACGCGTGAAGGAACTGGGCATCCCGCTGGTGGGCCCGGGCGAAAAGGGCGAGGCCAAAAAGGTCGCCACGCGCGCCGCGCCGGCGCCGGGGCGCAACTGACGGATCCGGCGGCGTCTGGCGTCGCCTACGTTCATGAAGCGAGTCTTACCGGGCACATGGCGGTGCGACGTCTTTTTCGGCCTGCTGATGCTGGCCATGGTGGCGCTGTCGGTCCGGCTGGGGCTGCTGCTCAGCGACGAGCGCAGCGGCCGGCTGCGGGCGGCGCAGCGCCAGTTCCGCATGACCCACCCGCTCAGCGCCCGACGGGGCAACCTCTTCATCCGCACCGCCGGCAGCTACGTCCCGCTCGCGACGAGCACGGAAAAACCCTACTGCTTTGTTGACCCGTTCCTCCTGCGCGACGAGGAAATTTCCCCGACGGCTGTCGCCGTGGCGGACATCCTCAACACCGACGGTGTTGCGCTCCAGGAGCGGCTGATGCTCAAGCGGGAATCGCGTTTCGTGGAGATTCCCCAGGTGCTGACCGACGAGCAGGCGACTGCCTTGCGGGCGTTGAGAAATCCCGCCGTCGGAATCTACTACGAATGGCGGCGGGACTATCCCAACGGTCCGCTGGCCGGTCCCGTCACGGGCTTCTGCCGGCTGGACCTCATCGACGGAGGGGGCGAGACACTTGTTCCGGGCGGCGGGCTGGAGCTTTCGATGCAGAGGCGTCTTGCCGCCCGCGACGGACGGCGCGTCGTCCTCGCCGACGCCTCGCGCCGTCCGATCTGGCCGCTGCCCTACGAAAGCCGCCCCCCCGTCGACGGGCAGAACATCTACCTCACCCTCGATGCCAACATCCAGGGCTACCTCGAAACGGCGCTGACCGCCTCCGTCGAGAAGTTCCACGGCGACAAGACGTGGGGCGCTGGGATCGTGGCCGATCCGCGAACCGGCGAGATTCTCGCGATGGCCTCGGTGTATTATGACCCGCGCGTGGGAAAGATCGTTCCCTTCGACCCCAACCAGTACAGCACCTCCAGCGACGAGAGCCGCACCAACCGCGCAATCGTCCTGCCGTTCGAGCCGGGCAGCGTGGCCAAACCGCTGTTCGCGGCGGCGGCGGTCGAGACCGGCGTCGCCCGCTGGGATACCCAGTTCTTCTGCGAGAACGGTCTGTACCTCGCGCCGGGGGGCGGAAAAATCAGCGATCACGGACAGCGATACGGATACCTGACAGTCACGGACATCGTGGTCCATTCCAGCAACATCGGGATGGCCAAGATCGGCGAGAAGCTGGGCAACGACCGCCTGTACCAGATCGCCCGTTCCTACGGCTTCGGCGAGCCGACGGGCGTGGACCTTCCGGGCGAAAGCCCCGGGCAGCTTCGCCCGCGCAACCGCTGGGACGGATACAGCACGCGGCGCGTTCCGTTCGGGCAGGAGATTTCCGCCACGGCCATGCAGCTTGTCATGGCGTTCTGCTCGCACGCCAACGGCGGACTGCTGATGCGTCCGCGCCTGGTGGACCGCGTGACCGACGCCCGCCAGCAGGTGCTCTGGCAGGGCGAGCCTGCCGTGGTGCGGCGCGTGCTGTCGCCCGTCGTGGCGGAGCAGTCGGTTCGCGTGATGGCCGAGGTCGTCGAGCGGGGCACGGGCAAGGCCTGCAAACTCTCGCAGTGGACGAGCTTCGGGAAAACCGGCACCGCCCAGATCGCCGGGCGCGGACCCGACGGAAGGTTCACCTACCTCGACGGGGCGTTCGTGGGCAGCTTCGTCGGCGGCGCGCCGGTGTCCCAG
>DNAS01000062.1:2480-5565 GCA_003485185.1 Phycisphaerales bacterium | reverse complement strand
CCCGGGGGCTCGTTCATCTGGCCGAAGACCATGGCCGTCTTCTCGATGAGCTTCTGGCCCGTCGAGCCGATCTCCATGTCCTGCATTTCCAGCCAGAGGTCGTTGCCCTCGCGCGTGCGCTCGCCGACGCCCGCGAAGACGCTGTATCCGCCGTGCTTGGTGGCGACGCGGGCGATCAGCTCCTGGATGACCATGGTCTTTCCGAGCCCCGCACCGCCGAACAGGCCGGTCTTTCCGCCGCGGACGAACGGGGCCAGCAGGTCGATGACCTTGATTCCGGTCTCGAACAGCTCGCTCTTGGGGGTCAGCGCCTCGAACTGCGGGGGCGGGGCGTGGATGGAGCGGTATTCCTCGGCCTGCACGGGCCCGCGCCCGTCGATGGGCTCGCCCAGGAGGTTGAACACGCGCCCCAGCACGCCCGGACCGACGGGCATGCGCACCGGCGCGCCGGTGTCCACGACGCTCATGCCGCGTCGCATCGCGTCGGTGCTGCCCAGCGCCACGCAGCGCACCCGCCCGCCGCCGAGATGCTGCTGCACCTCGCCGGTCAGGTGCACGCCCGCGCCGTTTTCGACGTCCGAATCGATCCGCAGCGCGTTGTAGATCGTCGGGATGGTCTCCTCGGAGAACTCCGCGTCGAACGTGCTGCCGATCACCTGCACGATTTTTCCTGTCGCCGTCATGGTCGTTTCATTTCGGATTTCGGACTCTGCTCTGCGTAGCGAAGCGCTCCGCTTCGCAGAGCAGAGTTTCGGATTTCAAATCCCAGATCTCAAATTTCAGCTTTCCGCTTTTCCCTTCCCCCTTCGGCCTTTCCCCTTCTTCCGCTCTCGCCGCCCCTCCCTCACGGTCGGGGTTCACTTCCCGCCACTCACCCCTCTGCACTCTGCACTCACTTGATCGCCGCCCTTCCGCCCATGATCTCGGCCAGTTCGGTGGTGATCTGGGCCTGTCGCATGCGGTTATACCGCACGGTGAGGGTTTGCACCATCTCGTCGGCGCTGTCGGTGGCGGCGCGCATGGCCGCGACGCGCATGACCTGCTCGCTGACGGCGGCGTCGACGAAGCACTGGAAGAGCTTGATGCGGACGGTGGCGGGCAGCAGCCGGCCGAGCACCTCGCCCGCCTCGGGCAGAAACTCGTAGGGAGTCAGCGCGCCGGGCGCGCCCGGCGTCGGCGCGGGGGCTTCCATGAACGACAGGGGCAGCACCTTGGCGACGGCCGGCGCCTGCCGACCCGCCGAGACGTACTGCATGTAGGCGACCTCCAGGCCGCTGATGCGCCCCGCGAGGAACTCCGTCATCAGCTCGTCGGCGACGGCAGCGACCGCCCGGAATGACGGCGCGTTTTCGAACTGCGTGAACGTGCGGTCCATCTCCATCCCGCGGTGTTTCAGTCGGGAGATGCCCCGCTTTCCGGAGACCCACAGGCGGACGTCGTCCTCGCCTTCGAGAATCTGCTCGCGGCGTTCCAGGGCGATCTTGAGCACGGAGGAGTTGTAGGCGGCGCAGAGCCCGCGGTTGGCGGTGAGCACCAGCAGCACGTCGCGCCGCGCGCCGGGAACGGTCCGCAGCAGCGGGTGATCCAGCTGGCCGGGCTGGCAGCGGGCCACCAGATCGCCCACCATCTCCGAAAGGCGCCTGGCGTACGGGCGGATGCCCACCACCAGGTCGTGCGTCTGCTTGAAGCGGGCCGAGGAAATCATCTCCATCGTCCGGGTAATCGTCCGGATGTTCTTGATCGCCTTGGTGCGCTTCAGGATTTTCCGTGCCTTGGCCATCGATCATCCGATTGCGGATTTCAGATCGCGGAGTGCGGATTTCAAATCTCAGATTTCAGATCTCAAATCTCAACTCGCACTCTCTGCCGCCGATTTTCTCGCCGCCTTGCGCCGAACCTTGCGCTGCTCGGCGTAGGCGGTTTCCTTGTACTCGTCCAGCAGGAACTTCACGCGCTTGGCGCGGTCCGGCGGGAGGGTCAGCTCGGCCGCGAACTCGTCATACACGTCGCGGTACTGCGTCTTGAAATATTCCACCGCGCCGCGCTCGAAGTGGCCGATCTCCTCGAGCGGCAGGTCGTCCAGCAGTCCCTGCGTTCCGGTGAAGATTGCGAGAATCTGGTCGGCCACCGGAAGGGGCTGGTACTGCGGCTGGGTGAGCAGGCGGACCATCCGCTGTCCGCGATCGAGCTGGCGCTTGGTGGCGGCGTCGAGGTCCATTCCGAGCTGCGCGAACGACTCCAGCTCGCGGTAGGCGGCCAGGTCCAGCCGGAGGCTCGCCGCGACGGTCTTCATGGCCTTGCAGGCGGCCTTGTAGCCCACGCGCGAGACGGAGATGCCCACGTTGATCGCCGGGCGGACGCCCGCGAAGAACAGGCTGGGCTCGAGGTAAATCTGCCCGTCGGTG
Source organism: Phycisphaerales bacterium (assembly GCA_003485185.1). GTDB lineage: Bacteria > Planctomycetota > Phycisphaerae > SM23-33 > SM23-33 > UBA12270. The sequence continues at coordinate 3,160 of DNAS01000062.1, read as the reverse complement.
ATGGAGATCAGGTTGGTGGGGATGTAGGCGGAGACCTCGCCCTCCTGCGTCTCGCAGAGGGGCAGCGCGGTCATCGACCCGCCGGAACCAGCGAGCTTGTGGACCTTGTGCTTGTCGGCGTCTGCCAGCGCGGCGAGGTCTTTCGTCGCGGCGGCCTTGCCCAGCGGGCCCTGGTAGGTCTTTCCGTTGACGCCGGTCACGTCGGCGGCGTCGGCGGGAGTTTCGGAGGAAACGATGACGTAGCGGTCCGCGCGCCGGCAGGCCCGCTCCAGCAGGCGGCTGTGCAGGTAGAACACGTCGCCGGGGTAGGCCTCGCGCCCGGGCGGGCGGCGCAGCAGCAGGGAAATCTGGCGGTAGGCGGCCGCCTGCTTGGTCAGGTCGTCGTAGACGACCAGCGTGTCCCGCCCGCGCTGGAACATGAAGTACTCGGCGATGGCGCACCCGGCATACGGGGCGACGTACTGGAGGGGCGCCGGGTCGCTGCTGGCGGCAGAGACGACGATGGTGTGGTCCATGGCCCCGTGCGCCTTGAGCGTCTCGACGACGCCGGCGACGGTCGATTCCTTCTGCCCGACGGCGACGTAGACGCAGACGACCCCGGAGTTCCGCTGGTTGAGGATGGCGTCCAGGGCGATGGCGGTCTTTCCGGTCTTGCGGTCGCCGATGATGAGCTCGCGCTG
>DNAS01000062.1:2045-2249 GCA_003485185.1 Phycisphaerales bacterium | reverse complement strand
GGTCGGCGATGCCCGGCGCGGCGAACTCGACGGGGCGGGTGTGCTCGGTGCGGATCGGTCCGGCGCCGTCGAGGGGCCGGCCCAGCGGGTCCACGACGCGCCCGAGCATGGCCTCGCCCGCGGGCACTTCCAGCAACCTGCCGGTCGCCCGCACCTCGTCGCCCTCGCGGATGCGCCCCGTGTCGCCGTAGATCACCGCGCCGA
>DNAS01000062.1:1381-1871 GCA_003485185.1 Phycisphaerales bacterium | reverse complement strand
GTCGCCGTAGATCACCGCGCCGACGGAACTCTCCTCGAGGTTGAACACCTGCCCCATCTCGCCGCTGGCGAACTGGAGCATCTCGCCGGCCATCACCCCCGACAGCCCGAAAATCTGCGCGATCCCGTCGCCCACTTCCAGCACCCGCCCCACCTGCGCGACGTCCATCTCACGCCGGTAGTGGGCGATTTCCTCGCGAATCACGCTTGCGATCTCGTCGGCCTTGAATTTCATTCTCTGGTTGTCGCTTTCAGCTTGCGGGAGACGATTGCCTTCTTCAGCCGGCGGAGCTGGGTGGCAAGCGAGGCGTCGAAGACGCGGTCGCCCACGCGGACCACCAGACCGCCCAGCACGTTTTCGTCCACGCGGGCACGGACGATGGGCTCGGCCTGGAGCGCCTCGCGGAGCGCGGCGACCACCTGCGCCCTGTCGGATTCGTCCAGGGGGCTCGCCGTCGTCACGAAGACTTCCACCTTGCCCTCTCGCGCGT
>DNAS01000062.1:0-1258 GCA_003485185.1 Phycisphaerales bacterium | reverse complement strand
CCCGCGCGCCCAGCAGTCGGCGGAACCACTCCGCCACGCCGCGCAGCAGGCCCAGGCGGGCGTTGCGCGCCAGCACGCCCAGAAGCCCCAGCAGCGTCTCGCTGCACCGCCCGTCGAACACGCGGTCCACCATCGCCATCCGCTGCGCCTTGCTCAGCAGCGTGGCCGTCAGCAGGCCCTCGAAGCCGTCCACCTCGTCCAGCAGGCGCACCAGTTCCGACAGTTCGGCGGCGAGTTCCTCGGCGGCGGCGTTGTCCGGAAGGACGCCCAGCAGCGCCTCGGCGTAGGCCCCGGCCAGCAGGAAGCCCGACGGGTCCAGCACGCTCTCGACCTGTGCGCCGCCGGCGTCCATGGGTCAGGCCTCCGGCCCGCGCTTGCGAAGCTCTTCGAGCGACTCTCCGACGATCCGCCGGCGGTCGTCGTCGGAAAGGTTGCGTTGGAGGACGGTCTCGGCCATCTCGGCGGCAAGTTCTGCCGTCGTCTCGTAGAGGTCGCGGAGGGCGTCGCGCCGGGCCTGGTCGATCTCCTGACGTGCGGCGGAGGCGGACTTGCGGGCCTCGTCGCTTGCGGCCTGGAGAATCTGGTCGCGGGCGACGGCCGCCTCCTTGCGACCCGTGGAGAGAATCTCCGCCACTTCCGCCTCGGCGCGGTCGAGGCGGTTGCGGTAGAGCTTCAGCAGCTCCTGCGACTCCTGGTCGCGGCGCTGGGCATCGTCGATGGCGCGGGCGATGGATTCCTCGCGGCTGTGAAGCTGGTGCACGATGGGCTTCCACGCCCAGCGTCCCAGGACAGCCAGCAGGAGCAGGAAGATGAGGATGGCGGCGACGGCCTGCCCGATGTCCCCGACGTTGGGCCCGCCCTCGGCGCCCAAGGCGGGCGCAACGGGCAGCAGCGCCGTCGCGATGGCGCAGAAGAACGCGGATGGCATGTGGCGCTGGAGCATGGGGGCGCTCCGGCCGGCCGGCGCCGGCGTGGTCGTCAGATTCCCAGCACGCCCAACAGGCACACCACGATGGCGAAGAGCATACCGCCCTCGACCATGGCGGCGGTGACGATCATGGGGGCGAACATGGGCCCTGCCGCCTCGGGCTGGCGCGCGATCGACTCGATGCAGTTCCCGCCGATCCGGGCGATGCCCAGACCGCCGCCCACCGAGCAGAGCCCGGCGCCCAGGCACGCGCCGACGATCCCCAGCGCCTTGCCCATGGGAACCTCATCCGGCGCCTTGGCGGCGGGGGCCGCGGGGGCGGCCCCCGCC
>DNAS01000121.1:3340-3474 GCA_003485185.1 Phycisphaerales bacterium | reverse complement strand
CGAACACCCCACCGACAGCACCGCAAGCGACAGGATGAAAAGAAACGGACGACGCATGGCCTCTATCATACGCCGTCCGCGAAATTCTGCCCATTGTGGATTTCGGATTTGGGACTCTGCTCTGCGTAGCGAAG
>DNAS01000121.1:0-3174 GCA_003485185.1 Phycisphaerales bacterium | reverse complement strand
GGACTCTGCTCTGCGTAGCGAAGCGCTCCGCTTCGCAGAGCAGAGTTTCGGATTTCGGATTGGAAGACAGTGAACGCTGCGACAGATGCCCCGGGCTCTTCAATCCGCAATCCGAATTCCGCAATCCGAAATTTTGTTCCTCCCGCTATTTGGGCTGTGTCGTCGGTTTGGCGTCGCGGGCCTGGAGGGCCTTGTCGAGCGTGCCTTCCAGGTCGCCCCGGGCGTTGTCCGAGACCACCTTTCCGTCCGCGCCGACAACCCACAGGCTGGGGATCGCGTTGACGCCGTACGCCTGCGCGGTGGGGTCTTCCCAGCCCTTGCCGGAGAAGGTGTGAATCCAGCCCATCTGCTTTTCCTTGAGGAACTGCTCGAGGCGCTGGCGGTCCTGGTCGAGGCTGATGCCCACGAACTCGACGCCCTTGTCCTTGTACTTGGCGTAGACTTCCTTCATGTGGGGCACCTCAGCCACGCAGGGCCCGCACCACGTCGCCCAGAAATCCACGACCACGACCTTGCCCTTCAGGTCGCCGGGGAGGGCGAGTTTCGTGCCGTCCAGGCGGATCAGCTCGGCCTTGAATTCCTTGTCCACCTGCTTGGGCCCGCGCCCGATGCGCCGCAGGAATTCCGCCACGTCCGGGCGGGAGGCATACTGGGTCTCCAGCAGCTTGAGGTATTTCTCCTTCAGGTCGTCCAACCCGAGCGAGTGGGACAGGATCGCGCCGTAGACGACGGCGTCTCCGGCGGCGTCGGTCTTCTCGTAGCGGTCGACGAAGGCGCGGATTTCCGGTTCGGCCTTGGCGGATTCGGCGCCTTCGAGGCGGGTGCGCAGCAGGCTCGTCTCGGCGGAGACCTTCGCCCTGGCCGGTGCGTCGGAGTCCAGGATTCGCCGTGCGATGGCCGCCATCCGCTCCTGCGTCTCGTCGGTGCGGTTGATGCGGGCAAGGAAGGTCGCCGCCTCCAGCATCGCGCCCCGCACCTGGTAGAGGTCGGGAGCGGCGGGGTGGTTCTTTTCCGCCTCCGCGCCGAGGGCGAGGACCTTCTCCATCTGCTGGGAATACGCGGCGATGGCGGCCTGTCGGTCCTTCTCCTTCGGCGGCATGAACTGCTGCTTCAGGGCCGTCAAAACGCCCTGGGGCACGCCGGCAGGTTGGCTGGCCGGTTGGCTGGCGGGCTGACTGGCTGCATCCGCCGCCAGCAGCGGCGTGGCCGCGACGGCAAGGACGATCAGGACTACCGGCAGGCGGTGCGGAAAATTGCGGACCATGATGTTCTCCTTGGCAACGGCGGGGGACGGTTTTTCGCGGCAAACGGCGAATCCATTCTAGGGTTGCCCGCCCGGCAAAAGCAAAAAAAGACTTCCGCGCGGGTCGGAGAGCGTGTCGGCGTGTGGGCAAACCTTGACACGTTCGGCGGGGGGCTCTACCCTTATGGTCTGTGCCGCCCCGGGACCGGGCGGCCCGAAAGGGCCCCGATGCGCAACGTGATGCGGTACACGACGGCCGGCCTGGAGTTCTTCGCGATTTTCGGGATATTCCTGCTGGCCGGGTATCTGCTGGACCGCCAGTTTGCCACGTTGCCCGGTTTCATGCTGCTGGGCGGGGCGATCGGATTCGGCGCGGCGCTGCGGCGGCTGATCCGCGAGGCGATCGAAATGCGTCGCCAGGCCGAACGCGACGACGACCGGACAGGCGAGCGGGGCGCCGACGGCTGACGCCCCCGGAGGCTGCGATGACGTCCGACGGCGGGATGAAAATCTCCTTGCTCGGAATGTTCGGATGGGTGCTGTCGGCGGCCGTGCTGGCCGGCGCGATCGGCGCCTGGCCGACGCACCGACTCGCCGGCGCCGCGGGCGTTCACTCGATGTTGACCGTCGGGTGCGTCGTGGTGCTGGCGGCGCTGCTGTCCGGCGCGGTCATCCGGCGGCATGCCGCCCGCGGACCCGGACGCGCCGCCTTCGCGTTCATTCTGGTGAGCCTGCCGAAGGCCGTCGTCTGCCTCGGCGCGAGCCTGGGCGCCAAGGCGATGTTTTCCCTGCCGGTCAGGCCGGTGCTGGCCTGGCTGGTGATCTTTTACTTTGTGACGCTGGCGGCGGAGTGCGCCTGGCTGGCGCGGGCGCTCCAGAAAGACGCCTTCCGCGTCGCGCTCGGCGACGTCCGGCGCGACAACCCGTTCACCCCAGAAGACACCCGCCCGAAAACCGGGCGAGAATGGTCGGAATGATCGTGGCGAGCGAGACGAGCAACCTGATCTTCGATCACGTGCAGGACCACCCCTGGCCGGGATGCACCGTCGAGGTGCTGGGCGTCAAGGTCACGTGGATGTCCAGCGGGATCGCCTCCATGCTGCTGGTGGCGGCCGTGCTCATTCCCACGCTGCTGCTGCTCACCCGCCGGTGGCGCGCCGCGCCGCGCGGCGGGGCCAACGTGCTGGACGTGATCGTGGTGTTCGTGCGCGACATGATCGCCCGCCCGGCCCTGGGCGACAAGGCGTACCGCTACCTTCCGCTGCTGCTGACGATGTTCGTGTTCGTGCTGGGGATGAACCTGGTGGGCATCCTCCCGCTGGGGATCGTCACCGAGAGCCTGCACGTGCCGCCCGTGGGCGCCACGCCGACGGCCATCCTCACCGTCTGCGCCGCGCTGGCGTCGGTGACGCTGCTGGCGATCGTGGCGATGGGCTTCCGCAAGGCGACGCTGCACTTCGCGCACAAGACGGGCTGGCCGGTCTGGGCGGCGGCCCTGCTGGCGCCGCTGCTGTGGGTCAAGGGGCTCGCGCCGAAGATCCCCGGCGCCGCCGGGGTCGTCCTCGGCGTGCCGCTGGCGCTGCTCGAACTGGTCGGCGTGGCGGCCAAGTGCTTCTCCCTCATGATTCGTCTGTTCGCCAACATGATCGCCGGGCACGCGCTGCTGGCGGTGATGATGATGCTCATCGTCATGTCGCTCCAGAAGGCGGTCGTCAACGCCTTCTACGTCGGGCCGTTCGTGATCGCGGCGAGCGTGGCCGTCGATCTGATGGAACTGATGGTCGCGGGCCTCCAGGCGTACATCTTCACGTTCCTCAGCGCGATGTTCCTGGGGCTCTACGTGGAGGCGGAGCACTGACCGGCGCGCGGGGCGGGAAAAATTCTTACCCCTCGCCGGGCGGAGTGATATACTAGGCTCTGTCTGAAAACTC
>DNAS01000143.1:935-12093 GCA_003485185.1 Phycisphaerales bacterium | reverse complement strand
TGGTGTTTTCAGACAGAGCCTAACAGGGTCAATCTCACTTGCCCGGAACGATCAGTTGGATGATCTTTTCGCTGGGCAGGTTCATGGCGCCGGCGGCCTGCGCCGCAGCGTTCTTCAACTCGGCCGAGCCGGGCGCCTGGACCACGTCGAGGACGGCCTGGGAGGCGGCGTCCGCCAACTGGTTTCCGTGCGTGCGGATGGACTCGGCCAGGGCGGCGAACGCGGCGACGCGGACCTTCTCGTCGCCGGCGGCGTCGATGGCGAATTTCGCCAGGGCGCCCTGGGCGGCGGCGTCGTTGACGACGGCAAGGGCCTTGGCGGCAGCGACCTGCACCGCCTGTCGCTTGTCGGACAGGGCCGAAACCAGCGCGTCACGGACCAGGACGAGGTTGAACACCTTGGTTCCGGTCAGTCCGAGCATTCGGACGGCCTCGGCGGCGCGGATGGCCCAGGCTTCGGCTTCAGCCTCGTCCATCGGGGCGCCGGGCCCGAGGGCGACGGCGTCCCCGAGCGTCTTGGCGACGTCGGCGTCCTCAGCCAGCAGGACGATGCGCTTGTCCTTTTCGGCCAGGGCGCGAACGGCGGGCGTTTCCGAGGCGACGACGACGGGCACGATCGCCAGGGCTGGGGTGGCGCGAACCGCCCGGACCGTCGCGGCGGGGTCGCTCAGACCAGCCAGCACGATCACGTCGACTCCAGTCCCCACGTCGGCCTGCGCGGGGTCCGCAGCCTCGACCAGCTCGAAGCCCGCAGCCCGCACGGCGTCCTTGAGTTTGTTGGCCTGGTCGCCCTGGGCGGAGATCAGCGCCCGCTTGGCGCCGGTCTGGGCGATGGCCTTGGCCAGCACGAGCATGACGACGTGCTCATCGCGCGCCTGCCCGATGCTCTTGTCGGGGCGGGCGTTGGCCAGCGCCCAGGCGGAGAGGAACTGCACCCGCCGGTCGCCGTACGTCAGTGCCTGCACGAGAGGCTGGGCGCCGCCGGTGACTTCCACCAGGCTCTTGACGCCCGCGGTCTGCGCCAGCGCCTCGATGGCGCCGATGGCCACCGCGCTGTCCTGGTCCTTCAGGGCCCGCGCCAGGACGTGCTGGAGATACTTCGCCGGGCTGGCCAGGGCGTAGAACTCCGCCGTCGGCTCGTCCTTGGCGAGGGTCGGGTCGGCCTGCCCCGCGGGCAGGTCGGCTGTCCGCTTCAGGTTCGCCGCCAGCCAGAGCGACACGGCCGGATAGAACTTCGCATCCAGTTCGAGCGTCCGGGCGGCGCAACGCATCGCGTAGACGTCGCAGAAAATCTGCTGCGGAACCGCCGTGTGCACCAGGCCCAGGCCCTTCTGCCACGACCAGACGTTCGCCTTCTCATAGCGGGCGTCGGGAGCGACGGACTCGGACTGGTAGTAGTACCGCTCGGCCAGCTCGAAATACATCTCCGCGGCGCCCTTCTTCTCGGCCATCGGTCCGCCGCAGGCCAGCAGCGACGCCTGGGCGACCTTGCGGACGCTGTCGAGGGTGTCCTTGCGGTCGATCAGCTCCTTGAGCTGCGGCGCGGCATGGGGATAGCCGATCTCGCCGATCGCCCGCGCCAGCCACTCCTGGACTTTCGCGTTGTCGACCGAGACCAGCGCCATCGCCAGCGGACGGACGACGTCCTTGCCCAGCTTGGGCAGCGCGGTGACGATGCGTTCCTTGAGGGCGTCGTCGGCCTGGGGATCGGTGAGCTTCTGGACGAGCTGCGGAACGGCGTATTCCCCGCTGCGCTTGAGGCGTTCGACGCCCACGCTGTAGCTGGTCACGCCCTTCTGGAGCATGTCGATGGCCTTGGCGATCTGGTCGGGGTCGGCGCGTTCGGACTCGTAGCCGTCCTCGATCATCTTGCGGATCTTGTCGAGGGTGTCCTTGAGCCCCTCGATGCGGCTGCCGCGGGCGAGGTCCGCCATCCAGGTGGGGGTTTCGGTGCTCAGGAGGTAGAGTTCCCTCGGCTGGGCGCCGCCGGCGAGGATGGCCTCGGCGTAGTTCTTGGCCAGGTCGCCCCGCGCCAGGCGAATGTAGTGCAGCATGTCTTTCCACTGGTCCGCCAGTTTGGTGGGCATCTTGGTGTCGGCGGGTTCGGCGGCCGGCGTGGTGGCCGGGGCCTCTTCGGCCGTCGCGGGGGCCTCGGCTGCCTCCTGCGACCAGGCCAACGAGCCTGTCAGCAACAGGCATCCCATCACCACCGGAACCAGAAGCGTGCGAGTCTTCGGCGTGTCCATGCTTTCTCCCGTACTGATTCGAATGAGTTGACTACCTTGTCTCGGTTGTGCGTCGCCTCAAACCGTCTCGGCTTATGAACGTATGGAATGAAAACACCCCGCGCGGCCGACGCCGCCCGGTGCTCGTGCGATTATATGAGGCCGCCAAACCATGTCAACAAAATACAAAGCCCCCGGCGAAACCGGGAAACCCGCGTCCTTCGGGCCGCCCCGGGCGGTAGGGATAAGGGATTGGAAAAGGGAATTTCGTATTTTGGAATTCGGATTGAAGAGCCCGGGAACGGGTGCCACCCTCAAGCGTTGTTTGCTTGAGGGTGTCTATCGCACGGCCAAACAAACAACGCTTGGCCGTGGCACCCAATCCGCAATCCACAATCCGAAATCCGCAATGAAATCCTTCGCACAGACGGAATGCGCCCGGGGGATCGAACCGCACGGTTTGCCCGGATTCCGCCGGGGGATCACTCCCCCCCGCCCCAGGCGTCGGGCTGGGCGGGGAACTTCGGCACCTGGCCGGAGAGAATGGCCACGATGTCGTAGACCACGTCGCTCATGCGTTCCATGGCCTCGGGCACGCGGGCTGCGGCGTGGGGCGTCAGGATGACGTTTCCCTGCTTGTCGCCCAGGTGGAACAGCGGGTAGTCCGGCGGCGGAGGCTCGGGGTCGTGGCAGTCGATGACGGCAGCGGACAGCCGGCCCGCGCGGAGGGCGTCGGCCAGCGCCGCGGAATCGACGCATTGCCCGCGCGCGGCGTTGATAAATTGCGCGCCATCCTTGAACTGCGCGAGCGACCCGGCGTTGATGAACTTTCGCGTCAGGTCGGTCATGGGCACGTGGATGGTCACGATGTCGCTGCGGGCGTAGAGCGTGGGCTTGTCGACGGCCTGCGCGGGATAGTCCAGGCGGATGGGTTTGATGTCGTTGTAGAGCACCGTCATTCCCATGGCCGCGGCGATGCGCCCGACGCGGCTGCCGATGCGTCCGCAACCGACGATGCCCAGCGTGCAGGACGAGAGGAACCGCCCGAACGCCTGCTTGCGGATCTTGTGGAACTCCTCGGGCGGCACGTGCCCCGCCAGCGGCCAGAACCGCCGGTTCATCTCGATCATCATCCGCGTGGTGTAATCGACGACGGCGAGGGTGTTGGCCTCAGGCGTGTGGACGACCTCGATGCCGCGCTGGCGGCAGGCGGGGACGTCGATGTTCTCCAGGGCGACGCCCGCGCGCCCGACGACCTTGAGCTTCTTCGCCTGGTCCAGCAGCGGCGGGCGGACCTGCGTGTAGGTGCGGACGATCAGCGCGTCGGCGTCGGCGATGTGCCGCTCGACGTCCTCCATCGCGATCTTGCGCACCTCCACGTGCTCGCGCAGGTAGTCCAGCGCGCGCTGCGAGAGCGTTTCCGTGACGACGACGACGGGTCTTGCGGATGCGTTCATCAGGCGGATTTCCCTGTGTTGGAGGCCTAGAACTGGTTTCGCCGGCGCGGGCGGGCGTGACGAGGCTACGGGCTCGTTTTTGGGGGCGCCTTTCCTGCGGTGCGGCGCGGGCGGGCGACCAGGCGGGCGCGGAGGCGGTCCCACAGGCCGGTCATGCCCAGCCGTCGCGACAGCAGCAGCACCCGCCGATCGTTCGGCGCGACGGTCAGTGCCCGCGCGGCGTATCGCCGGGCCCGCGAAAGTTGCCCCTTCTGCATGTGTGCCAGCGCCAGGTTGTACAGCGCCAGCAGGTATCCGGGCTTGATCTTCAGCGCCCGCCGGCAGTGGCGGATTCCCTCGTCCATGCGGTCCATCAGGAAGAAGCTGACGGCCAGGTTGTGCTGCGCCGCCGCGTCGTCGGGTGTCAGCTCCACCAGTCGGCGAAGGATGACGTTGGCGCACTCGGCATGGCGGGCCTCCATCATCAGTTGCCCGACGTCCTGGAGCGTCTCAGGGTCCTCGCCGGTGCAGGCGATTTCCTCGAACAGGTTGCGCACCGCCTGGGCGTACTGGCGGCGCTTGATGAGCAGTTGCCCCAGGCGGCTGTGCGCGCCGGGGTACTTCGGATCGGCTCGGAGGGCCCGGCAGTAGGCCTTCTCGGCCTGGTCGAGGCGCCCGCGCTTCATCGCCAAGTCGCCCAGTTGCACGTGGGCGGCCGCGTTTTCCGGCTCGAGCTCCAGCACGCGGCGGAACTTCTCGCCCGCCTGGTCGTACTCCTTGCGCTCCATCAGCAGCTCGCCCAGGTCCAGCAGCGAATCGATGTCGCCGGGGTTCAGCCGCAGCTCCGCGAGGTATTCCTCGCACGCCTGGGGCAGCTTTCCGGCCGCCCAGAGCGTCTCGCCCAGGCGGCTGTGGACCTGGGGGCACTTCGGGTCAAGTTCCAGCGCCTGGCGGAAGCACTGCGCCGCGCGGTCGTGCAGGCTCTGCGCGAAGTAGCTGTTTCCGATGTTGTACAGGCAGAGCGGGCAGGCGTCCTTGACCTGCCGGGCGAGGAAGAACATCGTCTCGGCCTTTTCGTGCTCGCCGATCTCCGTGTAGGTGATGATCCGGTTGCAGTAGCACGGCTCGAACGACGGGTCCATGCGCTCGATGCGTTCGAAGCACTCCAGCGCCTCGGCGTAGCTGCCCATTCGGCTGAGGTTCACGCCCAGCGAGTTGAGGGTCTCGAGGTCCTGCCCGTCGAGTTCGCCGGCGCGGCGGAAGGCCTCCACCGCGTGCTCGTAGTCCTCCATGGCCTCGAGCGTCAGCCCGAGGTTGAAGTGCCACGACGCGTTGTAGGGGTTGACCTCGATGGCGGCGCGGAGTTCGGCGGCGGCCTCGGCCAGGCGCCCCTCCTCGTACAACTCCTGCGCCCGCTCCACGCGAAGTTCGGAGTTCGTCCAGTCGTTCATGTCCCGTCAAGCCCGTGTCGGCTGGGTGGGTTCCACGTCGTCCGGCGTCCGCGCCGGGCCCGGAGCGCGACCCTGGTTCGCTCCGTGACGAGAAGCATTATACCGCGGAAGGGCAAAATTGAAAAGTCGTTCGCTCGCCGTGGCGCCGGTCAGGCGACGGTCCCCGCCGACGGCGCGGCGCGGGTGAGGAAGAACCTGGCTCGCTGGGCCGGCGCGGGGAAGGCCCGGCGGTAGCACTCGGACCAGGCGGAAAGGAACTGATCGCCCTGCGCGCGGGGCACGAGGGCCCAGACGGCCCCGCCGAAGCCCGCGCCGAAGGCCGACGCCGCCCAGGCCCCCTGCTCGCGGGCGCTGCGGGCGAGGAAAGACGTCTCGGGAATCTGGTTGCCCAGCAGGCGCTCGGCGAGCCCCTGGGAGCGCTCCACCTGCGCGCCGAAGCCCGCCAGGTCGCCGCGGCGAAGGGCCTCGACGGCCGCCGGAATGATCTCGAAACTCTCGGCGTGGAACTGCTCGAACCGGTCCGCCAGTTCCTCCCCGGCGAACTCGCCGCCCGTCGCGGCGCGGAGAACCTTCCGAATCCGTTCCGGGGCGTCGGGGGCGGAAACCGTCGCCGCCGCGAGGTGCGGGTCGCTCCGCCCTGCCGCAAGGTTCCACGCCTCCAGCGCCGCCCGCGCCCTGGCCGAGACGCGGTTGTACCGCGCCAGCGCCTGGCCGGTCTTTTCCGCCACGACGCCGCTGGCAGCCACCGCGAACACCGCGTCCGTCGGCAGCGGGACCGTCGCCTCGTGGCGAACGGGGCAGTAGGAATACAGGCTCAGGGCGTCGGCCCGGCAACAGAGGATGGCCGTGTGGTCCTCGCTTCCGCCGAAGGTCCCGACCCCCCGCCCGCCGGCGAGGTCGCCAAAGTCGCTGCCGTTTTCCACGCAACCAAGGTAGCCCGCCAAGTCCTCCGGCGTGCGGAGGTTCCGCCGGTACGCCTCGCGCAGGGGCAGGTCGTTGGCGTGCGACAGGGCCAGGAACGCCGCGACGACCATGGCGCTGGAGCTGCTCATGCCGGCCGCGGGCGGCAGGTCGCTGACGAAGGCGAGGTCCGCCCCCCGCAGCGGACCGGGGAAGTTCCTCGCCAGCCGCCGGGCAACGGTCATCGGGTAGTTGGACCAGTGCCCCGCCGCGGGCGACAGCCCGGGCCCGATGGCGAACTCGCAGGGCGCGTTTCCCTCCACCGGCCAAAAACGCACCCGGTTGTCCTGCCTTGGCGCGACGAGAAGGGCGAACCCCTGCTCGGCGCAGGCAAGAAGGCTTCGCCCGCCGGCGTAGTCGGTGTGCTTTCCGAGAACTTCGATCCGCCCGGGCACGAGGAACGCGCAGGCCGGCGCGCGGTCCGTCAATCCCGCCCGGATCAACCTCTCGCGGCAGCGGGCCAGGTCGGCGCTTTTTCGCGCGGCGACGGGCTCGTCCAACTCTCGCGCCGCCAGCTTGGCGTGCAGGGTCGGCCCGTCGGAAAAGTCTCCCAGCGTCGCACCGGCCGTCACAGGTTCACCCCCAGGCGCGCGACACGATCGCGGACGGTTGCGACGTCGGCCCGGCAGGACAGGTCCAGCACGGGCAGGTCGAAGTCCAGCACCCGCAATCGCTGGCCCAGGCGGTCCACGGCGAACTGGACGGCCGCCGGCAGCTCCAGCTCGCCCCGCGGCGAGGGCGAAACGGACCGGCACGCAGGGAAGATCCACGGCCCGAACCGCCAGCAGTTCATGCTCACGCGGACCGGTCCGGAAAGCGACCGGAGGATCGCTGGGTCGGGGTTTTCCACGATCCTCCGGAGAAAACCGTAGGGATCGACGTCGAGGACGGCGAATTTTTCGATACGCTCGGCGGCGATGTTCCCACGCAGCAGCCCCTCGCGCCGGAAGCCCGCCAGCGCGCCGCCGGAGGTCTCGCGCAGGGTCCGCAGCGCCTCGGGCGGATAGTAGTTGTCGGAGTTGACGACGAGGAATTCGTCGCCGGCCGCGAACGCCTCCGCCGCCCGCACAGCGTCGGCCGTGCCGAGGGGCTTTTCCTGCACGGCGAAGTCGATCCCCAGCCGCCGCAGACGCCCGCCGCCGTAGCGCGCGAACAGCGCGCCGTGCTCCGGCCCGACGATGAGGCAGATGCGGCGATACCCCGCGTCGGCCAGCGCGGTCAGCACGTAGTCCAGGAACGGCCTGCCCTCTCCGACGGGCATGAGCGCCTTGACGCCGGTATCGGCGACGGCAGCCTGGGCGGCGTCCAGCGGCGCGCCGTCGTCGGCCTTGCGCATCCGCGTGCCCAGTCCGCGTGCCAGGATGACCGCCTTGTCCGTCATGCTCATCCTCTCCACCGCACGAACGCCTCGATGCCGTGGTACTGCGGCAGGCCCAGTTGGTCGTACAGGGCGGCCGTACCCCGGTTGCGGTCTTCGGCGCGCTGCCAGAACTCCCGGCTGTCGTACGGGCCGGGGAACATGGCGCGGTCTTTCTGACTCTCGTGGCGGAAGATGGCGTGCCGCTTGTGGTATAGTTCGTCGGGGCTGATGGGCACGGCCATATCGATCTCGTAAGGCTCCCATTCCTGCCAGGCGCCGCGGTAGAGCCAGACGTCCGGCAGGCGATCGACCTCGCACCGGTATGTTTCCAGGGCGCGGAAGATGGCCTCCAGGCACATGCGGTGCGTTCCGTGGGGGTCGGACAGGTCGCCCGCGGCATAGACCTGGTCCGGGCGGACCGCCCGCAGCATCTCCAGGACGATCCGCACGTCCTCCTCGCCGATGGGAAGCTTCTGGACCATTCCGGTCTGGTAGAACGGCATCTCGAGGAAGTGGCACCGCTCGCGTTGCACGCCGCAGAAGCCGGAGGCCGAAATCGCCTCGATCCGTCGGATGAGCGTCTTGACCTGCTGGACTTCCGCTGAATCCACCGATGCGGGGGGTTTCTGGCGGAGGAACTGCTCGATGTGCAGGTCGATGCGGGCCGTCTGCTCCGGCGCGAGCCCGAAGATGGCGTTGAACTCGGAGACGAAATCGGCGAACCGCAGCACGTTGTGGTCGAAGACGGCAATGTTCCCGCTGGTCTGGTAGGCGCAGTGGACTTCGTGCCCCTGCTGGCAGAGCTTCTGGAGGGTGGCGCCCATGGAGATCACGTCGTCGTCGGGGTGCGGGCCGAAGACGAGCACCTTCTTTCCGGGCTCCTTCCCGGCGGGCCAGCCGGTGATCGTGCTCATCAGGCGCTTGAAGACTTCCAGGTTGACGTGGTACGCCCCCCCTCGCGCCGCCAGCAGCTCGTAGAGATGGTTCTCGGCGTAGTCCTCCTCGGTCAGGGAGAGGATGGTCTTTCCGATCTTCCGCGCCAGCCAGGTGACGGCCTTGCCGGTCAGAAGCTCGTTCCATTCGCACGGTCCGAGCAGCCAGGGCGTCGCCACGCGGGTGAGCTGGGCGCCCGCCGAACGGTCGACGTAGAACGCGGCGTCGCCGTGGTCCTGGAGGAAACTGGCGGCCACCTGCGGCGAGGGCGGCTCCTCGACCGCGCGGTAGAGGATCGGTGCCTTGTGCTCGCCGAAGGCCAGCAGGCAGATGCTCCGCGCGGAAAGGATCGAGCGGATGCCCATGCTGATGGCCTGCTTGGGGACGTTCTCCTCGCCGAAGAAGTCGCTCGCGGCATCCATGCGGGTGACGCGGTCGAGACGCACCAGGCGCGTGACGGTCTGGCGCGAGGAGCCCGGCTCGTTGAAGCCGATGTGCCCCGTCCGCCCAATGCCCAGCAGTTGCAGGTCGATCCCCCCCGCGTCGCGAATCTGCTGCTCGTAGCGAGCACAGAAGGCGTCCACCTGGCCGGCGGGAACCGACCCGTCGGGAATGTGGATGTTCTCCGGGCGGACGTTGATCCCGTGGAAGAGGTTCTCGTGCATCCAGCGGTGGTAGCTCTGGATCGCGTCCGGCTGCATGGGCCAGTACTCGTCCAGGTTGAACGTCGTGACGTGCGAGAAGTCCAGGCCCTCCTGGCGGTGCATGCGGATCAACTCGCGGTAGACCTCGATGGGCGTGTGGCCGGTGGCCAGCCCCAGCACGCAGGGGCGCCCTTCCTTCCGCCGGGCGCGGACCAGTTCGGCGATCCGCCGGGCGACTTCGTGCGCGGCGCCGCGCGATGTGTCGAACACCTGAATCGGAACTCTCTCGCTCACGTTCTGCTCCCGTCTGGTTGGTGGTGGATGGCGCCTGCCGGCGCGAGTCGGAATTCGCCGAACCGGTCCGGACAGTGGAAGTCCGGGCGCGGCAGGTCGATCGCCTGCCAGCAGGCGTACTGGGGATCGGTTTTTCCGCCGCAGCGGTAGAGGTTCCCGCGCCATACGTCGCCCGCGCGGGCGCGAACCGTTCGGCCGGCGAATTCGCCCAGCACCGCAAACGGCAGGCGGGCGGCGGCCCACCAGCCCGCGTCGTCGGGGCGCTCGGCCCGCGTGGGCGGCGGCTCGGAGGCCGCCACGGAAATCTCCGCCGCCAGGGCAGAAGAAATCAGCTTGCGACCGGCGCGCTCCTTGCCGTAGCCCAGATGGAACACGCCGCAGCAGTTGACCTCGAAGTTGAAATATCCCCCCGCCGGGTCGGGCTGGAAGAACAGCTCCGCGCAACTGTCCTGACAGACCGGGCCGTTCAGGTCCGTCACGCGGGAGAACACGTGGCGGTCCTCGCAGAGGAACTGCACGTGGAGGGCTGATTCGTCGTAGAGGATGCGGGCCTGCGTCGCCTGACGCGAGCCGGCGGAGTGCCAGGGAAACGCGTCGATGCGGGCGACTTCGGCCAATGCCCAGGGCGTGCCTTCCACGCGCCCGGTCAGGGCGGGCGGCTGGGGCGCGCGGGCGATGGTGTAGGTTCGCTTGGTCATGGTCCTTCCGCGGGCGAACGGGCGCGACGGATCGTCCGGGCGGGAGTCCTTCCCGCCACACCCACTTTTTATCAGTTTGGATAAAAACTGTCAACCCCCTTCCCCCTTCCGTGCGATATACTATCCGGGCATGAAGATTCCCTCGCACAAACCGGTCTCCGGACGCGGGTTGCTGGGCGCGCTTCACCGTCGCGTCCTGCGCCGGCTCTGGCGGGAAGGCGGCATGAGCCGCCTGGAACTTTCGCGCCGGCTCGGACTGCGCCCCAACGATGCGGGGCGGCTGGCCGGAGCCCTGCTGGCAATGGGCGTCCTGCGGGAAGGACCGGCCAAGCCGTCCACCGGCGGGCGGCCTCGCGTGCCCCTGGAGATCGACCCGGAGCGCCGGCATGTGCTGGGGCTGGCCGTCGAGCCCGGAAAGGTGGCGGCGCGGCGGGTCAGCCTGCTGGGCGAGCCCGCCGGCGAACCGTGCGAACTACCGGCGAACGATGCCGCGCAGGTCGTCGCGGCCACCCGCAGGCACCTCCGCCGGCTCGTCGACGACCGGACGCTGCTGATCGGCGTGAGCGTGACGGGGTTCGTCGATCCGGACGGGCGGAAGATCCTGCTGAGTTCGGCGCTGCCGGACAGCCCGGCCGTGAGCCTCGCGCCGGTGTACCGTGCCGCGGGCTCCCTGCCCGTGCTGCTGGAAAACGACATGCACGCGCTGGCGGCGCGGTGGGCGATGACGCGCGGCGCGGCGGCCTCGGAGGACGTCGTGTTGGCGCTGCTGGGCGACGGGCGCGTCGGCGCGGCGATGCTCATCGGCGGAAGGCCCAATCGCGGGTGCGCCATCGGCGCCAACGAGCTGGGGCACGTGCGGTTCTTCGCCGACACCGAGCGGTGCTACTGCGGGCACAAGGGCTGCCTGGAGCGGATTTGCAGCAGCCGGTTCCTGCGCGGGCTGGACCGGCGGAACCGCGCCGGGCTGATCGAGCGGGCGCGGCGAATGGACGCCGACGACCGCGCGCTGCGGGTCGTGCTCGACCACCTGGGCATGGGCTTGGCGAACGTGGTGAACTTCGTCCGCCCCAGCCGGCTGGTGCTCGCCGGGCCGTTGGCGGCCTGCGCGGCGTTCCGCGCGGCGCTGGCGGAGTCGATGCGCGGCTCCCTGCTGCCCTT
>DNAS01000143.1:417-761 GCA_003485185.1 Phycisphaerales bacterium | reverse complement strand
CCCGGCCGAGACGGCCGCCTGGCTGGCACTGGCAAGCCTGTACTGCGAGGAATGGAACGGTCACGCCCTGCCCGCTGACGAGCCCGCGGACGCCTTGCCCGGCTGATCCGCGCGGAAAACCTCGCCGCGCCGTCCGCCCGCCGGGGCACGGCCTTGCATTCGCTCGCTCATCTGATATCCTTTCCCGAACTCTCGCCTTTCGGAAAGGAATTCCCGCCGATGAGTCGCAAGCTCGCGAAGCCCGCCAGTGACGCCCTGGGCCTGCTGTGCCCGCCGACGTCGAATCCCTCGCCGAAACCCGCCAAGCGCCCGAACATCCTGTACATCCACTCGCACGACACGGG
>DNAS01000143.1:0-257 GCA_003485185.1 Phycisphaerales bacterium | reverse complement strand
TACATCCACTCGCACGACACGGGGCGGTACATCCAGCCGTACGGATATGCCGTGCCGACGCCCCGCATGCAGCGCCTGGCCGAGCAGGGAATGATCTTCCGACAGGCGTTCTGCGCGGGCCCGACGTGCTCGCCCAGCCGGGCCGGGCTGCTCACCGGGCAAAGCCCGCACAGCTGCGGGCTGATCGGCCTGACGCATCGCGGCTTTTCGCTGACCGACCCGAGCCGACATCTGGCCGCGTTCCTGGGGCGCAACGG
>DNAS01000165.1:19863-20019 GCA_003485185.1 Phycisphaerales bacterium | reverse complement strand
CAGCACAAGAACCGCGCCAAGGCGCGGCGGATCCTGGCCACCCGCGTCTACGAGCACCTGCGCGGGCAGCAGGTGGCGGCGGAGGCGGCTGCCCGAAAGGCCATGATCGGCTCGGGAGACCGCTCCCAGCGCGTCCGCACCTACAACTTCCCGCAG
>DNAS01000165.1:18976-19751 GCA_003485185.1 Phycisphaerales bacterium | reverse complement strand
TCCGCACCTACAACTTCCCGCAGAACCGCTGCACTGACCACCGCCTTAAGGGCGAGAGTTCCGAGGGCGCCAATTACAACCTCGAGCGTGTCTTGGCCGGCGACATGGACTCGCTGATCGACTCCCTGGTCGCCTACGACAAGGCCCAGCGGCTGGCCAATCTCGCCCTCTGACCCGTTGCGCGCGATTCCGACGGGCCGGAAGCGAAGGTATAATTCCCCGGCGGAAGGAACCCGCATGGCCAAGGCAAAATCCATCAGGACGCCGCGCGACGAGGGACAGATCACCTCCGCCAAGCTCGCCGACACCGTTCGGTCGGTCCTGAAGCGCGTCCGCGTGGACCGTCGGTGGGATATTCCCTACCTGGCCGGCTACAGCCGGGCCGGGCGGACAATCTACATCGACCGCCACCTGCCCAGAACGTTCCGCTACCGGGGACGCAGAATCCGCATCGACCCGTTCCTGATCCTGCACGAGGCCGTCGAAATCGCCCTGCTGGACAAGCTGGACTTGTCGTACCACGACGCGCACACGATCTCGCTGCTGACGGAGCGGGCGGCCGTCGAGGCGGCGGGAATCCCCTGGAAGAAGTACCAGGCCCTGATGGCCGAGCACATCAAGCTCGCTGAGAGCAAGCGCCTGCGGCGCGTGCCGCCCCGACTGAACCTCACACCCTACCTGGACGAGAAAGACCTCGCCCTCCTGCACAAGATGCTTCCGCTGATGTACAAGGACTGGGGCCGGGAGAAATAGAGCGGATGGGCGGGGAAGCTAC
>DNAS01000165.1:2653-18792 GCA_003485185.1 Phycisphaerales bacterium | reverse complement strand
CTGCAAGGCCGGATCGTTCAGGTCGATCGCGAGTTTTCCATAGGCGTCGGCCGCCTTTTTCTGTTCCGCCAGGAGCGACTCGAAATGCTCGCGAAGGAAGAATTGCTCAAGCATGGCCCACCTGCCCGGCCTTGCCCATGAGGAGTTTCAGCAGCGCCTGGTGCGACTGGCTGTCGCTGGTGAGGGCCTGGAGAATCGCGTAGATTTCCGCCCGTTTCTCGTCGTCGAGGGTGTCGAGGTGCGCGACTTCGTCGGAGGCCTTTTTCAGCGTGGCGGCCAGCTTCGTCTCCAGTTCCATGACTTCGGAAACGCTTGGTTCTTGCCCGGCCATCTCGCTGTCCTCGCCTCCGTGGTGCGACAGATTCCTGTCGCCATCCGACAAAAATATTATCGCGCGCCTCGTCCGGAAAAGCAAGGAGGCGGACCGTCTTCCGGAAAGACTTCCGCCGGCGCGGAATGCGGAAAATCAGCGATTTCCGGGCGAAAAAGAGAGGATCCGCGAGAGCACCTCGCGGATCCTGAAAAAACTGCCCGGGACTGGATTTGAACCAGCATGGGGTATAAACCCCATCAGGCCCTCAACCTGACGCGTCTGCCAATTCCGCCACCCGGGCACTTGCGGTAGAATAATCACGATAGACTGCCGGGGGCGGAAAGTCAAGCCCGTTGCCGGCAGGACGCCCGCCGGGACAAAAGGCGGAACTTTTCCCCGCGCGGGGCATTCTACCTGAAGCTCCGCGAGTCCGCGCCGACCGGGTTCGCGGGCGGTTGGGATCGGCCGGTCCGGCCGGCAGAGGGCGCCCGCCGGGACGAACGCAGTCCCTCAGATCCAAGGAGTGCCCATGAACCTCGGAACGATGCTGTCCAGCGCGGCGCTGACGGTGGCGATTGCCTGCCCGGTCCTTTCCGCCAAGGAGCAGAAGAAGGACGACGCGCCCAAGGCCGGACAGGACGCGGGGAAGAAAGACACCGGAAAGAAAGACGCCGAGTCCAAACCCGCCACCGACACGATTCCCCTGCGATACCAGTTCCCCGGCGAATGGGGCGAGGTGGCCCGCGTCGTCCAACTGGACGCGAAACAGCAGGACAACCTGAACACGATCGTCGAGCAGAAGACCAAGGTCGTGGAACAGTGGGACAAGGTCAACCAGCCCCGACTCGCGCAGCTCGAGGAAGCCCTCGTCCGCGCGGGCGAGAACAAGAAACAGCGCGAGCAGGTCCATCAGCACCTCGAAATGCTCAAGAAGCAGCGGGCGACGCTGGAGGCCTCGTGGGACGCCCGAGGCGTCGCGCTGCTCACGAACCAGCAGAAGACCGCCTGGTTCAGTCAGAAACTTCTCGACGAGGCGGTCGCCCAGTTGAAAGTGGTCATCCTGACCGACGAGCAGAAAACCAAGGCCAAGGACATGGCGGAGAAGGTCGCCCCGCGCGTGCGGGCCCTGAAGGTCGAAGACAACCAACCCCTGTTGAACCTTCTGATGCAGGAGATGTTCAACGGCGTGCTGACCCCACAACAGCAGCGCGACGTCCAAGCCCTGTACTCCAAGGATCAGGACAAGAAGGACGCCCCGAAAAAGAAGAAGAAATAGGACGGCGTTGCGATACGGATCGCTGGCGGATCGCCCGTCAGGCCGGGCCGTGACGCGTCGGCGTGAGCTCTATCTCGCCGGCGGGCATCTCCGCTCCCTGCCGGGGGGCGAGGACGGCCCCCCCCGCCTCCACCAGCCCCTGCCAGTGCCGGTCGTTGAAGACGCACCCCGGATCGCCCGCGTGGAGCTGCCCGAAGTACGCGTCGGCCCGCGCCCTGCATCCCCCGCAGTAATTGCGGAACGCGCACACTTCGCAGTGGTGCAGCCGCCGGTTGCGGTCGTTGAGCACGTTCCAGAACACGCTGCCCCGGAAGATCTCCATCAGCGGTTTGCGGCGGACGTTGCCCATGACGCGGTGCGGAAGGTAGACGCACGGCGTGACGTCGCCGTTGGGCTCCAGGCAGATGTAGGTGCGCCCCGCGCCGCACCCGCCGAGATACTTGGCCACCACGCGCGCCTTGACCCCGCTGCCGGAGCCCGCGTGCGAGCAGCTCACCCGCCCGTCGCCGACGGCAGCGCCCGCCAGGCACACCCGCCCCAGCTGCGGCGCGGTCGAGATCACGCCCATCCCCCCGGTCTGCATCTTCTCGTTGAGGATCGCCAGCAGTTCCTCCCGCTGCCGCGGGGTGATGTCGCCGGAAACCATCTTCAACCCGCGCCCCACGGGAATGAAATTGAAGTGCGCGAAGCACCCCGCGCCCAGGTCCTCCTCGGCGAAGCGAATCATCCCGCGGACCTCGTGGAAGTTGCCCTGGTGGACGCACATGGCGATCCCCAGTCGCAGCCCCGGCGTGCGGGCGACGACCCGTGCCCCGGCAACCGACCGCTCCCACATGCCGCGCACCCCGCGGAACGCGTCGTGCCGGGCGGGGTCCGTCGAATCGAGCGAGATTTCCACGTACCGCACGCCCGCCTCGGCCAGCTGGGCGGCGAGCTTCTCGGTCATCGTCGTGCCGTTGGTGGCCACCGTCACGTGCATGCCGAACCCCGCCGCCCGCCGGACGCAGGGCAGCAGGTCGGGCGAGATCGTCGGTTCGCCCCCGCTGAACGCCAGCATCGGAATGTGGGCGGCGCCCATCTGGTCGATGACCGACAGCTTCTCATCGAGCGTCAGTTCGTCGGCCAGCGGGCCGTGCTCGCTGTCCTGGTAGCAGTGCCGGCACGCGAGGTTGCAGCGGTTGGTGAAGTTCCACACCGCGAACAGCGGCGCGGTGAACCGCTGCGGAACGGTCAGGCCGAACTCCGCGACGCTCCGCGCGACGATCACCAGTCCCCGAACCGTCGGGCGGTGCTCCGCGAGGCGCCGGCGGAAGGTCTCGACGTCCGTTCCGCCGCGCATGCGGTCGATGAAGCGGTGGATCGCCCAGTACCGCACCCGCTGCCCCAGCGGCGCGGCCGGGTTGCGGTAGCTCGCGAGGATCCGCTCCAGGGCCGTCGTGCCGTCCGGTCCGACCCGCGAGAGTTTTTTCAGCAGCCAGCGTCCCGGGCGACGTCCCAGCCAGCGCTCCAACGGGTGATGAAAGTCGATCCGCAGCGCGTCGGGCGTGGCGCGGTCGGTCAAGCCGTCGGAACCGCGCGCGTACTGCCCGCTGGACAGCGCGCCGTCGTCGCGCCGGTCGGGCGATTTGTCGGGGTTGCGCGAGGCGGGAAACTCGTGTTCGTACCTCTTGCCGAGGGCGGCCGCCGTGGTGTGCCCGCCGGCGGCGGTGTAGCTGCCGTCGCCCGCCGTCGATTTGTCCTTCACCCGCTCGATCATCTTCGCTCCGGCGCTCGTGCCCGAGGTCAGGGCAGCACAAGGATGGCGATTCCCGGCGCCGCGCTCGCCCGCCCGTTCACCTCCGCCGTCAGGTGCAGCAACTCGTGGCGAGGCCAATCCGGCTCGACGGTCAGGCGATACGTGAACGTCCTGGCCTGCTTCGGCGCCAGCGTCCAGGTGCTCAAAACCATCGCGACCGCCTCCGGGTAGCGGCGGATTTCGTCGTACCCGATGGCGCCGTGGCGGTGCAGCCGCAGCCAGACCGGCGCCGCGCTGCTCGCCTCGATCGCCAGAGGCCCGCCGCTGATGTTCCGCGCCGTGACGATCACGTTGAAGCTCTCGCCGCTGCGGAAGTCGCGTTTCGGCAGCTCGATGCTCACTTCGAGCCCGTCGGCTGTCATCGTGTTGATCGCGCGGGAGGTCATTTCCTTCGGCTTGCACCCGCCCGCCAGCGCCGCCAGCGTCACAATCGCCACCGTCAGCGTCTTACGCATGATCGTGTTTCCTTTCGTTCCGGGCCGCGCCCGCGCCGCTCTCGGCGTATGCCCGCTCCACCGGGAGGCGGTATTGCGGCCCGCAGTTGTACGTGCAGAAGGGGAAAATTCCCCCCGGCGTCGAGTAGAGGATGACGCATCGCTTGGCCCGCTCGACGTCGTAGTTGTACCGGTCCTGGAAATGCATTCCCGCGCACAGCAGGGTCTTGTAGGTGAGTTTCTCGCCCTCGCCGCGACCGACGTTCTTGTCCACCAGTCCCTGGAGCGAGCGGACGAACCGCCGCAGGGTCAGCCCCGGCGGGACCTGGTCGGCGCAGAAGTGCCGCTTGAACATCCGCCACGTCCGCCAGCGGTCCAGCCACGTCGCCCGCCCGCGCCGGCGAATCCGCGCGGCGATGCGATTCATCTCCCAGAACATCCCCTCCACGTTGATCACCTGCGGGAAGGGAACCGCCCTGCCCTCCGGGGACACCAGGAAATACGTGCCGAACGCGCAGTCGGGGTGGCAACTCGGGCGGACCTTCGGCTTGCCCGTCAGCGCCTCGAGAATCTGCGCTAACGGCATGACGATGCTCAGCGGGTACATGTCCCGCAGCGGCACGGCCGACGAGGCCGCGGCGATGTCGTGCGCCAAGTCGCCCAGCGTATACCGTTGCGCCGCGCGCTGCTCGTGCCCGATCCGCCCGGAGAAGCTCACCGGCTGGTAGCTGATCGCGCTGATGACGTCCACGTTGGCGACGGCGAAGCGGAAGATCTCCCCCACCTGCGCGTCGTTGACGCCCTTGAGGATCGTCGGCACGAGGCAGATTTTCAGGCCGGTCTTGCGGCAGTTCTCGATGCAGGCGAGCTTCTTTTCCCACAGGCCGGGGTAATTGCGCGTCGCGTGATGCGCCTCCTCCCCCACGCCGTCGAACTGGAGATAGAGCGTGTGCAGCCCCGCCGCTGCCGCCCGTCGCGTGAACGACTCGTCCGCCAGCGTCAGACCGTTTGTGGCGATCTGGATGTGCGAGAAGCCCATCTCCCGCGCGGTCGAGACGATCTTCAGGAAGTCCGGGTGCACCGTCGGCTCGCCGCCCGTGAACTGGATGGCCGTGCATGGAATCGGGCGCAGGTCGCGCAACGCCTGGAGCTGGCGGACCACCTCGTCGTAGTCCGGCTGGCACACGTAGCCCGATACGCCCGCGTTGGCGAAGCAGACCGGGCATCGCATGTTGCAGCGGTTCGTCAGGTCGATCTGCGCCAGGCACGGGCTGGACAGGTGCTGGTGGCACAGGCCGCAATCGCTCGGGCAGTGTCCCGTGCCGGCCACCTGCGGGAATCGCTGGCCGGCCTGCTCCTCGAACGTCCACCACGACGCCTTGCTGAACAGCAGAGCGTCGGAGTTGACGCAGTCGCGGAAATAGCCGTGCTCAGGGCAGGTCTTCTCGATGTGCACCGCGCCGCCCTGCACGAAGTACCGCCCCAGGACGACCGCCCCGCACTCCGGGCAGAGCGTCTCGACGGTCCGGGGCAGGCGGCGGATCACACTGCGGACGCGCGCGCCGTGGAACGTCCGCGCGGCGCTGCCGGGAAAGTCGCTCCCGACATCCGTCCAGATGCGGTCGTGATGCGCCTCGCGCCACTCACCGCAGCGTTCGCAACGGTAGCGCAGCACCACCTGTCCGCCGGCCCGCTCGAACGTCGCGTCCACCACCTGCCCGCAGGCCGGGCACGTCGCCCGCGTCTCGACGGGCAACTCCGCGTAGCGCCGCGCGAACCGCCGCATCGACCGGCGAAAGGCGTCCAGCTCAACCGGGGCGCAGGCAGCCACCCGCAGCGCGGCCTTCGCGCCGGGGGATTCCATCAAGTTTCCTGCCATGTCCCTCTGTCGTTCCACGGCGAACCGTCACTCCTCGAAATACTTCGGATACCGTCTCGGCGGGCCCTTGTGCCGGCGGTACGAAATCGCCAGCTCCATGAAAATGTCCAGGTCGCGGTCCATGTTCGAGCTGGACGCGTCGAAGTAGAAGTTGCGGATGGGAATCCCGTCATAATCGCGGGAGACGGCGTGATAGACCGCCTCGGAAACGATGCCGTTCATGCAGGAGAACGGGCTGATGTCGATGATTCCGTCGGCGCCCTTTCCGCGGAGGTAGATGCCCTTTCCGACCGAGAGGACCATCTCCCCCAGCGCCCCGTCGGCGGGTAGGTACGGCCAGGCCGGGCGCAACACGTCCTCGTAAACGTCGTGCGGCTCCTCATACCCGACGAACTCGTCCACGAACGGCGACAGCAGGCGCTTCTCGTCGCGCTTCTGGACGGCGTTCTTGACGATCGCCCCCACCATGCTCAACGAGAAGGTTTTCCCGTCGCGCTTCAGCAGCGATTTCTGCGACCAGTTCGTATACCAGACCCACTCGCTCACGTCGCTCAACCAGGCCTCGCCCCCGTGCGCCTCGATCCGGCGGACCGCGTCGCGGTTGCTGAACTCGTTGAGCCGGCAGTATATCTCGCCGACGACGCCGATAAGCGGTTTGCCCTTCGTGTACCGCGCGGGGACGGCCCGGAACCCGTCGCGGGCCTTCGTCAGCGCCGCCACCAGCGCCTCCAGGCGGTCCGCCGTCGAGAGCCCCCGCGCCTCGACCACGCGCTCCACCAGGTCGATCCCCCGCTCGTAGGCGGCGTCAGCTGCGCCCGCCTGCGTCTCATACGGGCGCGTCTTCAGCAGCATCTTGTGCAGGAGGTCGCCCGAGACCAGCGCCCGCCACAGCAGGCGCACCATGTCCCGTCCGTGCTCCGTCACGCCGTCGTAGCTGTTCTTGCTCGTCGGGCTGACGACCGGAACATCGCCGTGCCCCAGCTCCCGCAGCACCTGCCGAAGGTAAGGCGCATACTGCCCGAACCGGCACGGACCTTCCGCCGTCGGCATGAAAAACGCCGTGCGCGACGGGTCGAAGTCCTCGGCCTCGAGAACCCGCAGAAAGTCGCCCATGGTGACCTTCTCCGGGTAGCATTCATCGCCGCTGGTGTGCAGGCCGCCCAGCTCCAGCGTCCGCTCGTTGGAGGCCGGCGTGATGCGGGCGTCCACGCCGACGGAGCGGAACACTGCCGCCGCCATCCGCGCCCCGACGTAGGTCATCCGGGGAATCCACAACGTCCGCCCCGCCAACGCGCCGGGGGTTTCTTGGGTCTCCGTCGTCTTCACAGATTGCGAACCTCGTTCCTTTGTTCGGAAGGCGCATAAGGATACCGCAAAACCGCCTTGATTCGGAAGAGGTTTCACCCCCCGGGTTCTCCGATGCGGCAGCGGGACGTCCAGATTGCCTCCAAAGCCAGCGGTGGGAATCGAACCCACAACCACCGCTTTACAAAAGCGGTGCTCTACCGTTGAGCTACGCTGGCAAGTCGCTTCCAGGCCGGGAATTGAAACTCGGTCCAGGCCCCGGTCAACTTTTCGCCGTTGGGCCTGCACTCATACTCGTTCACTCTAGCCCGGTAGGGAGCGGCCGTCAAGGACGAGCTGCAGAGGCGCTCGCGGTGTGCATTTTCGGTTTCCCCCCCCCCGACAAGGCAGACGCCTCGCTATCAGGCCAAGCCGATCGCGCGGCGGGGATTGACGCAGAGCAGGCGGTGCGCGTCGATGGCGCTGAGGCCGACATGGTCGGTCAGGTTCGTCTCGCTCCGCTTCATCGTGCAGGCCGAACCGAGAAGGTGCGTCCCGTCGGGCGAGCGGGCCGCAAGTTCCTCGCCGATCTGAATGTCCCACCGGGAGATGCGGTAGCGCCCCGGACCGAGCCCGGCCGGCGCGATGGCGTCGGTGACCACGAAGGAATGCTCGATTCCCGCCCACTGGAGGTAGTGCCGCAGCGCCTCGATCTCCACGTGCACGCCGTCGGCGATGAAACCGATCCACAGGCGGTCCGCGCGGCTCAGCACGCGATGGACGATGTTCTCGTGGCGGGGCAAAAGCATGGGGCAGCCGTTGCCCAAGTGCGTGAACATCGACAGTCCCGCGTCCAGCGCCGCGTCCAGTTCCTCGCCGGACGGATTGCAGTGCCCGGCGGAGACGACGATTCCCTGCCCGACCAGCCAGCGGATCACGCGCTGGCCCGCGTCGAGTTCCGGAGCGAGAGTGACGATCTTCGCCAGGCCGCCGGCCGCCTCGACGAGGCGCTGCGCCTGGGCCAGGTCGGCGGGATGGACCGCGTCGGCCGGATGGGCTCCGCGATAGCCGTCAATCCCGCTCAGGAACGGGCCCTCGATATGAAGCCCCGCCACCACCTCGGAAACCAGCGGGTCGCGCTGCCGCAGATCGACCACCCGTCGCAGGCGAGCGCACATGCGGTCGAGATGCTCGGAGACGATCGTCACCAGAACGCCGTCCACGCCGTCGGCGCGAAGGTGCTCGCACGCGCGGTGCAGATCGTCGGCGGACAGGTCGTCCTGGTTGAAATCGACTCCGCCGTACCCGTTGACCTGGAGATCGAAGTAGCCCATCAAGTTCCGCTCTTTGCCCGGCCGGCTTCGCTCAGCATCGACGCCGCCGGCTCGTCCAGATACAGCGTGCAGTGCGGATGCTTCTGAAGGATCGACGCGGGCACGTTCCGCGTGACCCTGCCCTCGACCGCGTCGCGGACCGCCTTGGCCTTGCGGGCGTCGGGCACGGTGCAGATGATTTTTGCGGCCGCGAGAATCTGGCGGACGGACATGCTGATCGCCCGCAGGGGCACGTCGTTAAGGGTCGGGAACCAGCCCTCTCCGAGTTGCTGCCTGCGGCATGCTTCGTCCAGCTCCACCACGAGGTAAGGGCGCCGGGTCTTGAAATCGGCCGGCGGATCGTTGAAGGCGATGTGCCCGTTCTCGCCGATGCCGATGAAGGACACGTCGATGGGGTGCTTGCGGATGATCTTGCCGACGCGTTCGGCCTCCGCCTGCCCGTCCTGCTCCCCGTTGATGTAGTGGAAGGCCCGCAGGGGCAGCGGGAGGCGGCTGACGAACCGCCGCCACAGGTACAGTCGGAACGACGCCGGGTGCGTGATGGGCAGGCCGACATATTCGTCGAGATGGAACGCGGTGACGCGAGACCAGTCGATGTCGGGTTCGGCCACCAAGTGTTCCAGCATCTCGAATTGCGACATGCCGGTCGCCACGACGATGTTCGCCTGCCCGCGCTGCGCGATCGCCTCGCGGATCGCCGCCGCGCCGTCCGCGGCCGCCCGAGCGCCCGCTTCCTCCTTCGTCCGGAAGATCCTGAGGTTCATTTTCCGCACTCCTCCCATCGGAACCATTGGTTTCGCACAGCCATTGTTTTCCGTCACTCTCTGGCATATTTGCCCGTATCCCTTATGATTATGGAGCGCGTCGTCGGGGCGGACAAGGACGCTTTGCGTGAATCTTGTGACGTTTTGCGCAAGGAGAAAGACATGCCCGGATCGTCCAGTCACGGCCGCAAGGTTTACCGGATCGCGCTGCTCATGCAGGCCGACCAGGTTCATGCGCGAAGACTGTTCCGGGGCGTCGGTGAATACAGCCGCCCGCTGCGCGCGTGGAACTTCCATCTCGGCCTGCCGCACCCGGACGTGCTGCGCCAATTGCGCCGGTGGAAGCCCGCGGGGATCCTCGCCATGGTCGCCGACACGACGCTCGAGAATCGCTTGCTCGCGCTGCGCATTCCCCTGGTCAACTGCTCTTCCGACGCCGAGGGCAAAGGCGTCCACCGCGTGCAGCTGGACAACGTCGCCGTGGGACGGATGGCGGCGGAGCATTTCCTCTCACGCGGATTCCGCCACCTGGCCTTCTGCGGCGAGCCGATGAAGCTGGCCAGCCGCAACCGCTGGACAGGGTTCTCCGCGGCCGCAGGGGAGGCGAAACTCGACTGCCGCCAGTACCTTCACCCGCGCGCCGTCGTCCTGTCCGGGCGTGTGGGGTGGCAGTGGACCAGCCGCGACCGCCGTCTCCAGGCGTGGGTGCGCGGGCTGCCCAAACCCGTGGGGCTCCTCGCCTCGCACGACGGGGTGGCCCTGCTGCTGGCGGAAGTGTGCCGGGAAATCGGCGTGCGGATTCCCGAGGACGTCTCCCTGCTCGGCGTGGATAACGACGAGATGCTTTGCGAAATGTCGTATCCCACGCTGTCCAGCGTGGCCACCCCGCAGCAGCGGATTGGGTTCCTGGCGGCGCATCTGCTCGACCGCCTGCTGCGCGGCGAACGGATTC
This sequence comes from Phycisphaerales bacterium, assembly GCA_003485185.1. Taxonomy (GTDB): domain Bacteria; phylum Planctomycetota; class Phycisphaerae; order SM23-33; family SM23-33; genus UBA12270. The sequence continues at coordinate 8,761 of DNAS01000165.1, read as the reverse complement.
AACCGAGAACCCATCTGCTGCGCCCGGTGAGCGTGGTCGTCCGCCAGTCGTCGGACATCCTCGCCACGGACGATCCTGTCGCGGTCGCCGCCATGCGGTTCATCCGTGAGCATGCCGACGCCTCGATCCGTGTCTCGGACGTCGCGGAGGCGGTTCCGCTGTCGAGACGGTCACTGGAGACGCGATTCCGCAGCCGCTTCGGATTGAGCCTGCTGGAGGCGATCCAGCAGGTGCACGTGGACCAAGCCAAGGCGATGCTGCGGCAGACACGACTGAGCCTGGAGCAGATCGCCGAGATTACCGGATTTAACAGCCGCGAGAGGTTTTCCCGCGTCTTCCGACAAATGACGGGAGAAACGCCCGGGGCATATCGTCGGCAACTGGCGGCCGCGGGGAACGCGTGATTGCCGGCTGCGTGTGCGGCAACCATGCGGGATTCACTCCCGTCAGGCTACCGGCGATGATGCTCGTGGCGGTCGCTGTCCCGGCTGTGCCGCGTCGGGGCGTGGCGTCGGTCGTCGCGATGTCGACGGTCCGAGTCGCTTCCCCAGCACAGCGTGGGTTCCGAGCGGTAGGCCACGCGATGGTGCCGGTTTTCGCGGCAACCCGCCAGGAAGCCCGTTCCGAGGAGCATGACGGCCAGCAGCGCCGGCACAAGGATTGTTCGCAGGGTCTTCATCTCGGTTCTCCTTCCGGTTGCATACCGGAACAGACAGATGAAGGCCGCGTTCGTTGGCGTGTTTTTCCGCCCTGCGGAAAGTTAGGGAGTGCCCTCTCGCCGGCGCAGCTCGCGGACCGCCCGGATCATCGCGTCGTATCCCTCAACCGACACGTATTCAGGAATCGAGTTCCCCGAGCCGAGGGCGAACCCCCTGGCCGTTGCGCGGAATCTCGCTCCGTCTTCCAGCACCTGGGCGTAAATTTCGTCGGGGCCTTTGCGGCAGAGGACGTCCGTGTCGATTCCCCCGAACAGCCCGATGCGGCCGCCGTATCGCCGGACCCATTCGTCGTAGGGTGCGATGGCGTCTTCGTTGGAGTGCTTGGCGTCGATGCCGGCCTCGATCATCGCGTCCATCACGTCGAAAATCCGCCCGCACGAATGCAGCAGGAACGGATGCCCCGAGTCATGCACCTGCTTGATGATCCGCCGGTACTGCGGGACCACGTGGTCGCGCAGCGCCTGGGGCGCCAGCAGCGTGCCGGTCTTGAAACCCATGTCGTCGCCGATACGGCAGACGGCGTACATCCCGCCGAATCGCTCCAGGAACCGCGCCCAGATCGTCATCAACACGTCGCCGATTCTTCGGTACAGGTCGCTGAAGAGTTCCGGGTCGTCCACCTGCAGGTAGCAGAGCTGCTCGAAGCCCACGAGGTCTTCGCTGATCTCGAAGACGCCGTTTCCCACGCCGCCGATGGCCTTCATGCCCTCGGGCAGGCAGCGCCCGAGCATCTCGAACTGGGGCTCGGCCTGGTCCCAGTAGAGTCGCGGCAGATCAGCCCACGGGTAGCGCTCGAAATCCGCGCGGGTCTGGATCACACCGGCCCGTTCTCCGACCAGCGCCCCGCCACCGGGCAGGATGCAAGTCACGCACATCTCGAACGAGACCGTGTCGTACCCCATCCGCCGGTAGAAATCGCAATACATCTCGAAGTGCCGCTTGCGGTCGGACGGGCCGCCCTCAAACGGGTTCGGAAACCGCGTGTTCAGGTACTTCTCCATGAACGGCACGTTGATGAGGTGCTCGTAGAGCGGCAGGCGGGGCGGGCGCTCGTTGCGGGCAGCCGCCAGCACGTTGCGATAATCAGGGACAAATTCCGTCTTCATTCCTTCCCTTGCTCCTTTGCAGCCAAATCGTGCGTCGCCCAAACCAACGGTCGCGGCGGAGTGTGGCGCTGCTCAGCTGCGGCGGGAAAGCTCGTCCCGTTCGTAGGTGCGAACCTCGTCGATCCAGACCGGACCGACCGGAACCCCCTGCCGCAGGCAGTGGTAGTCCCAGACGGCCGAGGCGGGCAGCGACTTGCACTCTTCCATCAGCGCCAGCCTGGCCGTGTTATCCCCGTTCGCTTCCAGTTCCTGGAGCATCGCGACGGGCTCCAGCAGGGCGATCAGCATCGCCTTGAGCATCGCGCGCGTGCCGATTACCCACGCGGCGATCCGGTTGATGCTCGCGTCGAAATAGTCCAGCGCCACGTGAACCCGAGACAGGTAGTCGCCCCGCACAATTTCCTGGGCAATCGCCAGCAGGTCGTCGGAGAGGATCACGACGTGGTCGCTGTCCCACCGGACGCCCCGGCTGACGTGCAGCAGCAGCTCGTCCAGAAAGGTCAGCACGGAGGAAATCTTGTCGGAGATCGTTTCGGTCGGGTGGAAATGCCCGGCGTCGAGGCAGAGCAGCAGATCGTGGGCGAACGCGTAGCCCAGGTAAAACTCGTGCGAGCCGACGACGTAGCTTTCCGAGCCGATGCCGAACAATTTGCACTCGACGGCGTCGAGGAGGCAAGCGCGGTCAAGTTTTTCGGCGAAGATCTCATCAAGCGATCGGCGGAGGATTTCCCGCGGTCCCTTGCGGTCGGCGGGAAGGTCCTTGGCCCCGTCGGGAATCCAGAGGTTGGTCACGCAGGGCGAGCCGAGTTGCCGGCCCATGTGCAGGCCGATGTTCCGGCTGGCGATGGCGTGCTCGACCCAGAACCGGCGGATGCCTTCGTCGCGGCTGGCGAGGGTGAATCCCGAGGCCGCCTTGGGGTGTGAGAAGAACGTTCCGTTGAAATCCAGGCCGATTTTCCGCTGTTTCGCCCAGTCGATCCAGGCGGAGAAATGTTCCGGCTTCAGCGCGTTTCGCTCGACGCGGCGCCCCCCCGTCTCGGCGTAGAGGGCGTGGAGATTGGCCCGATGCCGCCCGGGGATCAGGCTCATCGCCTTGTCGAGGTCGCGGCGGAGTTCGTCGGCGTTGCGGGCCCGGCCGGGATAATTTCCCGTCACCTGGATGCCGCCGTCGGACAGTCCGCCCGCCCCCTCAAATCCGGTGACGTCATCCCCCTGCCAGCAGTGAATGGACACCGCCAGCGAAGCCAGGCGCTTCAGAGCCTGGTCGGTATCCACGCCGAATTGCGCGTATCGCTGGGAGGCCTGGGCATAGGCGGCTTCGACCGCGCCGTTCCGGGGCGCCTTGAACATCGCTCTCTCCTGGCTGACAAATGTGCTCTGTCAAAAAAAAACAGACCCGCAGGGGAATCCCTGCGGGCCTGATCCTATCGGTTCGGGCGCGTGATCGCCAGTCCTTCCCGCCGTCGGGCGGATCACTTCGTCTCGGCTGCGGATTCGGCGGGTTCGGTCTCTTCCGGTTTGGGGAGCCCGGGATGACTGTGATGGTACTCGTAGAACGTCTCGTAATTCTTGCGCAGGTATCCGCCGGAAGTCACGCGCACGCCGTTGAGCACGACGCCCAGCACATGGGCGCCGACCCGCTGGAGCATGTCCTTGGTCCGCTGGACGATGCCGTAGGTGTTGACCCCGGCGCGGACGACCAGCAGTGTGCCGTCCGTCAGCGAGCTGAGCACGCTGGAATCCGTGACCACCAGGCAGGGCGCGCCGTCGATGATGACCTGTTCGTATTCCTCGCTGGTTTCTTTCAGGATCGCGCGCATCATATCCGAGCCAAGCAGTTCCGCGGGGTTGGGCGGCAGCGGGCCCGAGGGCAGGACAAAGAGGTTCTCCTCGACTTCCTGGACCATATCCCGCCATGCCGCTTGCCCGACGAGGGCGTTGCTGAGTCCCGCCTCGCCGCACTGGGGGAACAGGCGTCGGATCATGGGCTGGCGGAAGTTCGCGTCGATGACGATGGCCTTGCGACCCCCGTGGGCGATCGAGGCGGCGAGGTTCATCGCAATGGTGGTCCGCCCGTCTTCCGGCATGGGGCTGGTGACGAGGATCGTCTTCCTGCCTCCGGCCGGCCCGCTGAACAGCAGGCAGGTGCGGATCTGGCGGAATGACTCGCAGACCAGGGAGTTGGGGTTCGTCATGAACGCCAGGCGGAGATCCCGGATCTCGTCTTCGACGTCGTCCGTGTGGGGCACCATCCCCAGCAGCGGCAGGTCCACGCGCCGGGAGATGTCGGACGGTCCCTTGATGGAGGTGTCGACGAATTCCAGAACGAACGCCGTGCCCACGCCGATGAACAGCCCCAGCAGAATGCCCAAGGGAATCATGATGCTCCACCGCGGGCTCGAGGGCTCCAACGGGACGGTCGCCTCGTTCTGGATTTCGACGGGCTTGTCTTCGACGAGGATGCCCAGGTCCAGGAGCTTGACGCTGATGCGTTTGAGGTTCTCGTTGGTGTCCTGGATTTCCGCATCCAGACGGCGGAATTGTTCCAACTTTTCGGCCAAGTCTCCGATCTCGGCATTGAGGCTTTTCAGATCGGTTTCCACGGCGATTTGCCGCTGGGTTTTGGCCGCCAATTCGAGCTGGAGCCCGCCGACCATCATGGCGGCCTGCTCGGTGATGATTTCTTTTTCCCGCAGCTCGACCTGCTTCTGGATGCTGCCTAACCGAACCTGGATGTCCTTGTATTTCTGGCTCTTCGGACCGTACTTTTCGCTGGAAGCCTCCAGGGCAGCCTCGGTGTTGACCTTCTGGGCCAGCAGCGACCGGTACATCGGGTCGAGATTCAGGGCATTGAGGATGATGGGCGACTTGGCCATTTCGCCGCTTTCAACCTGCTGCTTGGTGGCTTCCAGGGAGGCGCGGGCCTGGGCCACCTCCGCGCTGAGCTGGAGGCTCTCGGTGGTATAGGTCCGGAGCTTGACGTTCAAGACGTCGAGTTTCTGCTGGAGACTGGGGATGTCGACTTTCTGCCGGATTTCTCCCGCGCGTGTCTGGTTGCTCTCGAGCTTCTGGCGGAGGGTGCGCTCCTTGTCCTGAAGCTGCGTGATCTGGCTGTTGACGTCACGGGTGGCGATCTGCTTTCGCTGGGTGACGAATGCCTGCGCGACGGCGTTGACGATGACGGGAAGATCGATCGGATTCGGACCGGTCATCGCGACACGAATCATGTCGGTGCCCATGATGGGGGAGACCGAAAGCTTCTTCTTCAACTGACCGATGATGATCTCTCGGCGCTGCTGACCCAGGAACTGCTGGTACCACTGGGTTCTCTGGACGAAGGGATCCTTGACGGCTTCACCCAGGACGCTCTCGGTCTGCACCATGCGGGCGTTGGAGGCCATCAGACGGTTCATGACGGCTTCGTCCACCAGACCCGTGGTGGTTCCCAGCGCGCTGGCCTTGGGGGGGCGGATGCCGATAAATGCTTCGGCGGTGTAAAAGGGGATGAACTGCAACCAGAGGACGGTCGTCACGATGGAGATGGCCAGACAGATGGCCAGCGCAAGCAGGATGAGCCACTTCCGCTTCTGGAGGATCCGCATGACGTCGCGTCCGGTCATCCCGGCGCCGGCATGCGGTCCGCCCGCGGGTCGGAACGCGGTTCCGATGGGGCGGACAATCTGCGGGGTTTGTTCTCGAGTCGGAATTACGCTCATATGCCGTTCCCTCTTGAGTCCCGGTTACTGGACTCTTTTGAGGCCGTCGGTCAGTTCCTTGTATAACGGGTCGGCTGGCTTGGTCTGGATCAGGTTCAACCCGCGCCGATACTGCCGGGCAGCGTCCGCGGGGCGACCGCGCTGCTCATACACCCATCCCAAGTGGTAGCAATTGGCGGCCAACGCCTCGATCGCCACGCTGCGCTCCAGGGCGACCTGGGCCTCGCCCCATCGCGTGGGGTTCTTCGCCGCTGTCTGCGCCAGTGTCCAGCCATACGTGTCCTGCACATTGGCGTCGTTGGGACGCAACCGGGCCGCTTTCTCCGCATAGGGCAGGCCCTCATCAGGACGCTTCAGCTCATTCGTATACATATACGCGAGGTTGTTCAAGGCGTGCAGGTCGTTGGGGAGTTCCTTCAGGACGTCCAGGTACGCCTTCTCCGCGGCGCCATAATCTCCCAGACGATAACACGCCATGCCCAGCCGCTGGTTCACCGCGATCTTGGGCGCCCCGGCGGGCATCAATTCCTTCGCCCGGACCAACAACTCCGTTGCCTGCTTCATGGC
>DNAS01000165.1:2290-2520 GCA_003485185.1 Phycisphaerales bacterium | reverse complement strand
AACTCCGTTGCCTGCTTCATGGCGTCCTGATTATCCCTTTCGCTCAACAAATCGGCAACTGCAACATAGGCGCGGGGATCGTTCGCGCGGAACTTCGGCAGCCAGTCAATAAGGCGGGCAGCCGCCGCCTCCGCGCTATAGGCCTGGCGGAGTTGATCGACGATCGCAGCGGCGGGGACCGTTTCGTCCTTCAGCGACGCCTGGAATTGCGTGTCGGCCTGGGCCGTCTT
>DNAS01000165.1:471-1992 GCA_003485185.1 Phycisphaerales bacterium | reverse complement strand
GAGTTTCAGTGCCTCGGTCAGGGCGGCAAGGCGGCGGTCGGACTGCTGACGCGCCCGCCACATGTCCGCCTCGTAGATCGGGATCTGGGGGTCTTCGGGAATCGCCTTGCGGGCGTCGGAGAGGAGTTTTTCCAGCGCCGGCCAGTTTTTCCGGCTGACGTGGATCGAGGCCAGGACGCGCATCGCCGGCGGATAATTCGTCACGATTTTCAAGGCGTCCTGACAGAGGCGCTCTGCTTCGTCATATTGTCCCAATTGCGCCTGGAGTTCCGCCAGTTGGACCGACGCCGGCGCCACGCGGGTTCTGAGGGCCTGTTGTTCCGCTTCGGCGCCACCCATGGTGGCGGCTTCGGATGCCTGTTCGCGCTCCGCGCGCAACGCGGTTTCCAGGTCATTTTTCGCCTTAAAGATTTCTCCGAGTCCCACATACAGCGCTGCCCGTTCGCGCAGTGCCCGGATGAACTTCGGGTCGTCCTGAAGCGCCTGGGTAAACAACTGCTCCGCCTTGCGCTGGTCCTGCCGTGCCATCGCGATCATACCCGTCAGCACCAGCGTTTCTTTATTGGTGCTTTCGGTCGCCTGCAACGGGCGCAACGCAGCCTCCGCCTGGTCCCACTGGCCGGAGCGGAACCGGAACTCCACGAGGTTCCGACGGGCGATGACGTCGTCCGCGCGGAGGTCCAGATACTTCGTCAGCGCATCGGCGGCCTCCGCCCAGTGGCCCTGGGCGGCCTGCAAGTCGGCCTTGGTTGCGTAGCCGCGATGATCCTTCGGGTCAGCCTGAATGGCCTTGTCGATCATCTTCATGGCCTGTTCCGGCTGGTTCAGACGGGCCAGCATGTTGGCATAGAGCGCATAGGCGCCGGCCTTGTCCGTCGTGGACGGAATCAATTCGTTGAGGAGGGCATCGGCCTTGGTGGACTGGTTGGTCCGGAGGTAGTATCCCACCACCTCGCTCGCGGCGACGACCTTGTCTTCCGCCCGGTCATACACGAGCTTGTACATTTCCTCCGCGCGGGGATTTTTCGTCCGCTCGTACAGTCGGGCCAGCAGGACCACGTTGCTCAGATTGTTGGGTTCGGAAGTCAGCAATTGCTCTCGACGACGAATCAGGTCCCCCAGTTCCGACTCATCGCCGGCCAACTGGCGGATCATGAGATACCAGCGGACAATGTACGGATGGCGGGAGCCGATCTTGTATGCCTGGTTCACGAGGTCTCGCTGCTCGTTCCACTTGCCCATCGCTTCCTTGACCCGGGCGAGCAGGACCACAGCCGTCTGATCGCTCGGATTGCTCCCCCACAGGGCTTCGAGGATCGCCTCCGCCTTGTCGAGATCGCCCTTCTCCTTGCGTTCCAGGTACGCCTCGGACTGCATGAGACGGGCCTCCCGCGAGCGGGGATTGGTGTCGAGGATCGCAGTGAGGTTCTTGACGGCCTGCGCATAGTCGTTCCGGGCCATCGCCATCCTGGCGGAATAAAACATCCCCTTGACGCCATCGAGGTTGGCCTGGGCCGCGGT
>DNAS01000165.1:0-312 GCA_003485185.1 Phycisphaerales bacterium | reverse complement strand
TCGAGGTTGGCCTGGGCCGCGGTCCGGACGATCGCGTCCGCCACTGTCCAGTTCTTTTCCACCAAGGCAAGGCGGAACTGTCTTTCCACGACGCCCGGCGCGTTGGGATCAATCGCCGCCGCTTCCGCGAGGTGTTTTTTGTATTCTTCCATGCGCCCGAACGTCGCGCACAGGTCCGCCAAGTTCAGGGCCTTGGCCAGCTTGTCGGCGACCGTCTTGTCGATCTCGTCCGCCAGCATCTGGAAGCGGGCGTCAGGCGCGGCGTCCAGGAGCTTCATCTGGAACTCGATGTTTTCCTTGCTGTCCGGAATG
>DNAS01000078.1:16360-16764 GCA_003485185.1 Phycisphaerales bacterium | reverse complement strand
CAGGTGTCGAAATCGATGGCCACCGGGCTGGGGGTCTCAGTGGCTGGTGCCCTGCTTGGCGTCGGCCAGGTTGGGCAGGATCTGATGAGCACGGTGGCAAAAGTGACCTTCGAGCTCCCCAACTCTCGCGAGCATGAGATCGAGGCCGACCGAATCGGCGTCGAGCTTGCCGCGCGCGCGGGCTACGACCCGCGTGCCGCGGTGAGCTTGTGGAACAAGATGTCGACCCAGTCGGCTGGGGCGCCGCCGCAGTGGTTGTCGACCCACCCCTCGCACGCCAGTCGCCAGCGCGACCTGGCTGAGTACGCCGCCCGCGTCATGCCGCTGTACCAGGCTGCGCGGCGCTGAGCCCGATGGCGCTGAGTCGGGCGGCTGTTCAGTCTCGCAGCCTTTGTGAAATAATC
>DNAS01000078.1:8598-16189 GCA_003485185.1 Phycisphaerales bacterium | reverse complement strand
CTCGCAGCCTTTGTGAAATAATCGATATTTTTCTTGACGCGGAATCCCCGGGATGCAAGCTCAAACCTTGTACGAAAAGCTCTGGTCCAGTCACGTCGTCCATCAGGAGGCTGACGGTACGGCGCTGATCTACATCGATCGCCACCTTGTCCATGAGGTGACCAGCCCGCAGGCTTTCGAAGGCCTCAAGCTGGCCGGGCGCACGCCATGGCGGATCAGCTCGATCGTGGCCACGGCGGACCACAACACGCCGACCGACCATTGGGATCTGGGCATCCAGGATCCGGTGTCGCGCCAGCAGGTCGAGACGCTCGATGCCAACATTCGCGAGGTGGGCTCGCTTGCCTACTTCCCATTCAAGGACGAGCGCCAGGGCATCGTGCACGTGATCGGGCCCGAAAACGGCGCCACGCTGCCTGGCATGACCGTGGTGTGCGGCGACTCGCACACCTCCACGCATGGCGCTTTCGGCTGTCTGGCGCACGGCATCGGCACCTCCGAGGTCGAGCATGTCATGGCCACCCAATGCCTGCTGCAGAAGAAGTCGAAGACCATGCTGGTCAGGGTCGACGGCCAACTTGGCGCCGGTGTCACGGCCAAGGACGTGGTGCTCGCCATCATCGGCAAGATCGGCACGGCCGGTGGCACCGGCTACGCGATGGAGTTCGGCGGCAGTGCGATTCGTGCGCTGTCGATGGAAGGCCGCATGACGATCTGCAACATGGCGATCGAGGCGGGCGGGAAGAACGGCATCATCGCGCCGGACGCGGTGACGCTGGACTACGTTCGCCAGCGGGCGAACCCCGGCGCGCCGGCGTTCGAGGCGGTCGAGTCCGACGCCGACGCGGAATACGCGCGCGTGTGGGAGTTCGACGCCGCGGAACTCGAACCGACCGTCGCCTGCCCGCATTCGCCGGACCGGCGGGCGCTGGCGCGGGAGTTGGGCGAGGTGAAGCTCGACCGGGCTTACATCGGCTCATGCACCGGCGGAAAGACCACCGATTTCCAGGCGGCGGCCGAAGTGCTCGTCGGAAAGCACGTGCGGATCGAGACCTTCATCGTGCCGGCCACCGTCGAGGTCGACGCCGACCTGGACCGCCTCACCGTCGCCGGCAAGACCCTGCGGGAGATTTTCACAGCCGCCGGATGCAGGATCGGCCCCGCCAGTTGCGCCGCGTGCCTGGGCGGACCGCAGGATACCTTCGGGCGCGCCAACGAGCCCTTGCAGGTGATCTCGACGACCAACCGCAACTTCCCCGGCCGCATGGGAAGCAAGGACGCAGGTGTCTACCTGGCCAGTCCACTGACGGCTGCCGCCAGCGCCCTGACGGGACGCATCACCGATCCGCGCGACTATTACGGCGGGAACAAGTCCGTCGGCGCGGTGTGAGCTCCCCCGTTGCGACAGTTCCCAGGCCCGTGGAAGCAATTCCGCGGGCCTTTTTTTTTTCGCGCCGCCGTCACTCCGGATCTTCGCCCCTGCCCCAGCCGAAGACACGCAGCGGATAGAACAGCATGGTCGATACCGCGTTGTAGACGTTGACCGAAACGTGCCGGATCATCGCGCGGGTGGTGGCCGCGCCCGGGTCGGGCATATGGACCAGCCAAAGCACGGCCAGCAGGCGCGTCACGAACGAGATGGCAAAGGTGGCGTGCCACTGGTTCCAATGCAGCGGGCCGATGTCCAGGCGCGTCTGCCCCCAGCTGCCGGCCAGCATTTCCAGCAACTGGGCGACGCCGCCCCCGAACAACCCGCCGAGAATGCCCCCCATGCTGATCAGGACGCTGGAGGCGGCAATGTATTTGCTCCGTCCCTGCCCGTCGGAAAAACCGAGGATGACGTTGTTCTGCGCCAGCTGCACGCCGGTCCAGGCAATCCCCCCGAAGACCGACGCGAACGCCGCCACCAGATACGCCCCAAGGGGGACATCCGGCGTCCAGAAGACGTATCCCTGCACGCCGAACCATCCCGCCACGGCGCCGGCAGCGGCGTTGACCGCGTCGATGAGGAACCGCGGCGACGGCGTATAGCGCGTGGCCAGGAACCACGGAAGCACGGACAACCACGTGCCCATCGACGCGACGATCAGCACCGGCCTGCGCCCCCAGCGGTCCAGCGCCTTGCCCCACCACTTCGCGCCGATCAGCCCCAGCACGGGCGAAACCACCAGGAACAGGAAATTCGCTCCCAAAGGGCTGAAGCCCAGATTCTCGGTGGCGTTGCGCCAGAAGAACCAGCCGGGCACGGAGACGGCGAACGCCAGCGTCGTGCCGTAGGCGACGTAGTTGCGGAACACGCGGTCCTGCAACGGTTGGACGACCAGTTGCGAAACGGCGGCGCGGAAGAATCGCCCGGTATACAGCGCCGCTCCCGGAAGGTTCCACCAGGCCGGGCGGGGCGCGTCGAAATGGAACACCTCGTCGGGGTCGCGGGGCCTGGAGACGGGGCGCATCACCTCGCGAACCTTGCGGAACAGCAGGATGTCCGCCACCCCGAACACCGCCGCGACGGCAAAGATGATGCAGATGACCCACATCAGCATCGGCTGGGCCTGTCGCGTCTCGGGAAGATCGGTGTCGATGAAGAGGTTCAGCACCACGCCCAGCGCCAGCACGACGGTGATCTGGATGGGCCGGGCATACATGAACCGGTTGGCGAAGTATCGCCCGCGGATGCGCTTGGGCACGAGGTCGCCCAGCCAGGTCATGATAGCCGGCGTCGCCAGCGCATTGGCGAACCAACTCGTGCCCATGATGACGAGCATGGCCGTTACCGCCATCCCCGACGGCACGGGCAGCAGCAGCGGAATGAGGGCCAGCCCCAGCCAGAGAAGACGGTGAATCGTCCCGCACTCGACGAACTGGTATTTCTTCAGCCCGCTCCGTTCGATGAGGATCGCCGCAAACAACTGCCCGACGGTCGCGACATAGGGCATGGCCGTCAGCAGGCCAAAGTGGAAATTGTTGAACCCGAGCATCCGGGCGAAGATCTTGACGTGGCTGCCGGAAATGCACGACATCCACACGATGCCGTACATCCACGCCAGCGTGACCACCCGCAGGCTGCGGCGAAGTTCCTCCCCGCGAACGCTGAGAGCGGGAAGCTCCTCGTAGGATTTCGAACGCCAACTCATCGGTATCCGTAGCCGCCCGTCGGGCGGCGATGTCGTCTGTCCCTGACCGGGAATTGTCTACTGCCGGGGCCGGCGGTTCAATGGTCCAGTGGTCTTTCCCGGTCGTTGTCTTCGCGGGCGTTGCGTCCCCAGCCGAACAGGCGCACCGAGTAAAACAGGCGCGACATGACGGTATTGTACGCGTTGAGTCCCCAGAATCGCAGGATGTATCGCACCGGCTGCGCGCCGGGATCGGGCATTCGGATCAGCCAGGCCAGCGACGCCAGACGGATTCCCAGCGCCAGCAGGAACGTCACGTGCCAGTTGGTCCACCGAATCGGCCCGAGGGCGATCGGGTTCGACTGGAGCGACTCGAGCGATTGCGCGACCATCCCGCCGATCAGGCCGCCGAGCACTCCGCCCACGCTGATCAGGACGCTGGAAGCCGCGACATACCGGCTGCGCCCCTGCCCGTCGGAGAACCCCATGACGATGCCCGTCTGCGCCAGCCCCACGCCCGTCCACGACGACCCGCCAAAGACGCACCCCACCGCCGCCAGCAGGTAACTGCCGACGGGCGAGTCGCTCGTCAACCAGGTCGCACCGGCCAGTCCGTTGACCGCGTCGATCACGAATCGGGGGCTGCCCATCCCGCGCCACGTGAAGATCCACGGCACCAGCGACAGCAGCGTGCCGATCGTCCCGATGATGAGGACCGGACGACGGCCCCAGCGATCCATCATGCGCCCCCACCACCCTGCCGTCAGCGTGCCCGCCACCGGACCGATGACCATGAACAGCATGTTCGTGCCCAACTTGGTGAACCCCAGCGCCTCGGTGGCGTGTCGCCAGAAATACCATCCCGCGCAGGTGGCGGTGAATGTGATCGTGCCGCCGTAGAAGACGTAGTTGCGGAACACGCGGTCCCGCAGGGGCTCCAGCAGCAGTTCGCGGATCATCGCGCCGAGGTAGCGCCCGGCGTAGAGGACCAGGGAACCGGGCGTCCGCCTCGCGGGGCGGGGAATGTCGATGATCGCGCCGCCGGACACCGCCTCCTCGCGCGGCGGCGGAACCAGCTCGCGGATCCGGCGGAACAGCAGGATGTCGATCGTGCCGAACACTCCCGCCACCGCGAACATCCCGCAGATGGTCCACAGCAACATCGGCTGGCCCTGGAAGGTCTCGGGCGAATCCGGAACGGTCACCCAGTCCAGCAACAGGCTGACGCCCACCACGACGACGATCTGGACGACCTGCGTGATCTGCGCCCGCCGCGCGAAGTACCTGCCGCGGATTCGCCGGGGAATCAGGTCGCCCATCCACGTCATCCAGGCCGGCGCGGAAAGCGCCGCCAGAAAATTGCTCCCCGCCAGCAGGACGAGGACGGCCGTCACCGCCAGCACGGGCGGGAACGGCAGCAACAGGGGGACCATCGCCACGGGAATCCAGAGCAGGCGGCTGTAGGCGGCGCTGTCGAGGAACAGGAATTTGCGGAGCCCAGTGCGCTCGACGATGACGGCGGCGTTGAGCTGCCCGAAGGTGGCGAGGAACGGCATGGCCGCGAGGATTCCGAAGGCCATGTCGTTGAACCCCAGGATGCGCGCAAAGGCCCGCATCTGGTCGCCGGAGACGAGCGCCATCCACACCACGCCGAACATCCAGGCGACGGTGACGATGCGCATGCTCCGGCGCAGCTCGCCCCGCCGAACGCTCAGGGCGGGGAGTTCTTCGTACGATCGGCTCCGCCAGGACATTTTCCACTCAACCCGCCCCAGCCGCGACGGGTTCAAGGCGCGCAGGATATCTTCTGGGTCGGCCACGGCAAGAGGTTTCCCCCAGCTTTTGCGAGATTTTCCGAAGGACGATTTTGCGTCCGGGATTCCCGCCGCGCCAAAAGGCGTACGCCAGCCCATTGCATTGCCCGTCGGCGCTGGTAGGATACGCCCATGCCAGCAACACCTTCCAAGTCGATGACCTACAAGGAATCCGGCGTCGATATCGAGGCCGGCGACCTGATGGTGGAGATGATCAAGCCCCTCGTCGAGCGGACCCGAGGCCCGCGCGTCATGGGCGGAATCGGCGGATTCGCCGGGATGTTCCGCCTCGACTACAACGAGCGGCTGTTCAAGCACAACTATTCCGAGCCGGTGCTGGTCGGGTGCACCGACGGTGTTGGCACGAAGCTCAAGGTCGCCTTCGCCATGGAGAAGGTCGACTCGGTCGGCATCGACCTGGTCGCGATGAACGTCAACGACCTGATCTGCTGCGGCGCCGAACCGCTGTTCTTCCTGGACTACCTCGCCGTCGGGAAGCTCGAACCGGGGCGCATGACCGACATCGTCCGGGGCATCGTGGACGGGTGCGTCCAGGCCGGCTGCGCCCTGCTGGGCGGCGAAACGGCCGAGATGCCCGACCTCTACGAACCGGCGGAGTTCGACATGGCGGGGTTTTCCGTCGGCGTCGTTGAGCGCAAGCGGATCATCGACGGCTCGACGGTCGAACCCGGCGACGTGGTGATTGCCATCGCGTCCGACGGTCTCCACTCCAACGGTTACGGGCTCGCCCGGCGGGTGCTGCTGGACAAGATGGGCTACAGCCCGGACGACTGCCCGCCCGAGCTGGAAGGCACGTCGGTCGGCGCGGAACTGTTGCGCCCGACGCGCATCTACGTCAAACCGGTGCTCGACGTGCTGCACCAGTACTCGGTCAAGAAGGTCATCAAGGCGATGGCGCACATCACCGGCGGCGGGCTGCCGGGCAACCTTCCCCGCGTGTTGCCCGAGGGCCTGACCGTGCGCGTCCAGCGCGACAGCTGGACCGTGCCGCCGATCTTCCGACTCATCGCGGCCAAGGGCCCCGTAGACCCCATCGAGATGACGCGCGTGTTCAACATGGGCGTCGGATTCGTCATGGTGGTCGCGCCGGCGTTCGCGCAGTCGATCATGAGCCGCCTGCGCCGCCACGGGGAACGCTGCTGGATCCTCGGCAAGGTCCGCAAGGGCAGCGACGAATTGATCTGGGCGTAAGTCTCGCCGAACACAGGGCGCGCCCCCGGAAGTTTCGCATCCGACGGGGAGGCAACGGCATGAACAGCGGCGAGTTGGGCGGATGGATCGGCGGCATCGCCGGCGCCGCGCTGGGCTTGATGGGCGGCGCGCTGGGCACGTTCTTCAGCATCCGCCACACGCAGAGCCCCCGGGAACGCGCGTTCGTCCTCCGCGCCAGCGTCGCGCTCTGGATCGTCGGCGCGGCGTTTCTTGCGGCCGTGTTTCTCATTCCCAATCCCTGGCGGCATTTTCTCTGGCTGTTCTGGGCGCTGGCCTTGCCTTGGGGCATCCTCAAGTGGAACCGCAGGCAGCAGCAGATTCGCGTCGAGGAATGCGGCCCCGGTTCGCCACAGACAGCAAGCCGTTCCGGCGAGGCGGACGAAGGCGCGGCGACACCCCCCGGCTGACCGTCGACGGTTCGCTGCGTATCGTCCGACAAATCAAACACTTGCCCGCACGCCATCGAACGGTATCATGTCGGCGTAACGCGGAGTTGCGTCCAGAGGAGCGCGGAATGAACAGGCAGACCATTCTCGTCGTCGGATCGATCAACATGGACTTGGTGGTGCGCAGCCCGCACATGCCCGCGCCGGGCGAGACGGTCCTGGGCAACGGGTTCGTGACGAACCCCGGCGGCAAGGGCGCCAACCAGGCGGTTGCGGCGGCGCGGCTGGGGGGACCATGCGCCATGATCGGACGCGTCGGGGATGACGAGTTCGGACGGACGCTGACGGCGAGACTGGCTGCGGAGAAGATTGACTGCGCGAACGTGTTGACCACCGAGGGCGTTCCCACCGGCGTGGCGATGATTGTCGTCGATTCCCACGGAGAGAATTCCATCGTGGTCGCCAGCGGCGCCAATTACCGCCTGTCCCCGGACGATCTGTTCTGCCGCGAGGAGGCGTTCGCACGGGCGGCCGTCGTCGTGCTGCAATTGGAGCTGCCGCTGCCGACAGTCCGCGCCGCGTGCGATCTGGCCCGACGGAACGGATGCCGCATCGTCATGGACCCCGCGCCGGCCACCCCGCAGCTCGACGACGCGCTGTGCGCCGTGGACATCCTCAGCCCGAACGTCTCGGAGGCGGAAATCCTGACGGGCAAGAAGGCCGGGGAAGATCGCGTGGACAAGATCGTCGCGATGGACCTGATTGCCCGCGGCGCCAAGGCCGCCGTGCTCAAGCTCGGCGCGCGCGGCTCGCTGGTGGTGACGAACGACGGACACTTCTACCGCGTGCCGTCCTACAAGGTGAACGTGGTGGACACGACGGCCGCCGGAGACGCCTTCACCGCGGCGCTGGCCGTCGCGCTGGCGCACGGGAACGACCTGCACTCCGCCGCCCGTTTCGCCAATGCGGCCGGGGCGCTCGCCTGCACCAAGTTCGGCGCCCAGGCAACCATGCCCACCGCCGACGAGGTGCGGATTCTCATGGC
>DNAS01000078.1:8275-8542 GCA_003485185.1 Phycisphaerales bacterium | reverse complement strand
TGGCCGACCAGAAACTCTGACATCTCCCGCCCCGCAGCGCCCCCCGGGCCCCGGAGCGGGGAATTTATTCTTCCACGCTCCCACTCAGGGGCGATTCCGAAGCCTTTTCCAGCACTTTGGCGCGGATTTCCGCGGTCAGATCGGCGTTTTCCTTGAGGAACGTGATGGCATTGGCCCGCCCCTGCCCGAGGCGCACGTCGCCGTAGCTCAGCCAGGCGCCCTGCTTGTCCACCACCCCGTAATTGCAGGCAAGGTCCACCAGGTCGC
>DNAS01000078.1:7894-8111 GCA_003485185.1 Phycisphaerales bacterium | reverse complement strand
CCACCAGGTCGCCCTCGGCGCTGATTCCGCTGTTGAACATGATGTCGAACTCGCCGGTGCGGAACGGCGGTGCGACCTTGTTCTTCACGACGCGCGCCCGCACGTGGTTGCCCACGGCGACATCGCCTTCCTTGATCGTGCTGACCCGCCGCACGTCGATGCGAACGGAACTGTAGAATTTCAGCGCGTTTCCACCGGGCGTCGTCTCGGGATTGCC
>DNAS01000078.1:5739-7714 GCA_003485185.1 Phycisphaerales bacterium | reverse complement strand
CGGATCTGGTTGATGAAGATCACGCTGGTGCGGCTCTTGGAGATGGCGCCGGTGAGCTTGCGCATGGCCTGGCTCATGAGGCGCGCCTGGAGGCCCACGTGCTGGTCGCCCATCTCGCCCTCGATTTCCGCGCGGGGAATCAGGGCGGCCACCGAGTCCACCACCACCACGTCCACCGCGTTGGACCGCACCAGCATCTCGCAGATTTCCAGCGCCTGCTCGCCGGTATCAGGCTGGCTGACAAGGAGATTCTCCAGGTTCACGCCCAACCGGCGCGCCCACGTGGGGTCCAGGGCGTGCTCGGCGTCGATAAACGCCGCCACCCCCCCGTCCTTCTGCGCGCTGGCGATCACGTGCAACGCCACGGTCGTCTTGCCCGATCCTTCCGGGCCGAACAGCTCGCAGACGCGCCCGCGGGGAATTCCGCGTCCGCCCAGGGCGATATCCAGGCTCAGCGCCCCGGTCGAGATGCCCGGCACCCCTTGGATGTCCTCGCCCGCGAGCTTCATGATGCTCCCCGCGCCGAAGCTCTTCTCGATCTGCTTCAAGGCCGCGTCCAGCGCCTGCTCGCGCCGGTTGTCCGCAGCCGCAGCGTCCGCCTTGCTCGCCGTCTTCCCTGACTTCGCCATATTCGGTCTCCTCGAATCGAAGTGTTCTTCGTGTGTCGTCCGGCGAAATCCCGCCGGAGACGGTCGTTTCCATCGCCGTAACGGCCGACGCAATAAAGTACGGCACTTGTTAGGGTGTCCGCAACAGAAATCCGGAAAATATTATGCGGCCCCGGATCGGGCAGATTACCCGCCTTCCGCCCTGCCTGGCAAGCCCCGGCCGCAAGGCGTTACTCGCCCAACACTCCCGCGCGGCGCATGGCGTGGAGGATGAGCTGCTCCAGCGGGGCGTCCGTGGGGGCGGCTACATACGTTGCGCCCCGCGCCAGGCAGGCGTGCTCGCAGGTGGTTGCGAACGCCTTCCACGCGGCGCGATAGGCGTTCAGCACATCCTTGGTGGCCTGGATGCTCAGTTGGGCGTCCTGCTCGGCGTGGCGGAGCAGGACTGGCCCGGCCAGTCGCGGGTCGGCGTCGTGCGGGGAAAACACGTGCAGCACCGTCACGTCGCAGCCGGCGAGTTGCAGCCTGGACAGCGAGTCGGACAATTCGTCGCCGCAATCCAACAGGTCGCCCAAGAGCAGGACGGGCCCGGGCCTGCGTGCCTCGCCACTCAGGGCGCCCACGAACCGATCCGCGCAGGCCCGCAGCGCAGTTCGGCCGGACGGGCGAAGGGTAGAGAGAAACTCCAGCACCTCGACAATCTGCCCGCGATTGCGCCCGGTGCGGAGCGGTTCGCCCAAGGTGTTGGAGAAGGGGAAGATCCAGACGCGTTCCAGCCCGCCCATGGCGACGTAGGCCAGCGCAGCCGCCGCCCGCCGGGCATAGTCGAACTTCTCCCCCGCCCCGCCGGGCGCCATCGAGGCGGAACAATCCAGCAGGATCGACACGTCCGCCTCGCTGTGCTGGTGGAACAGGCGGAGCAGGAGTTTTTCCATGCGGGCGTAGTAGGGCCAGTCAAGGAAGCGGATGTCGTCGCCGGGGGCGTAGTCGCGATGGTCGGCGAACTCCAGGCCGTCGCCCAGGCGACGCGACGCGCGGGCCCCCACGGGCGCCCGGGCAGCGAGGCGTTTGGCCAGTAAGTGCAGGCGCTCCAGGCACCGCAGGAATTGCTCGTCGAAAAATCCGTGGAGCGTTCGTCCGACCATGCCTTGAGCATAGCGTGCCGCCCGCGCGGCGGATACCCCAAATCCCCCTTCCGCACCGGAACTACGACGGTCTGGCCAGCGCCGCCTGCTCGTGCCGGAGAATGCGCTCGGCGAGTTGCTCGGCATCGGGCGAGTCGATGAAGTCCTCGATCGCCCCGGGCTCGTGGAAGATCCGCGCCAGACGGGCCAGCACGTGCAGGTGCGTCCGGTCGTCCTTGCAGC
>DNAS01000078.1:409-5619 GCA_003485185.1 Phycisphaerales bacterium | reverse complement strand
GCGTCCGGTCGTCCTTGCAGCAGACCAGGAAGAACAGCCGCGTCAGCGAACCGTCCTCCGCGCCGAAGGGAATTCCGCTGGTGGTCACGCCCACCACCACGAAGCTGCGCGCGATGTCGTACGGCAGCGGATGCCTCGGATGCGGGATCGCCACTGCGGGGAGCATGGCCGTCGTGCACAACTGCTCGCGCTGGCGGATTTCGTTGAGCAGTTCCGCGCGCGCGTGGACCACCCCGGCCCGATCGGCTTGGTCCACCAGGGCGCGGATCACCGCGTCGGCGGTCCGCGCGTCGAGGGGCACGGCCAGCCCGTCGTCGGGGATCAGCGGATGCAGAAGCAGTTCCTCTTCCGCAAATCCGTGGTGCCGGCTGACGCCCTTCTCGATGCCCGCCAGGCGGCGCTTGTCGAGTTGGGGCATGGACAGCTCGATCCAGTGGTCGACGTCGGACTTGGTGAACCGGAATTTTCCCCCCACTTTCCGACAGGGGATCTGCCCCCTGCTGGCCAGCTTGGCCAGCTCGCGCCCGTCGATGTGCAGGTAGGCGGCCACCTGCTGCTCGTTCATCTCCTCGTGAGGCATGGCGCAGCCCTTTCACCGTGCGATGCTACCACCGCTCGGCGCGGGGCACAAGGGCCGCCCCGCCGGTCCGCCCGGCGCGGGATTTCACAACCGCCCCCTCGCAACGATTGACATTCGTCCTTTGGAGGAATAGAGTTAGATAGGAAGACCGCTTCACGGTGGTTTCACGTCGCAAGGGCAATTGGCCGATACATTTGATACGTCCAGGGAAGGAGTATATCCATGTCCAACCAGACGGGCAGGTTTCGGTGGGTTGTGCGGGTCGGGTATGCAGCAACGATCGTGTCCCTGGCGATTCTCGCGGTGTTGCTGGTCGGGTCGGTGGCGATGCTGGTGCGGACGGTCCTCCTTGCCCCGTCGTGGGAATGCGTGGGGTTCTGGATCGCCGCCATCCTCGTGGAGGGGCTTGTCGCCGCGGGCATTTTCGCCAGCTACGGGGCGCTTCGCGTGCTGGTGTCCAACGAATATGAGGTCACGGTCATCCGCGACCGTTTCGACCGGATTGAAACCCTCCTGAGCGATCTGAGCGAGTCCAGCCGCAAGCTCCTCGAACTGGTCAGCCTGTCCGATCGTGCCAAGAGTCTCCTGTTCCGCGAGCAGGAGATCGAAGCCTTCCGCGAAGCGGTGCATGACAACCTGATGAAGCAGGACTACAACACCGCGGAGAAGATGATCGAGATGATCGAGAAGGACCTTGGGTTCACCGACGAGGCCCAGCGCCTGCACGAGGAGGTGCTGGCGAACCGCAAGGCGACGCTGGAAGAGAAGATCGACCGCGCGATTGCGCGCATCCAGCAGATCATCGACCGCCACGACTGGTCCCAGGCGCTGCGGGAGACGAAGCGGATCCTGCGCCTGTTCCCGAAGAACGAGAAGGTCGTCGCGCTTCCGGATCGCATCGAGTCGGCTCGGGCCGCGCACAAGCGCGACCTGCTGCACGACTATGGCGAGGCGGTGCGCCGCAACGACGTGGACCGCGGCATCGAGTTGCTCCGGGAGCTGGACCGCTACCTCGCGCCGCAGGAGGCCGCCGCGCTTCAGGAATCCGCCCGCGGGGTGTTCCGCGCCCGCCTCCACAACCTCGGCGTGCAGTTCGCCATTCGCGTCACCGAGAAGCAGTGGAACGAGGCCATCTCCGTCGGAGAGGAAATCATCAGCGGGTTCCCCAACTCGCGCATGGCCAGCGAGGTCCGCGCCAAGATGGACCAGCTTCGCACCCGCGCCACCCAGGACAGCGCCTGACGCGCCCCTCCCAAGCTGACCTGCCGCGGCGAAGTTTCCGCCGGGGGTATTTTCCTCGCGAGGGGTTCCCACTATACTTCTGCCCATGCGCCACGAAAAACCGAACCTCGTCTTCGTCTTCAGCGACCAGCAACGATGGGACACCTGCGGCTGCTACGGCCAGAAACTCGACGTCACTCCGAATCTTGACCGCATGGCCGCCGGGGGCGTCCGCTTCGAGCGGGCGTTCACCTGCCAGCCGGTCTGCGGACCGGCGAGGGCCTGTCTCCAGACGGGCAAATATCCCACCGAGATCGGCTGCTACCGCAACGACATCGCCCTTCCACTCGAGGAGAAGACACTCGCGCACCATCTTCGCGCGGCCGGTTACGAGGCCGGCTACATCGGCAAGTGGCACCTGGCGTCCACGGGAAAGGAACAGAATTACCGCACCCGCCCGGTTCCCCCGGAGCGTCGGGGCGGATACGACTTCTGGCTGGCGGCGGACGTGCTGGAGTTCACCTCGCACAGCTACGACGGGCACATGTTCGACGGAAACGGACAGAAGGTGGTCTTCCCCGAGGGGCGATACCGCCCCGACTGCCTGGGCGATTACGCCGTGGAATACCTTCGCACCCGCAAGGGCGACCGGCCGTTCTTCCTGTTCCTGTCGTTCATCGAGCCGCACCACCAGAACGACCACAACCGCTACGAAGGCCCGAACGGTTCGAAGGAGCGTTTCGCCGACTACGAGACGCCGGGCGACCTGATCGACACAGCTGGCGACTGGCGGGAGAACTACCCGGACTATCTCGGCTGCTGCCATGCGGTTGACGCGAACCTGGGGCGGATCCTCGACGAGCTGGACCGCCTGGGGATCGCCGACAACACGGTGGTCCTCTACACCAGCGACCACGGTTCGCACTTCCGCACGCGCAATGCCGAGTACAAGCGGTCGTGCCATGACGGCTGCCTGCGGATTCCGCTGGTCGTCCGCGGGCCGGGGTTCGCCGGCGGGCGCGTCGCGCGGGAGATGGTCAGCCTCGTGGACCTGCCGCCCACTGTGCTGGCGGCGGGTGGCGTGACGCCGCCTCCGACCATGCGGGGCCGGGCCGTCCAAGGCCTGCTCGACGGGAGCGCCGGCGACTGGCGGAACGAAATCTTCGCACAGATCAGCGAGTCGCAGGTCGGACGGGCCCTTCGCACCGAGCGGTGGAAATATTCCGTTCGCTCGCCGGACCTGAAGGGAGGGGACGCGCCGGCTGCGGAACGGTATGCGGACGATTTCCTCTACGACCTCGACGCCGACCCACACGAGCGGACAAACCTTCTCGGACGGCCGGAATACCGGTCCGTCGCCGACGAGTTGCGGGCCCGGCTGATCGAACGCATCGTCCAGGCGGGCGAAAAACGCCCCGCGATCCAATCCGCGTGGTAGCGGAACGGCGAACTCATTCTTCCAGGCGCGCGGCGCCGATGCGGGGTTCGTCGGCCGAGCGGAGCCGCCACCCCTCCGGGCGACGGACCCAGTTGAGGTAAAAGAAGACCTTCATGGCCGCGCCGCCCAGTTCCGCCGTCTCCAGGCGCATCTCCGTCTCCACCGTCACCGTGGCCTGGTCGCCGGTGATCCCGATTTCCCAGTCGTTGACGGTGATTTCCTTGACGCGGAATCGCGTCTTCTCTCCCAGGGCCATCGCCATCGCGCCGGGTTTGTCCAGGCGGGCGCCGTGATAGACGCCGAGGAAATCGTCCGTCAGGTACGTGTTCAGCGAGTCGGCGCGGTTGGCGACAACATCGCGGGCCATCTCCCGACAGGCGTGAACGATCTGCTGGCGATCCGTGGTCACCAGCACGCTGACGGCGAACACCCCCGCCGCCAGCAGGGGCGGCGCGAGCAGCAGCCATGCGATCTTGCGGCTGCGGCGCTCGTACCACACCGCCGCCAGGGCCAGTTCCGCGAACGCCAGGGCCACGTACGCCACGATCGGCTGGTCGGAGAGATAATTCAACATGATGGTTCCGGTCCCCTTTCTGTGGATCCTGTGCGGCGCGGGCGAACGACGGGAATCGCGCCGTTGCCTTATTGTAAGCCTTGCCCCGGCCGCGGGCTAAAGTTTTGGCGCGCCGGTGGGCGATAAAGTTTGTGGATGTCGGTCATGGCAGAAACGAAAAGCTCCCGGAAATCCCTGATGCGTATCTCCGCCGCCGCAGCCGCGGCCGGGGTGAGCAAGCAGACCGTCGAGTATTACATCCTCATCGGACTCGTTCGCCCGATTCGGCGCAGCGGTCGCGGGCGATTTTTCGACGACGCGCTGGTCGCCCGCATCCGCCTGATCCGCCGGCTCAACGAATCGGGGTACACCCTTCGCGCGATCCGCGAGACGTACCTGCGAGACCGCTGACCGCCCCGGCCGGGGGCGCCCCCGCTTCCATCGCGCGCGGCGTTTGCATAGAATATCCGGGCAATGGCCAAGAGCTTCGTGAAAATCTCCCTGGCCAGCAAGTTGCGCCTGGTGTTCGGCGCGGCGGTGCTGGCGATCATCGCCGCGGCGTTGATCGTGCCGTGGTATTTCATGGAGCTGCTGGCGGAGCAGGGTCTCCAGCCGGCGGCCGCGGAACTGACGCGCCTGCGCCTCAACGAGTGGATCCGCGACCATCCGGGCAATCCGGACGCTTCCAGCGAGGTGGCCAACCTCTACACGCTCGGCGCCCGCTCCGAGGGACGCAAGGGGCCGCTGTTCATCAAGCTGGACCCCAACCTCAAGAAGACTGACGCCCTGCTGACCCCGCCCGCCCGGCAGGCGCTGCGGATGTTCGTGCAGAACCCCGACCAGGACAGCCCCGCCATCATCCGCACCGAGGAGGACAACCAGACGGTCTACCGGTGTTTCCTTCCGGTCCGCGTCGACGCTGCCTGTGCGCGATGCCACAACCAGGCGCAAGACCCCAAATTCCAGTATTCCAGCGGACAACTGGTGGGCGTGATCGACGTCGCCCTGCCCGGCTCGCTGGCCAGCGGACCGCTGATCTGGTGGACGCGCGGGACGTTCGTCATCGGCGGAATCCTCGCGGGCCTGCTGGCGATCATCAGCTTCGCCATCATCACGCAGCGACTGATCCTCCGGCCGGTCCGCAAGCTGCGCGACATGGCCGACAAGGTGGCCGAGGGCGATCTGGCCGTCCGAAGCAGCATCCGGACGCAGGACGAACTCCAGCGCCTCGGCGAGAGCTTCAACGAGATGCTCGAGGCCATCGGCGCCCAGCACGAAAAGCTGCGCTCCGCCAACCGCGCGCTGGACCTGAAGCTCAACGAGCTGGCCGAGGCGAACGTGGCGTTGTTCCAGGCGAACCAGGTGAAGACGGAGTTCCTCGCGAACGTCTCGCATGAGCTGCGCACTCCGCTCAACAG
>DNAS01000078.1:0-224 GCA_003485185.1 Phycisphaerales bacterium | reverse complement strand
CCTGGTCGCCGGCGCGTCCGACGAGCGGGTCCGCCGATACGGGCAGAACATCGCCGCCTCGGCCCGCAGCCTGCTGGCGATGATCAACGATCTGCTCGACCTGGCGAAGATCGAGGCTGGCAGGGCCGAAGTCCGCTTCGACAAGGTCTCCGTCGCCGACACCTGCCAGACGCTGCTGGCGCTGATGCAGCCGCTGGCGGACAAGAAACAGCTCACGCTGGAAG
>DNAS01000077.1:29376-42596 GCA_003485185.1 Phycisphaerales bacterium | reverse complement strand
TACACGGTTTTACGTTGATCGAATTGTTGGTGGTCATCGCCATTCTCGCGCTGCTGGTTTCCCTTCTGCTGCCGTCGCTCGAGCGGGCGCGCCGCCTGGCCCGCGGAACGGTCTGCCTGTCCCTGCTGAAGGCCCTTGCCACCGCCAACCAGATGTACGCCGAGGAATACGGCGACTACACCGTGCCCATGATGACCCGGAACTGGACGCGCTACTGGTCGTGCAACACGGGCTTCCAGCGCCTGCTGAACATCACGGCCGCCAACGACGTGCCGGCGAACTCACAGGGGCTGCCCTGGGCGGACCCCTACTGGCCGGGACGGATGCTCTGCCCGTCGTCCGGGGCGTTCGACTGGCCCAGCAACAATCCGGACGCGTCGGGCTTCTACCGCGCCGGGCTCAGCTGGGGCATGAACGCCAACGGGCTCTACGTCAGCCGCGACAGCTCCAATTTCCAGCAATACGTCGTCCGCAGGGCGCAGATGCTGGAGCTTGCCAACCCCGCGGAAAGCCGCCCCAGCGACAAGGTCTTCATGCTGGACGGTCTGAACGAGGAGATCGACGGCGGCTCGCACGCGGACCCGGGCGGGTACGACACGTATGGCGAGAAGCCGATCACCGTAGGCCAGAAGTATGTCGGGTATCGCCACCTGGGTTCTGCCAACGTGGCGTTCCAGGACGGTCACGCCGCGCCGGCCACGCCCGATTTCCTGTGGAACGGCGGAAACGCGAGCACCACGCGAACGGTCTGGAGGCTTAAGCAGGTCGCTTCGCAGAACTGACGCACGGAGAGTCGAGGAAAGGAATCGCGATGGGTTTTGCCGGGTTATCGTTGAGATGTGCCTTGTCGGTCGTCCTGCTGGGGATGACGGTCGGCGTTGCGCTGGCGGAAGAAACGCAGCCCGCCACGTCCACCGCCCCGGCGACTTCGACCGCGCCGGCGCCGGAATCGCTGTTGCGCAACGGGGACTTCGAGACCGACTCCGACAACGACGGCAAGCCCGACGGATGGGGTCTCCCGGCCGGGGCCACATGGGAGAAGGAAGACGGAAACCACTTCCTCCGCCTCGTCCAGAGCGAGCCGGGCAAGACGGTGCTGATCTACGTGGCCGTGCCCGTCAAGGACGAGCACAAGGCGTTTGAGCTTTCCTACCGAGTCCGCTACGAGAACATCAAGCCGGGCAAGCAGTCGTGGTTCGACGGGCGGATCATGATGAACTTCAAAAACGCCGAGGGCAAGGTGGTCAAGCCCGGCCCAAAGCATCCTGCCTTCCGCGGCACGAAGAAGGACTGGGAGACCCGCACGCAGAAATTCGTCGTGCCCGACGGCGCGGTGAAGCTGGAAATCATGCCGTGCCTGTTCCAGGCCGAAAGCGGCACGCTGGAGTTCGACGATTTCCGCCTGACGCCCATTGACGCCGAGGCGGTGAAAGCGGGGCGCGAGGCACAGGACGAGGCGAAAGTGGCCGCCGCCCGCGCCAAGGTCCAGCGCAAGGCGGGCGAGCCGATGATCGCCAACGGCGACTTCGAGAAGCTCAACAGCGATGCCCCGGCTGGATGGTTCCCGAAAAACACCGACACCGTGAGCTGCGTCGCCGAGGACGGGAATCACTTCCTCCGCTTCCGCGCCACCGAGCCGGGCAAGATGCTCATGCTGTATCGGAACATCCCGCTGGCAACGGACGACAAGGCGTTGGAGCTGAGCTTCCGCGTGCGCTACGACAACATCAAGCGCGGAAAGGAACTCTGGCACGACGGACGGATCATGATGAACTTCAAGGGCGCCAATGGCGAGAAACTCGCAGGCGCCCCCACACCGTATTTCCGCGGAACGAAGAAGGAATGGCAGGAGCGGAAGTACCGGTTCCTCGTTCCCGCGCAGGCGGTGAGCCTGGAGTTCATGCCGGCCCTGTTCGAAGCGGTCAGCGGAACGCTGGAACTCGACGACATCCGCCTGGCGGCCTTGAGCGAGGACGAAGCCCAGGCGATGGCCAACGCCAAGGCCGAGACGGAACGGATCAAGTCCGAGCGCGCCGCCCTCATCGAGAAGGACCTGTCCATGCCCGCGATTTCGAAGGAACTGAAGGTCTCCGGGAACCAGGTGGTCACTGCCGCCGACGGAAAGGAAATCTGGCTCCAGGGGCTTTCGGTGGATTCGATGCAGTGGGGGCCGGGCGAGAACATCCTCTGGTCGGTTCGCGTGGCGTTGAACGAGTGGAACGCCAACGTCATCCGCCTGGCGATGAAGGAAGAATACTGGTTCGGCGAAGGCAAGGGCCCCGAGCAATACCGCAAAACCGTCGATCAGGCCGTGCAACTCTGCGCCGCCAAGGGCGCGTACCTGCTGCTGGACCTGCACCGCTTCCGCGCGCCGACGCGGGAACACCTGGCGTTCTGGAAGGACGCGGCCGAACGATACAAGAACAATCCGACCGTGTTGTTCGAATTGTTCAACGAACCGCATGACATTTCCTGGGACGTCTGGCGCAATGGCGGACAGGTGACGGACAAGGTCAAGCCCAAGGAGGGCGTCGTTGTCGAGAACAAGGAGGAGTTGAAGACCTTCGAGGCGGTCGGGATGCAGCAGCTTGTGGACGCCGTGCGGGCCACGGGCGCGAAGAACGTCATCCTCGCCGGCGGGCTGGACTGGAGCTACGACCTGACGGGCATCGTCAACGGATACGCCCTCGACAACCGCGGCGGGAACGGAATCATCTACGTCAGCCACATCTATCCGTGGAAAACGGGGTGGGCCAAGAAGATTCTCCCCACGGCCGAGAAGCATCCCGTCATCATCACCGAGGTCGGGTGCATCGAGAAGTGGAGCGATTTCTCCTTCATCGGACCCAAACAGCGCTACCCGCTGGAAGGCTGGGCCCAGGACGTGCTGGGGATGATGCAGAAGCACAAGCTGCACTGGACGGGTTTCAGCTTTCACCCGCGCTGCGGCCCGATGGTGATTTCCGACTGGAACTACACCCCCACGCCGTACTGGGGCGTTTACGTGAAGGAAGCCCTCGCGGGCAAGCAGTTTGAGATGAAGAAGATGCGGTAAGTTTCCCTGCCGGGTTGGAGGCCCAGCCAGGCGGGACAATCAAACGGAGAAACGGAAGGAATGCGGAACATGTCAATTGTGAACAAAGGTCGGCTTCTCTCGCCGGAAGCTCCCGGGCGAATCGGGGGAAGCTCTTCCATCACGTCTCAAACGAAGAAGGAGAAGGACATGAAAACGAAGTCATCAGGATTTATGGCGGCATTACTCGCGATCGCCGGGTTGCTGGCGATCGGAGCCCCCGCCGCGCAGGCGGGTTGGATTCAGACGGTGGGCGGGACGTATGACTACCTGTCCACCGCCAACTGGGACAGCGGGACGATCAACGACGATTTTCCCGCGACGCTGACGCTGGCGGGCAGCCAGACGCTGACCTTCGGCGCCAACCGCACCACCCCGGGCGCGATGGATTTCCTCTACGGAGGCAACTACGCCATCCAGTTGCGGGGCGAGGGCGGAAACCGGACGCTGACCCTCGGCGGGGACGTCACCCTGGACACCCCCGGCGGAAGCAGCGCCAACCTGACCATCGGCAGCACGACGGACGGGCAGTATCTCGACGTGAACCTGGGCGGCGCGACCCGGACGTTCACTGTCCGCAGCGGACGGGCGATTGATCTGCGGAACACCGTGTCCAACGGGTCCATGATCGTCGCCGGAAACGGCGGGGTCGTCCGCATCAGCCAGGTCACCGGTTCGGCGCCCACGGTGGACTTCACCGTCGAACAGGGATCGCGGCTCGATTTCGACAGCACGACGGCGGGCGTCACGGGCCTGACCCGCGCCAAGAGCGTCACGCTCCAGGCCGGAAACCTCACCGTCCGCGGAAACAACACCGCCAACTCGGTGGACACGGTGACGGGCGCTGTGACCGCCGGCGCGTATGCCAACCTCGGCGGAATCAACTACGTCACGCTGACTCCGAACTCGGCGCGGAACACCCGGCTTTCCGCCGGAAGCCTGGCACGTGCCAACGGCGGCGTGGTCCTGTTCCGCGGGACGAACCTGGGCGCCAACACCATCGCCTCGCAGACGGCCAACAACGCGAACATCGAGTTCACCACCGCGCCGACCCTGGTCGGCGGGGGCGGCGGGGCGGGCAGCACCACCATCAGCATCCTCCCGTGGGCGCTGGGCGGAACCACCACGAGCGACGCCGGATCGACGTTCGTGACCTACACGGCCGCCAACGGCGTTCGTCCGCTGGACACGACCACGGAATACGCCACGTCCATCACCGACGGATCTTCGACGACCAACAACGTTCGTCTGAGCGGCGGCGGAACGGTGGCGACGATCGACAACGCCACGACGATCAATTCCCTGTATGTCGTGGCCAATGCGTCGGCGACCAACGTCAACGGCAGCGGAACGCTGACGGTCACCAGCGGCGCGGTGTTCATCGGCGCGAACGCCACGACGACAATCAATGCGAACCTGAACTTCGGGACGGCCCAGGGCGTGATCGGCTTCACGCGGGGCAAGAACAGCACCCTCAACGGCGCCGTCAGCGGGTCGGGCGGTCTGGTGTTTTATCAGCCCACTGACCAGCCGGCTACCATGGGTTCCTCCGGTACGGGCATGACCATCAGCGGCAACGCGGGTTCCAGCACCTACACGGGCGACACCATCATTCACGGAAGGATCAAGGTGCCGACCGGGTTCCTCCCCAGCGGATCGCGAACCGGCGACGTGTATGTGTATGGAGGCCTGGTCTTCGGAGGCACGGCGACGATCAACGGGCTGTACGGCGACGGTTTGGTCCGGCGCGAGAACTCCGGCGCCGCGACGCTCACCATCGGCGACAACAATGCCAATGGCGACTTCGGCGGCGTGATCTACGACTTCGGAGCGCTGTCCTTGGTCAAGACTGGCAATGGGACGCAGATACTCAGCGGCGAAAACACCTACACCGGCGCGACGACAATCAACGCCGGCAAGTTGCAGGTGGACGGGTCGATCACCAGCGCCGTGACGGTCAACAGCACCGGTACGCTGGGTGGAAGCGGAACGGTCGGAAACGTGACGGTAAACGACGGCGGTCACCTGGCCCCCGGAAGCAGCCCCGGCACGTTGAACACCGGCACGCTGGTCCTCAGCGCCGCGTCGGTTCTCGACTTCGAACTGGCAAGCCTGACCGGTCCCAGCGACAAGATCGCCGTCACGGGCGATTTGACCCTCGACGGCGTCCTGAACGTGACGGCCCTGACGGGCTTCCAGGCGGGCCAGTATACGCTGCTGACCTACACGGGCAGCCTGACCGACAACGGTTTGTCGCCGGGCACGATGCCGGGCGCGTTCACCTACGGCATCGACACCGGCACGTCGGGCAGCGTGATCCTGAACGTCATTCCCGAACCGGCGACGATGGCGATCCTCGCGCTGGGCGGCCTGGGCGTGCTGATGCGGAAAAGACGGACATAGGAATCAAGGCAGTCCGTGGAGGAAGACCTCTTCGCGGGCAGCGGAAAGCGAATGAATGAAGTATTGGATCCACGAGGAAGGCAAGCGGAAGAAAGGGAGAAAGAAAATGCTTAACACGAAACGATTTGCGATGGCTGTGGCGGCGACGATGGGTCTGCTGGCGTCGATCGCCGGCGCAACGGTTTACACCTACACCGGTCCGGCGACGTCGGCCGTCTGGAACGACTCCGCCAACTGGGGTGGCGCGGGCGTGCCAGGCGCGGGCGACACGGCGAACATCGATTATGCCGTGACGTTCACGAATTTCGACGGACAGTCCGCCGGCGTCATCAACGTCAGCGCCGGAAAGTTGACGTTCAACGGCGCCGGAACGTTCACGATGAACAACAGCGGCAGCGACGCGTCGATTTCAGCCATCCAGCTCAGCTTCACGAGCACGACCTCGATGGTGCTGGCGTTCGCCGGAAACCTGACCCTCGACGTCAAGGTGACGTCCAGTTCGAATGAGTTCTACACGAAGAACACGACGATCCAAGGCGCCGGCACCGTGACCGTCAAGGTCGACAACTACGGTTGGAAGGGCGATAACGGCACCGTCATCAGCGCGGCCCGACTCGACGCTTCCGACGTGAACCGGTTTCGCGCGGCCAAGCAGGAATTCCCCGACGTGGGCGGAGTGCAGGTCGATTTGGGCAGCCTGGCCCAGCTCCGGGCGGACTTTCCGTCCGAGGCGAGTTTCGACGGGTTGACGGGCTGCCGCCTGGAGATGGACAGCTCCTACCAGCTCTTCGGGCACAGCACGGAAGAGAACATCCAGCTTGCCTCATGGAAGGTGGGAACGACGACGCTGCCGAACGGCACGTACGACGTCAATTCGACGGACATCGGCGACGCGGACTTCAGCGTGATCTTCAGCGGCGCGGGAACGACGATGAGCTTCACCGTCATCCCGGAACCGGCGACGATGGCGATCCTCGCGCTGGGCGGCCTGGGCGTGCTGATGCGGAGAAAACGGGCGTAAGGAGCCGCCCGCGAAGCCTACAAATGAAGAAGAAGGGCGGAGGTGAGAGGACAGCAGCCGGACGACGGGATCGTCGGGCGCGCCTCTCGCCTCTTGGCCCCCGCTGTTTCACGGACGAGCACGGATGAGGAAAACAGGCAAAGCCTTCACGCTGATCGAACTTCTTGTCGTCATCGCGATCATCGCGTTGCTGGTGAGCATCCTGTTGCCCTCGCTCAGCCAGGCCAAGGCGCTGGCGCGGGCCGTCAAGTGCGGGGCGAACTTCAAACAGATCGGAATCGGATTTGCCCTCTACCAGAACGACTGGGAAGCCTACCTTCCGCCACTGAATTCGTTCGTCGCCTACAACGCCAACGGGACGGAGAAGAGCTACGGGATGTGGAACTGCATCGGGCCGTATACGGGCCTGCCGCAGTGGGCGGGCATCGCCAGCCCGCCGACCAGCACCGATGACCCGACGCACATCAAGACGGACAGCTACTGGGGCGGATGGAAGCAGAAATACAAGCTCCAGGACACCGTCTGGGGCTGCCCGGACAACGTGCCGGACGCCCAGCCGTGGCGGCAGGGATACGCCGAGTCGCTGTATCTCCAGTACCCCGGCGGGCGCGGACCGGACGTCTCCGCCGCCAACCCCCGCGCCTGGACCTTCCCCCGGCCGGCCGACGCCATCCCCCAGCCGGCGTCCAAGATCCACGTGTCCGACTCAACCAGTTGGTACCTGGGGGACATCGCCTTCGTCGGGACGTCGCAATCTCGCTTCGACATCGACCGCCACCTGTCCGGCGCGGAAATCCTGTTCCTCGACGGGCACGTGAGCTACTACAAGGGCGACACCATCGCCGCGACGATTTACCAGGACTCCGACTCCAAGTCGATGCTCAACTTCTCGTTGCCGTGACGGCCGGCCGATCGAAGGAATAACCCCCGTGAAGACTCCCGAAACCTCCCGCCTGTTCACAAGGTGGCGCAACCCTTCCACCGGCGTGGAGAGCCTGATCCTGACTGAACGGGCGGCGCCGGTGCAGAGCCCGTTCTACTTCACCAACCGCGGTTTCACCGACGACGGTCGGTACCTGTGGCTGGCCTGCGCGGACCCGGCCAAGGATTCCCGTCCCGGCGCGGGCGTGCTGGCGGTGGTGGACTTCGAACAGGACTGCCTGCGGGTGTTTCCGGAGGCTCGCTTCTGGGGCAATCCCGCGGTGGACCTGCGAACCGGCGAGATTTACTGGCTGGACGGCATGGAGCTGTGGAGGCGCGGCCCGGGGGCGGACGACAAGCCCGTGCGGGTCAACCGCTTTCCGGAGGAAATCGCCCGGGGGCGCCAGCCGGAACGCATCGCCTCGCACCTGACGTTCTCCGCCGACGGCGCCTCAGTGAATATCGACGCCCGGTTTGACGGCGAAACCTGCATCGGCGACCTGCCGCTGGACGGCTCGCCGCTGCGCGTCTGGCAGAAGATTCCCGGATTCTACGATCATGGACAGTTCAGCCCCACCGATCCGGACCTTCAGATGTTCGCGCACGAGTTCTGGAAGGATCACGCCGCCGAGCCGTTCGACGGCCTGCGCCCTTACCATCGCCTGTGGCTGATCCGGCGAGGGGGCCAGGCCGAGCCGATCCTGTCCGAACCCGTCTCCCACAGCGGGCACGAGTGGTGGGACCCCGACGGAAAGCACATCTGGTACGTCCACTACGGGGTGGCCATTAAGAAGGTCAACCTCCAGACGCGTCAGGAAGAAAGCCTCTGGCCGGGGCACCTGGCCCATGCCTATTCCGACCGCACGGGGCGGTATCTCGTCTCGGACATGATGCCTCATCCGCACCACCCGACCTGCCACGTCGCCTTCCGGGACACGCAGACCGGAGCGGAGGTGGAGATCGTCAACGACCCGCCGATGCCGCCCAGCGCCGTCCGCTGGGGGCATACCCACCCGCACCCGCAGTTCTGCTGCTCCGACCGTTACGTCGGCTATGTCACGACCGTCCACGGGCGGATCGACCTGGCCCTGGTCCCCGCAGTGGACTTGATGGAACGGACGCGGAATGCTACCGTGCGTCCATGACGGTTCGCGGCATTGGGGAAATTGCCATGCACAATACCGACGTGTTACGTGTGAAGGCCGCCTACGTCAAGGCGCCATTCCAGGTGACGTATCGGGAGATTGACTTGGATCCGCCCGCTCCCGACGAGGCGCTGCTGGACGTGCTGGCGACGGGCATCTGCGGGCACGATATGGAAATCGCGACTCTCCTGGCCAGGGAGCCGACGCCCTTCGGACATGAAATCTGCGCCCGCGTCCGCGCGGTGGGCCCGGGCGTCACGCATATCAAGGCGGGCGACCAGGTGGTGCTGGAGTCGAGTTCCTTTTGCGGCCTCTGCGCCGATTGCCGCAACGGGCGTGCGGACCTTTGCCGAAACCTCGTCAGCTTCTGGGGGCGCCCGGCCATGGGGTTTTCCCCCGCCATGCTGTCCCCCGCGCGTTGCGCGGTCCCGGCAGAGGGGTTGGATCCCGCCGTCGCGTCCCTGGCCGAACCGTGCGGGGTGGCCCTCGACATGGTGAAACTGTCCGAAGTCGGCATGTCCGACCGCGTGCTGGTGGTCGGCGCGGGAGCGATCGGCCTGATGGCCGCCGCCATCATCCGGCGCAGGACGTGCGGAAAGGTCGTCGTGGTGGATTCCAATCCCGGGCGTCTGACCCTCGCGCGCGGACTGGGCGCAGACGAGGTGTTTTCCCGCCATGAAGTTGCATTGGGCGAACTGGGCAAGCAATTCGGCGGCTTCCACAAGGTGCTGGTCACCGCGCCGCCTGGAGTGTTGAATGCCGCCTTGGAAGCTGCGGCCTACGGCGGGATCGCCGTCTTCATCGGTTTCGACTGGGGCGATGGCGGGAAGGTCGCCATCGACACCACGGCCATGCACGTCGGGAAAAAGCAGCTCCGCGCCTCGTTCGCGTCCCCGGCGATGTATCTGCCCGAGGCCGTGGAACTGCTGCGGACGGGCGTGGTTCCCGGCGAGAAAATCGTCACGCATCGCATGCCGCTGAGCCGCTTGGCCGAAGCATTGCAGAAGGTCCGTACCGACCGTCAGCACACCTGCAAGGTGGCAATCCTCCCCGATGAACTCTATCGGGCGTGAAGCGCGCCACGCGCGCCGCTCCTGGAAAGGGCAACGACATGACACGAGTGGGCATTATCGGATGCGGCTATATCTCACGCCTCCATTACGAGGGTTACGAACGGGCCGGGGCGAAGATCGTCCACGTGTGCGACATCCGCAAGGAAGCCGCCGAAGCCGTCGGGAGTCGCTATTCCGCCCGGGTCTCCACCGATTATCGCGCCGTGATCGAGGACCGGGACGTCGACCTGGTCAGCGTCTGCACCATCGCTTCCACGCACAAGGAGA
The DNA here is from genome assembly GCA_003485185.1 of Phycisphaerales bacterium. GTDB lineage: Bacteria > Planctomycetota > Phycisphaerae > SM23-33 > SM23-33 > UBA12270. Next base: position 32,693 of record DNAS01000077.1, on the reverse strand, counting down.
TCTGCCTGGCGGCCCTGGCTTGCGGAAAGGGCGTCGTGTGCGAGAAGACGCTCACGGACAACGCCGCGGACTCTGCCGAACTCGTCCTCGCATCGCGCCGGACCAAGGCGTTCCTGTCGGTGGCGTACATGAAGAATTATTTCCCCGCCGTGGTCCAGGCCAAACAGATGCTCGCGGAGATGGGCGACGTGACCAGCATCTACGTCCGTACCTGGCACTTTCATCCGCAGTTGTGGCAGAGCCCCGCGCCGGAGGATGTTCTTCAGCATCCGTCGCGGATCGTCCGCAATTACGGCGGCGGGATGCTGGTGTGCGGGGGCAGCCACGTCCTCAACCTGCTCTGCGGATTCGCCGGGCGACCGACGAAAGTCATCGGCGCCATGCAGTCCCGCCCGGGCATGGATTTCGACATCCAGACCAACGCCATGCTCTGGCTGCCTGCCGGCGGGGTGGCGCATTTCGAGGCGTTCTGGCATCCGTTTGCCGCCATCGGGTATGAGCGCAACGGATGGGACGAGCGCATCGAGATCAACACCGCCAAGGGCCGGCTGGAACTCTATACCGTCCTCTGGAACGGCTCGGAAAATCACGGCGCGCTGCTGGTCCACACCGACGCCGACACCGGGCGCGTCACGGAATACCGCTTCCCGGCGGTCAACGTTTTCGACTTGGAAATGGCGGGCATGATCGAGGCTTTCGAGACGGGCGGCCTCGCAACTCCTTCCGCCGCAGACGGATATGTCGTCGATGAACTGATAGAGCAAATCACCTCCAGCCACAGGCAGGGCGGGAAAGGGTTGCCCGTGACGTACCGGGTGCAGTAAAACCGCACGCTTTGGCAGGAGAGAACCATGTTCTTCGGCGCCGCCTATTACCCGGAGCATCGCGACCCCGGCCGCTGGACCTACGACCTGGACCACATGGCCAGGGCGTCCGTCAACTGCCTCCGCGTGGGGGAGTTCGCGTGGGACCGCTTCGAGCCGGAAGACGGGCGATACGATTTCGCCTGGATGGACCGCTTTCTGGCGGAGGCCTGGAAGCGGGGGATCGGGCTGCTGCTCTGCCCGCCGCTGCGGACGCTGCCGGCCTGGCTGGTCGAGAAGGATCCCTCCGTGCGGATCGAGCGGGAAGACGGCGTGGTGCTCGAATATGGCAGCCGGTATTCCTTCTGCATCAACCATCCGCTCGTGCTGGACCGCGGCGCGGCGCTGGCCGACGCGATGGCGCGTCACTACGGCCGGTGCGAGGGCGTCCGCGGGTGGCACCTGGACAACGAGCACGGCGACGAACCGGACTGCCACTGCCCCTTGTGCCGAACGGGCTTCCAGCAGTTCTGCCGCGAGCGGTACGGTGAGATCGAGGAACTCAACCGCGCCTGGGGGCTGGACTTCTGGAGCCTCCGCTTCAACCGGTTCGAGCAGGTTCCCACGCCGCGCGTGTCCAAGGCCTTCCACAGCCCGGGACACCTGCTGGCCTGGCGGCGATACCGCAGCCAGAGCACCATCCGGGCCATGGTGCGGCAGATCGAGGCCGTGAACCCGCACCGCGGCACCGGGCAGTTCCTGACGACGAACAACCAGGTGTTGCACAACCGGCGGACCGACTACTTCGACATGGCCCGTCATCTGAACATCACTGGGACCAACTACTATCCGCCGTACGGGCGTAACAGCCGGGCGTCGAGTTTCGGCCTGGCGAACGTGCGCGGATACAAGGCCGGGCAGGGCTTCCAGGTGCACGAGCTGCGCAACGGCCCGCACATGATTCCCGGACTGGCGGACAACACGCCGGGCCCCGGCGAGGTCGAGCGCCTGGCGCTGCACTGCGTGGGCAACGGCGCGACGGGACTGTTTTTCTTCCGCTGGCGGGCGTGTCCGTTCGGGTGCGAGCAGCACCACGGCACGATCACCGACTACGACGGCCGGCCGCACCGCATCTACGCGGAGGTTCAGCGCGTCGGCGCTCGCCTGAAGGACCTGGCCGGGCGGCTGGACGCCACACGCGTCGAAAGCCGCGTCGGCATCCTGTTCGATTTCCCGACCCGATGGGTCATGGAGGTCAAGAGCCAGTGGAACGGCCCGACCGGGTTGTACGTCGACACCTGCCGGACGGTCTACGCGGCCATCCGGAAACTCGCCGTCAACTGCGATTCCGTCGGGCGCGACCAGGACTGGAGCCGCTATAAACTGCTCGTCGTGCCGGGCCTGGCGACGGTGGACGACGCGCTGGCCGGGAAAATCCGCCGCTTCGTCGAGGCGGGGGGCATTCTCGTGACCCATCCGCTCTGCGGCGTCAAGGACGACGAGGCGCGCATCTACCCCGACCGCATTCACCCGGCCTTGCGCGAGCTGCTCGGGATCGACGTGCGCGAATACGCGACCTTCGGCGAGAAGGAAACCTCGCCGTTCACCTGGAACGGCCGGCAGTGGGAAGGAACGCTCTTCTGCGACCTGCCCGAACTGACGGGTGCGACCGCCGTGGCGCAATTCTCGCGGGAACCGTGGGCCGGAGTGCCGGCTGTCACTCGCACCGAACGCGGAAAGGGGAAAGCCTATCACCTGGCCACGTTCCCCAGAGCGGAATTCTACGAGGTCTTCTTCCGGACGCTGCTCGACGAGGCGGGAATCGAGCCCATCCTTCCCGCCGGCGTGCCGGAGGCCGTCGAGATCGTCGAACGCCGCGGCGACGGCGAGCGACTGGTCTTCCTGCTGAACCACACGGAGCTTCCGCAGACGGTCAGGCTGCCCGGCGCGATGAAAGACATTTATCGGCAGGAGCGTCTGGAAGGCGAGGTCGAATTGCCGCCGTACGGCGCGCGCATCCTCGCGGAGAAGATTTCGCCGGGAAAGTGAAAAGCTGCGGCTGGAACTTAAAGCGTCAGACCGTCACGGCGCGAGGCGCAGTTGCAACTCGCATTCGTGCCATCCGCCGCCCGGCAGCGTGAGCTGTCCGTTGGCGTCGGCCTGGAGCGTCTTGAATTCCATGCCCGCGAACTCGCGGAGCACGGCGGCCGCCTGCCGCGGACGCGTCAGACGAATCTGCCATTGCAGGTTTCCTTCCGCCGGCGCGAGACCCGCGAGCGTGACGGCGGGGGCGGACACTTCGGCCTTGGCGGCGTCCAGAGCGGTGCGGCTGATGAGCAGCCGCCGCGAGGCGCCCAGGTCCGCGCCGTCCAGGCTCACCAGGATCACCGTGGCGAAGTCCGCGCCGCCGCCCAGGCGCAGATGGCGCAAGCCGGCGGGGGGCTTATCGTCGTGGAATCCGCTGAACGCCTCGGCCTTCGCCGCCGCGACGGTCAGTTGCCGCCGGGCCGTGTC
>DNAS01000077.1:21112-29259 GCA_003485185.1 Phycisphaerales bacterium | reverse complement strand
CCGCCGGGCCGTGTCCTTGACGATCTCGCCCGTGTCGGAAACCAGCGGATTCGCCGGGTCCGTCCGCAGCCATTCCGCGTCCTTCTGCGACTCCGGCGCCGCGCCGAAGGTCTTGCGGATCGCGTGAATATCCTGCCAGCCTGGCCGGGGCGAATACTTGCCGCGCATCAGGGCGTTGTAGTCCTTCGCCGCCAGCGGCTCATCCACGTAGAGGGTGATCGGGCGGACGCTCTTGGCCGCCAGCCCGCGCTTGAAGAGAATGCCCGCCGTCCGCAGGTGGTCGATCATCATGCCGTCGGTAATCATGTGCCCGATGTTCGGCTCGCGCGATTCGCTCAGCGCCCATCCGTCGGGGCCGAGCGGCTTGTCTCCGTGAATCCATGCGAACCAGACCACCCCGCTCCAGTTGTGCAGGCAGCCGTAGGCGGCCGCCGCCAGCGGCAGCATCGTGCGGTAGGGGCCTTGCGCGCGGACATTACGGTCGCCCTCGGCTTCGTTGATCTCGCCGATCAGGAAGGGCTTGTCCGTCAGCGCGCTGTGGCTCATGAGGCTGGGCAGGTCGTCGGATAGATCGGTCACCAGCGGGTTGACGTAGGCGTGGTCCTCGATGGTGTCGGCCGTCTCCGCGTGCATCTTCAGGGCGTTCTCGCCACGCCAGAGGTTCGAGAAGGTCATCGGGATGTCGCAGCCGGCATCGCGCACGAGCTTCCGCATCCGGCGGAAATGGTCCTCGTCGAGTTTGCGGAAGAACGCCGCGCGCAGGCGGACGAGGTTCGCGTCGGCCGGTTTGTACAGGTCGCCGCCGTCCGCGCCGTGCTCCCGCGCGAAGGCGGTCCACCGGGCGTCGAGCTTCTTCTGCCAGTAATCGGGCAGGCGGTTTCCGCAGACCAGGGCGTATTCCGTCGAGGCCTCGTTGATCGTCTCGATCGTGAGGACCTGCGGGTCCTTTCCGTACGCCAAGTGAGTGTACGGATTGACGTGCGTCAGGAGCGTCCTGGCGAATTCCTCGTCCAGGGCGGCCACCCGCTCGTCGATCATCGGAAGCATCTTGCGAACGTCGCGGTTTTTCTGCCACGGCCAGGAGTTGAGTTCGGTCATGGCCGCCTGCCACGCGGCCTGGTCCGCCGCGTCGGTCGTCAGGATGTCGGCGTCGCCCGGAAGGTAGAGGCGGCTCCAGCGCAGGGCCAGTGCCAGGTAGATGCCTCGCTTGCGGAGCTGGGCGTTAAGGTAGTCGAACCGGTCCCACGCCTCGGCGTCCATGCGGCGGGAGTCGTCCTTGTAGGTCGCCAGCGAGGCGATCTGCGAGCGGGTGACCCAGTCGCGGCTGGGACGGAGCATGTGGTGGGGGCGGACGAGGTTGACCTCGCACTCGGCCAGTCGGGCGGCGAGGGTTTCGGCCTCGGCGTGCGACGGATAGAGTGCGACGAGGTTGACGCCCCAGAACCGCACAGGCCGGCCTTGTTCGTCGACGAAGTCCTGTCCCCGGATGCGAAGCGGCTGGATGACGGATTGGGGTTCCACGTCCTGTTCTCCGGCTTGTTCCTTCGGGGGCGCGGCCTGGCAGGCGGAAAGAAGCATCACAGCCAGGCAGAGGAGCCCGGAAAGCGGAATCGTCCTTGGGGACGGGACGGGGTTGTCGCGATGCCGTCGTAAAAACACGCTCGGTCCTTTCGACTGGATGCGGGCCATTGTATCGCGCGGGGTGGGAAAAGGTCAGGCGCGGGCGGACGTCAATATTCCGGGTCCACGAAATCGCGGTACCAACGCCCCGCCTCGGTCGCGTTGAGGGCCATCGGGAGATTCTCGATGGCCTGGACGCGCGTGTCCAGGTAGACCACGTTGAAGTGCCCCGTGTTGGCGGAGGGCCCAGGCCCATGATACGGGCGGGACACGTCGACGCGGGGGTTGTCGGCCTCGATGCCCATGTTGCCGTTGTCCTCGCGCTTCAGCGGCCCGTAGAACATGTTGCTGACGCGCTGGAAGTAGTCGCTGCCCCAGTAGCTCGGCGGATTACTCACTTCGGCGTGGACGTACTGGCTGTAGGCGTACGTTCCCTTCGACAGGCAGGAGGGGCAGTGGAAGACGTCGGGGTTGGGCAGGTAGTTCAGTTGCAGCAGCAGGCCGCTGCCCAGGAAACTGGTGTCCTTGTGCAGCAGGCTCGCGGCCCCGGTGGCGTCCTGCGACCAGGTCGAGCCGTCCCAGTCTTCCATGTAGAACCCGTACCCCATGCCGATCTGCCGGAGGTTCGCCTGGCAACTGACGCGCCGGGCGGCCTCCTTGGCCTTCTGGAGCGACGGCAGCAGGATGCTCACCAGCAGCGCGATGATCGCGATGACGACCAATAGCTCGATGAGCGTGAAGGCGTGCGAGGCTCGAACCGCCGCCCCCGCCAGTCGGAAAGTCTTGCCTGTTTTCCTCATCCGCATTCGTCCGTGAAACCAAGAGGGTCGGGAGGTGAGAGGTTCACGGCGCTCCAGCCGCTCGCCTCTCACCTCCGCCCGTGTACGTCATTGTAGGCTTCTTACGCCCTTTTGCGCCGCAGCAGCGCGCCCAGTCCGCCCAAGACCAGCAGGCTGACCGTCGCCGGCTCGGGAACCGCAAAGACGGCGAACGCGGCATCGGACCCGGAGTTCGTTACGTAGTTCGAGTTGTAATAGAAGGCGCCTCCGGTATACGCGCTGCTCGCATTGTCAGTGGCTGTGAAATAGCGAAACGCCGGATTGGAGGTAGCGCTGACTTTCGTCATTTGGAGGACATAGGACGTGTTTGCGGCCAGCGTAATCTCGTCGGTTCCGGTCAAATCCAGAGTCAGGATGCCATTCGTTGTCGAGGTTGCTGAGGCAAAGGTGAAGGAGCCTCCGCCGGGGAGGAGATTGGCGGTATTTTTGTTAAAGCCCTGCGCCAGCGGATCTGCCACCGCGAAGATGGAGAGCGTCATGGTCGCGCTGTAATTGGTAGTGGTGTTGACAACGAAGGCCAGCTTGTCCAGCGTGAGGGACGACGCACCGACGGTGATCGTCTGCGCCACCGGGCTGGCGCCGGCGTTCTGGGTGCTGGAAGCGCCCGGTGTGGCGGTTCCAAGAGTCGGCGTGGCGTTCCACGAAGTGGCATTCGAGGCGCCCACCGTAGTGATCACGCCCGCATTCGCCGAGACCGCGAAAACCAGCGAGCACAGAATCACGGCTGCGAGTTTTGTCGTCATTTTCATTTCCATTCTCCTTGTCTGGAAAGCCTGTTCCGGGTTGCTCAATCCTCACTGTTTATCTACCGTCGCACCTAAGCGGCGGCATGAATCTCTCATCGCAATGATTCCTCGGTCGCGGCCGGGCCGCACGTGTCGCCCGCGTGGAATTCCAGCGGCAGCACGCAGGCTGGGAAATCCTTCTCCGGCGCCGCAACCTTCCGCAACAGCATCTGGACGGCCCGGTGGCCCGCTTTTTCCGCCGGCAGGCCCATCGCGCCGATCGAAAGTCCGATGAACATCTCGCCGCGCCGGTCTGCCGCGCCGTCATGCTGGAGACTGAAGCTCAACAGCGACAGGTCACGCGGCACCTCCAGGCCTGCCATCGCGGCGGCCAGGAGCACCCGCGTACCCGCGTCGTAGCTGAGAATCGCCGTGGGGCGGTCATTCTGTTTCAGCAGCGCGGTGGTGGTATTGAGGCGGTCTTCCGACTCCACGCCCGCGAAACGCTCCCGCGGCGTGGGGGTCAGCCCCGCCTGGCGCATCGCGTGGGCGTACCCCTCGTACCGATCGGTCCGGCTGTAGTGGGCGACGTCCCATTGCGCCTTGGCCACGAAGTCCAGGTAAGCGATCTTCCGGTGCCCCAGCTTCAGCAGGTGCTGTGTGGCGGCGGCGCTTCCGCCGAAATCGTCGTAGCAGATGCAGTCCGACTCCAGCTTGCGGTTCACCCAGATCGAGGGAATCTGGTACTTCTCGATCAGGCGGATCATCTGCGTGGGCACGCGATCGGTGTAGTTGATCAGCAGCCCGTCGCACGACCACTCCCGCAGGATGGCGGGCATGACCTGGATGCTGGTCAGTTGCTCGTCACCCAGCTTGGAGACCACCAGGCGTATCGCCCGCTCGTTCAGGGCGTCGTGAATTCCATTGAACAGTTCGTCGGGCAGGTAGCTCCGGCCGCGATCCGTGCTCAGCAGAAGGGCGACGCAGTTGAAGCTCCCGCGGCGCATCGACCGGGCGGAGGCGTTCGGAAGGTATCCGAACTTCATGGCGATCTTGCGAATCTCGGCGGCGCGACGCACCGCGCTGGGCCAGACTTCCTTGTTCTGACCGCGCAGGACTCGCAGGACGGTGTTCGGCGAAATGCCGGCCTCAGCTGCGATCCGCTCCAGTTTTCCTACCCTCGCCACAAACTCGCTCCGGGATTGGTGTCGTTACCAATTTGGCATCGTCACCAAATTATAGCAGAAATCACCCTCTTGTCAAGCCCGAATGGAAGGAAATACACGAGAACGAGAAAGAGCCTTTCTCTTTATGCAGTAGATACTTATGGCATTATGCGACCCGGTTCCCCAGTTCAGGCGAACTTGGCGTTATACTCCGCGACGATATCTCCCACGACGCGAACGCGCTCGATGTCGCCCGTGGAGGACAGCTCGTCCGAGATGCCCAGCACCAGCCGCGGCGCGAACAGCTCGATGAGCTTGCGGGTGCATTCCACCAACGTCTCGACCGGGAACGTCTTGTCGAAGTAGATGGCCGGTATCCCGTCCAGCAGGAACATCTCGTCGCCCAGTGCTTCGCGAGTCTCTTCCAGCGTGACGTCGCCCTGCGGAATGGGCGTGATGGCCTCGATGCCGTCCAGACCGGTCTGCCGCGCGAAACGGAGCAGGGGCCGGCAGTCGCCGTCCCAGTGCGAGCAGACGAACTTTCCGGCCGCGTGAAGCTTCTCGCTGCGGCGCAGGCAGGCCGGAAGGTGATACTTCTGGAAGATGTCCGGGCTGAGCGTGCCGGAGTGCACGTTCTCCCCGTAGTTGATGATCTCGATGGGGCACGCGCAGACCACGTCGATCAGGCGGTCGTGGCTCCGCTCCAGGGCGCGGAAGTAGGCCTCCACCGTCTCCGTCCAGTCGTAGAGGGCGAAGATGCCTTTCTCCACGCCCATCGTGTTGATGTAGAGGTCCTGGACGTTCATGCGGGGCAGGTACATCGTCGGCGCGCCGAGATCGCCCACCTCGCGCAGGCTCTGTTGGTATTTCTGCTCGTCCCACTCCCAGGTGGTGTTCTCCTCGATCCAGGCTGCCACCTTCAGCTCGTCCTCGGACTCCACGGGCCACTTGACGCGAATGGCCCGCGGGCTGTTCGGCGTGCGGCGGTCGATCCGCACCTGCTTTCCGACCGGCGTCTCGATGGTCGTCTCGACGTCGGTGGCGTTGAGTTCGCGCCGGACGCGCCGGACGCCCTCCGGCTCGATGCGGCGGAAGCAGGGGTTGTACTGCGAGTAGAGGCGGTCGGAGCAGCCCAGGTCGCGGTAGATGTCCGGCAGGCTCATGCCCTCGTAGCGTTTCGGCAGCGGCTCGCCGGCGAATTTCTTATCGTGGTACCAGCACTGGATGCGAGGCTGCCAGATGATCCTGCCGCCCGCGCGCCCGAAGACGACGTCGGTGTGAAGTTTTGCCAGGTCCGTCACGGTTGTCTCCCGAATCCGCCGGGGATTCTTTCGGATTCTTTCCGTCCGCGCCGCGCTAGCCGCGGGCGTGCAGGGAATACACCAGGTCCACGTACAGCGTCGAAGTCCACCCGTAGTCGTGAATGTCCTGGAACGGATATCTGCCCTCGCACCGGCCCTTGCGGAGCAGCTTGGGTGGCGGGGTCTCGCCCAGCGTGTCGTAATACTCGTACAGGGAGCCGCAGGCGGCGTACCAGCGTTCGATGGCGGCGAGCGTACCTTGGCGCAGGCGATCCGCCGCATCCGACAGGCCGTAGCGGTCGAACCCGCACGCGACCAGCCAGTTGATGTTGACCCAGGTCGGTCCGCGCCACATGTCCGGGCTGTAGTGGTCCCGGCAGGCGGGCGGGACGCTCGCGATGGGAAAGGCCGTCCCGAACGTGTCCGGGCGGTCCAGGTGCGCTGCCAGCCTGGCCGTCTGCTCGGCCGAGGGCGCACCGCACAGCAGCGGGAGGAACCCCGCCGAGGCGAGCACTCCCGTTTGCCGCCCGGTCGAGGCTTCGCAGTCCATGTAGATGCCCTGTGCGTCGTTCCAAAGCCGCTCGTTGATCTTTTCGCAGAGGCGCTGGTGGTGGGCCAGCCAGTCGCGAGCTTCGGATTCTGGCTTGCCCAGCCGGCGGGCGAACCGCGCGAGGATCTGGCATTCGTTGGCGGCGAAGGTGCTGAAGTCCGGCGTGTCGAGCTGTTGCGCTGCGTCGAAACGCGGGCTGTTGTCCATTCCGCTCTCGCCGCTGCGACAGCGGGGGTCGTTCCCGATGAACCATCGCAGCAGCCCCGACGGCGCGTTGGCGCGCTCGCGCAGGTCCCACCGCACGTAGCTGGACAGGAGCGGATACATGCGGGCCAGCCAGGCGTCGTCGGGGGAAACCTCGTCGATCAATTCCGCTGCCAGCGCCAGCACCGGCGGTTGGGTGGTGGGCGAGACCCACGTGGGCGCGCCTTGGTGCGAAACCATTCCGTCGGGCCCTTGGCAGTCGAAGACCGCTTCCACGGCCTCGCGGGCGAGCGTGACGTCCAGGTGCCGCCAGCCGAGGGCGTGGAACGCCGAGTCCCACAGCCACAGATCGCGGTGAGGCCAGCGGTCGGGCGTCGTCCAGCGATGCCGCAGGCGCCCCTCGGGCGAGCAGACCTGCGTCTTCATGACGGACAGGGCCTTGTATATCGTCTTGGCGCGCAGCTCGGGCATGCCCGCGGGCAGCGCGAGCCCGGTCAGCCATCGCTTGCGAAGGGCGATCTCGGCATCGAGGTCGCGATCCAGGAGCGTCGCGTCGAAATGCTTCGCCACGCCGAGGAGCGTCCGGCCGTCGCGCATCACGGTCATGATGGTGGGGCTGTCGGGCTGGAACGTGCAGGAGCCTTCGAGGAGCACGTGGTAGGCGTCCACGAAGGCGCCGCGCGCCCGGCCTTGCGACAGGGTCAGCTCGAAGAAGTCGCCCCCGAGGCGGCACGCTCGCGGCGGTTCGTCCGAGAGGCTCACGGCCGCCTTGCCGGGCAGCATGACGTCGAAGGCGCAGCCGGTCCCGGCCGTCTTCAGCACCAACCCGTCGGCGTAGTCGGTCGCGCCGTCCAGCGCCGAGAACGCCAGCAGTTGCCCCGCGCCCCAGACATTCAACACGTCCGTCCGCAAATCTCTCCCATGCTCCGGTTTCATTCTGTTCCTCGCATCGGTGGGTCGGGCGACGGCGGTTTCCGTCGCAAACGGCGGGAGCATACCGAAGGACCGCGCCCCCTGCAACCGGCAAACTCAAACAGGGCGGCATATCGACCCACGAATTGGAATCGCGCGGGTCACTTCGACGGCGCATCCCCGCGCGGTTCGGCGGGCGTCCCGTTGGCGATCTCGAACTCGGCGCGGTTGTTGGTCTTGTCGAGTTCCGCAATCCGGTTTACGTCGTCCACGATGGCGAGAAACTTATGCTGCTCCGTTACCAGGGAAGAATCGCATTGGATCGTCAGGGGCATATTTCCGCCCACCGGAAGTCCATCGCGGCTGATGGCCCAACTCAGAACCTTGGGTCGCTTTTCGCCGTCGATCGCGTAAAGGGTCGCCCCGACGCGAGAGCCTTTCGGGACGGGTTCGGACCCCACGTTTGCCACCGTCACTTCCACGACCAGGGGCTTGCCTTGCCTCGCCTCTTTGACCGTAACGGCTTTGATCACCAGGTCCGGGCCGGTGCCCGAGTTGATGGTGATTACCCGCCGATTGTTTCCCTCGTTGAATTCCGTAATGCGGTTGAGGTCATCCACCTGCACCGTGACGTTGTGGCAGCCTCGCGTCATCACCCAGCTGGTTTTCCCCGTCGGGCCGTTGTTGGGCTTCAACTCCACTTTCTGGCCCGGCGCCAGCGGGCCGTGAAAACGGTCCGACCAGCAGACGGTCTTTCCGTCCACGCCGAATTTGGCGCCCACCGTGACGCCTTCTTCCGTGGCGGCGTTTCCGCGATTCTCCACGACGGG
>DNAS01000077.1:17118-21025 GCA_003485185.1 Phycisphaerales bacterium | reverse complement strand
ATTCTCCACGACGGCCGAGAACGTGATCGTGTCGCCTTCCTTCGGCGATTCCGGGATTGTCTTGAGGCTCAGCACGACCAAATCGGGCGAGGCGTCCACGGTGGTGGCGGAAACCTTCGCGGGGACCGAAACGCCTCCGTCGCGTGAGACGGCGACGATTTCAAACGGGTACGTCATGGCCGGCAGGAGCCCGGTCATGCGGAACCGCGCCTTTCCGTCGGGGCCCAGTTGCGCCGGACCGAGATTGCGCTGGTTGAGCGAAACCCAGAAGGCGTCCGCGCCTTTCCGGACCGGCCAGGACAGTTCCACGGAACCGGGGCCGGGTTTCACCTCGACGTCCCCCGGCGGCGCGAGAGACGCGGGGCGAAGCGGCTTCGCCAGGCGGATGCCCACCACGATCACCTCGTCCGGGACTGCCAGGTCGATTTCCCGAACGGACTCGAAGTGTGCCGGCGGCAGGGCGTCTGGGCCGAGACGGGTGACGGTGATCCGTGCGGCCGGGTCGCGGAGAGCCAGCCGCACCGGCACGGGCGCGTTGCGGATGTCCTTTTTGGCCCGCAGATCGATGCTGGGAACCTCGTTCCAGAGCAGAAGCTGGAATGAGCCGTCGGAGCGTTGCAGCAGCGTGTGATGCACGCTTTCCGGCGCGCCGCGCAGGGAGAAGGTCATCGCGCGGGTCGGGAACGACTCGGGGTGAATCCAACGCCCAGCCGCGGCGTCCCACTTCGACTCGGAAAGGAGGGCGATCAAATCCTTCAGCGCGAAGTAGGCGGGCTTGGGCGTCGCGTCGGGCATCAGCAGGCCGAACGCCGCCTCGGGGTCCTCCTGCTCGGCCTTTTTCGGGCGGCCCGCGGCGAGTTCGTAAATGACTGTCCAACGATGCCCGGCGTTGAAGTATTCCGCGACGTGACGGGGGATGTATTTCCGATGCGCGGCGTGGGAGACGCCCGGGTGGTTTCCGGCGATCACCCGGGTTTCCCCCAGGCAGGTGTGGTATCCGCTCTCGGTGGCCGCCAGCGGCGGGTAGACCGCCCCGCGCCCCAGGAGCAAATACGGCTCGCGGAAGTCGATGCTGCGCGAGGGAATCCCGCCGCCGGCGTAGCTGTGCGCGTTGGCGTAATCGAAGCTGCGCAGCGGCGCCAGGCTCGTGCCGAAATTCTTGTACGCGGTGCTCAGCGCGATGACCGGGATATCCTTCAGCGCCGGATCGCCCTTGACGCGCTTGTAGAGGTCTTCCTGGAAGATGCGGGGGCCTTCCGGCCAGCCTTTGCCCTGGTAGGTGTAGCCGACCTTGGCCCAGCCGCCGTTGACCTCGTTGGAGCCCTCGATGGCTGCGATCAGGTGGCGCTTCTGACGCCACAGTTCCAGGTACTGGTCCCAGGACTTGTCCGGCGAGGTCACGAAAATCCCCCGGATGCCGTACAACTTCCACAGCTCGTCCATGCGGTGGTCCAGGCCGTCGCGGACGATCCGGATGCCCGACTCGCCGAGGAGTTTCTGCACCTCGTCCCATTTCTGGTGGTAGACGGTGTTGTGGAAGCCCCAGTGAGCCGCCACTCCGATGCTCTCCACCAAACTGTCAGCCGGCCTGGCCGGTTCGGGAACCATGTCCTGTTGCGCCCGGGGTTCGGCGGGGCGTTCCGACGGCATGGCAGCGGGAGGCGCCACGTCGGCCCGGTCGCGGGCGCAGGCGGGGGCGAGGGTCAGCAGCGTCAGCGTCGCGAATGCGGCATATTCGGTCGCGTTCATGGGATTTCCTTTGGTTTCAAGCGTATTCGGCGGATGCGGGCGCGGCAAGCGGGGCGGCTCATGGGAAACGAAGGCTCTTCGCGTTCGCCTGGGTGGGGTTGTAGCGGGCGAAAGTCTCCGAGTTCATCGCCTCGACGTGCGCGTCGAGGAACACGCAGTTGCTCAGCGCATTGGGATCATCGAGTTCAAACGGGCTTTGGGACGAATGGCGCCAGCCGATCATGTATTTCCACCCCGGCCTGTAGCCGTTTGATTCATGGTTGAAGTACCACGGGTAGGTCCACTTGCTTACGGTCGGCACGTAGATGCCGGGGGCGAGGGTGTCCGCGTAGAGCAGGAACTCCGACGTGCTGGCCAGCATGGACTCCTTCAGGTAGCGGTACTTGTCGAAGTGCGCCGGATTGCTGAAATCCGTGCAGGAGCCCAGGTAGCTCATGCCGTAGGTGACGGGCATCTGGTCCTTCCACCAGGCGACCGTCTGCTGCTGGACCAGTTCGTCCGCGCTTTCGGGGCACTGGTACAGCGGGATGTTGCGCTGGTCGGGGTTGCTGACGTCCACGGACCGATTGATGTAGATCGCCAACTGGTGCGTCCAGTGGTCCTTCTTGTCGATGTAGTAATTCCACGCCGGGAGCGTCTCGAAGTTGTCGGCCGCGTAGCAGGACGACGCCGTCATGATCCCGCGCAGGTTGGTCATGCAGATGGCCGCGCGGGCGAGGCTCTTGGCCTTCTGGAGCGAGGGCAGCAGGATCGAGACCAGCAGGGCGAGGATCGCCACGACGACGAGCAGTTCAATCAGCGTGAACGCGCGGCGCTCGCTCGTGGGGCGAATCTTCCCTTTGCGCTCGCCGCGCGACGCGCGGCGGGCGCCCGCCGATCCCTGGCGCAATGCTTTCATGGTCACGGCTCCTGGCAGACAGGCGTTTCTCACGGCAACGCGGCGACCGGCCGGCAGGCCGGCCGCCACGGGAGCATGGACAAAAATCACTTACGCATGACGCCGGCGCAGCAGCGACAGCACACCGCCGACGGCCAGCAGGCCCATCGTCGCGGGTTCCGGAACCACAGAGAAATTGATGTTGTCCATCTGGATAAAGGGATTGGCGGACGTCGCGCTCAGGCCGTAATTGCCGTCAAAGAAGATCCGGTCCGGAGTGCCGTTCTGCCATTTCGTGTTGATGTTGCTCTCCGAGGCGAAGACCGTATGCGTGGTCAGGTCCGTGATCGTGAAGCTCCACGTATCTTGCGTGTCGCTGCTCAGCTCCACGGTGACATCCACATGATAGGCGCGGTTCAGCGTGAGGTTTGTGGACAAGGAAACCGCGCTGCCGGCGCTGTTGATGTAATACACCTGTCCGTTGGCGCGGAGCCGCAGGTTCGCCTGCTGGGTGGACGTGCTGGCCGGCGCGCTTCCCGACTGGCCGATACTGAAGTTCATCTGGCTGGAGGTGTGGGCGCCCGAAAGGACAACGAAGTCGAATCCACCGGAGATGTGGTTGTTTCCCGTGCCGGTTGTGCTGATGCCGGTGAGGCTCTTCGTCAGGCCGAGAAGGCCGCTGGCGGCGTTGTCCGTGAACTTCACGGCGTGATTGCCGCTGCCGAGATCGACCACGTCCATGAACAGGCTGGTGCTGTCGCCCGATACTGTCAGGCCGTCCACTGTCTGGCCGGTTATGTACTGCCCCGTCGAAACGCCGTCGAAATTCGCCTGCACCAGAACATCCGCCGACGCCGCGGAACCCATCGCCAACGCCGCAAACACCATCGCCAGCGAAACGATCATCCTCATCTTTGTCAACATGACATGCATCTCCTTTCCTAGTCAAGCAGGGGATCGAAACCTCAGTCTTCTCTCCGAAATCACAGTTCGTCTTCAAACAGGGCCGGCGTCCGAACGCAATCCGGGACTTCCTTCCCGGCCCGCCAGTCGTCGATGATGCGAATGCACTCCCGCAACATGCGCCGCACGTCGTATCCCAGGCGGTGCGTGGGGACCACGTGCCCCTTGGGGGTCGGCCAGTTGCAGTGCGTGACAATCTCCAGGTCCTCCGGCACGCGTTTGCCCAGGGCGACCACGGCGGCCAACGCCTCGTCCACCAGGTTGTCGTTGGCGATGATCAGCGCGTCGGGCTGCTCCGGCTGGGCGGCGGAGAGTAAA
>DNAS01000077.1:16864-17018 GCA_003485185.1 Phycisphaerales bacterium | reverse complement strand
GCTGCTCCGGCTGGGCGGCCGAGAGCAGCAGGCGGACGATGGGATTGGCGGTTTCCGGCAGCAGGGCGGTGGCGGGCAGCATCCAGTGCGGGCGATATTCCAGGCCCTTCTGCTGGATGGCTTCGCCCAGGCCCTTCAGGACCGGGTCGTGGTA
>DNAS01000077.1:0-16829 GCA_003485185.1 Phycisphaerales bacterium | reverse complement strand
CGCGCGGCGAGGAAATCGACCGCCTTCCGGACGAACGACGAACGGTCGATGTCCACGTCGGGCAGTTGGAACCGGTCCGACCGCCCGCAGATGGCGACCTTCGGCAGCGAGGACATCATCAGGCACTGCGTCGAAATCCTGTCCGGGTTCCCGACGAAAATCACTCCTGCGTACTGGTCCGTCGCCACTTCGCGCAACAGGCGCTCGTGGGGGTCGTTGTCCCGCTCGTTCTGCACGCCGTACCGGGCGGTGATCCGGCAGTTGCGCTGCTCCTGGATCTCCACGGACTGGTTTGCCAGGGCCCAGAAGAACTGCGACCATTCCTCATGGCCCGGCTTGTCGTGGAACAGCAGCACGTAGTTGAACAGGTGAGGCGGACGGTCCACGACGTATGTGCCGCGCGTGCTCGCCGCGTAGATGAACCGCTGCTGCTTGAGCTGCTCGATCGCGCGGACGAGGGTGTTCCGCCCGACGCCGTATTCGGCGCCCATCTCGTCCCACGTGGGCAACTGACTTCCGGGCACGAATTCGCCCTCCACGATCCGCTTGCGGATCGCCGAGGCCACGGCCGTGCTCGGGGTTCCGTGCCCATTCCGTGTACGCTGATGTGGCGGTCTCATGGCTCTCTCGATTGTTCCGGATCAGGCGGAGAAACGATTAGTCTACTAGGAACACATCATAACGAGACTAACACGTTTTGTCAAGAGACTAATCGTGCCTGGCTCCTTTTCTCCTGATGTAAATCAATGTAAGCGCTTCTAAAAGAAAAAGTAACGAGAATTCAATTCGGTTTTCCCCCTGCGGCGTTTCGGATTCGCCGGCGAGAAATCCGATCCGGCGGGCTCGGGAAACTTATTCACGGTTACTGCGGGATTGACATGGCCGGCGGATGGGTGACAATACGCGTTTTGCCTCGCGGCCGTTGCGGACTTCGTCGCGCACGGACGACGCGGCGGCAGAGAAAGGTTGCAGGATGAGCATTTCGGTCAACTGGAAGAATCCGTACGAAGACCGCCGCGGACAGTGGTACACGGGCACGCTGCACACCCACACCTCCCCGGCCAGCAAATGTGGAAAGGTCGCCGTCGAGCGCGTTCTGGAACTGTACGCGCAGGCGGGATTCGACTTTTTGGCTATCTCCGACCACATGGCGTTCACGTCGGCCAGTCATCCCGAGATGGTGATGATCCCGGGCGTGGAGTGGAACTCCGCAGCCGGCGAGCATACCGGAATCTTCAGCCTGGATCCTGCCGTGCTGGAACATGCGATCGGGATATCCGACCAGGAGGCGCTGCTGGCCTGGTTGGCGGACCGGGACGCGATGGTGGTGCTGAATCATCCCAACTGGCAGTTAAAGCCGCATTACCGGCGAGAGCAGTTGGCGGTCAAGGGACCGTACGACGGCATCGAGATTTTCAATAACGTCATCGAACGTCTGGACGGATACGCCATCGCGACCGACAAGTGGGACTATCTTCTGGCCAGCGGGAAAAAAGTGCTGGGATTCGCCAGCGACGATTTCCACCAGGAGCGCGATGTCGGGTGGGGCAAGGTGGTGGTTCGTTCCGCCTCGCGCGACGCCGCGGGTCTGCTGGACGCCATCCGGCGGGGCAACTTCTACTGCTCCAGCGGGGTGACGATCAACGACATCCGGCGCGAGGGAAATCGCGTCACCGTCGAATCGCACGACGCGCAGGAAATTCAGGCGATCGGGCAGGGGGGGAAGCTCATCGAGAGGCGATTCGCCGCCGAAATGGCGTTCGAGATTCCCGAGACGTGCGGGACGTACGTCCGTTTCGCCCTGTATGGACAAGGCTCGGCCATGGCCTGGACCCAGCCGTTCTTCCTGGCATGAGCGGCGCGACGGGAAAACTTCTGATGTTCGACTTCGACGGGGTGGTCGTGGACTCCCTGGAGGTCTTTCATCGCAGCCTGCTGGCGGCGTGCCGGGGTGCGGGGGTGGAGGTGGACGGCTCGCGCGAGTGGTTCCTGGGGCTCTTCGACGCCAACCTGTACGCCGGCCTGGCGAACTCGGCGATTCCGCCGCGGAAGATCGAGTCGGTCGTCGCGCGGCTGGGCGAGGAGTTGACCCGGTCGGCGGGCCAGATGCGTTCGTTCCCGCACATGCCGGACGTCCTCAACGAACTGGGGCGGCGGCACAGGCTGCTGGTCATCACGTCGAGCATCTCGGCCGTGGTCGAGGCGCTGCTCCGGCGCGACGGAGTCACGGGCGTCGCGGAAGTGCTCGGCGCGGAGAAGGAAACGAGCAAGGTGCGGAAGATCCGGCGCGCGAGGGCGGAGAATCCTTCCCGGGTTCCGTGGTACGTGGGGGACACGTGCGGAGACATCGACGAAGGGCGCGCCGCCGGCGCCGCGACGGCGGCAGTGACGTGGGGATGGCACACCGCCGAGAGGCTCCTGCGCCGCCGTCCCGACGCCATGATCCGCCAGCCGCGGGAACTGCTGGACGTGCTCGGCTGACGCGCCGCGGGAATCGCGCGCAATAAAAAGACCCGCGTCATCGCGGGCCTTCACGTACGGATTCTCCCTTCCCGGTTCGCTAGCACATGGCGGCGAAGGACAGGACCACCAGCAGGATCAACTTGAACTTGCGCCGCAGTCTTTCTCGCACGATGGAAACCTCCAGGGCATCCAATTTCTGTGCCTTCATCCTACCGCGCTATTTCCCGGCGCAAAGGGGAAAACCGCCTGGTTTCCGGCGGAAAATAAACTGGGCAATCTGTAGCGGGTAAACGAGTTATGGCAGTTGTAAGACCGTATCCGGGAATCCGGAACAAGGAATCCGGCCCGCGCGTCGTGAAATGCCTTTTCACCCTCATCCTGCCCCCTCCCTTGACGGGCGAGGGATTCGCTGTTCTTGCCCCTCTGGCCTTCGGCCTTTGGCCGTTCTCACGTGTGATAGTCCGCGTTGATGGCGATGTATTCGCGAGACAGGTCGCAGGTGATGGCGGTGAAGCGTCCCTTGCCGAGGCCCAGCTCGCAGGCGACGTCGATCTCCGTGCCTTTCAGATGCGCCTCGACTTTGGCCAGGTCGAACTTCCGCCCCGTGCCGCGCGCGAAGAGGGTCACGCCGCCGATGCGGATGACGAGCCGCGCGGGGTCGATCTTCGCGGCGGATTTTCCCAGGGCGGCCGCGATGCGCCCCCAGTTCGGGTCGCCGCCGTGCACGGCACACTTGAACAGTGGGGAGTTCGCCACGCTCTTGGCGGCGATCTCCGCCTCGCCATCGGACCGCGCGCCGCTGACGGCGATGCGCACGAGCTTGGTCGCGCCCTCGCCGTCGGCCACCACCGCGCGGGCGAGTTCCCCGCACACTTCCGCCAGCGCGGCGGCGAACTTCCGGTAGTCAGCCGAGCCGGCGGCGAGTGTATTGTTCCCGGCCGCGCCGCTGGCGAAGACGGCTACCGTGTCCGACGTGGACGTGTCGCTGTCGACGGTGATGGCGTTGAAGCTTCCCGCGACGGCCTGGCGAAGCGCCTTGTGCAGGGCGGCAGGGGCGACGGCCGCGTCCGTCGTCAGCACGCCGATCATCGTCGCCATGGACGGGGCGATCATGCCCGAGCCCTTGACGATGCCCGCGACGGTGACGAGTTTTCCGCCGATGCGCGTCTGGACGACGGCCGACTTGGGGCGCGTGTCCGTGGTCATGATGGCCAGCAGGGCCTCTTCATCGTGGGCGGTGCCGAGTTGCGTCGCGGCCGCCGCGATGCCCGCGCGAATCTTCGCCATCGGCAGCGCATGCCCGATGATGCCGGTGGAGGCTACCAGCATCTTCGACGCGCCGGCGCCCAGCGCCGCGCCCGCCAGGCGGGCCATCGTCGCGGCGTCCTTCAGGCCGCGCGGGCCCGTGCAGACGTTCGAGCAGCCGGAGTTGATCACCATGCCGCGCAGCGTGCCGTACCCCCGCGGAAGCGTCTTGCGGCACCAGGCGACGGGCGCGCCGATAACCTGGTTTCTGGTCAAAACGACGGCGGCTGCCGCGTCCTTCTCGCACGCGAGGATCGCCAGGTCGTGCTTGCCCGACGCCTTGATTCCGCATTTGACGCCCGCGGCTACGAACCCCGCCGGCAACGTAATGTGACGAATCACGCTCATGTCCGACTCCGCCTTCTTCAATCCGCAATCCGCAATCCAAAATCAGTACAGCCCCGTCTCCTGCGGCAGGCCGAACATGACGTTCATGTTCTGGATGGCCTGTCCGGAGGCGCCCTTGACGAGGTTGTCCAGCGCGCTGAACAGCAGCACGCGCCCCTTGGCGGCGCGGGCGGTCACGTCGCAGAAATTCGTGTAGGCGACGTACTTCGTCGCGGGCAGCACCTTCCGGCGGACGCGGACGAACGGGGCGTCCTTGTAGGCCGCCTCCAGGCAGTCCAGCAGGTCGTCGGTGGTGGCGTTCTTCGCCGGGCGCGCGTAGATGCTGCACAGCATGCCGCGGTCCATCGGGCACAGGTGCGGCTGGAACAGCAGTTCCACGTCCTTGCCCGTGACATCGCTGAGCACCTGCTCCATCTCGGGCATGTGGCGGTGGTTGCCCACGCCGTACGGCTCGAAGTTCTCGTTCCGCTCGGGGTAGTGGTTGGACAGCGTCGGCTTGCGCCCCGCGCCGCTGACCCCGCTGATGGCGTTGACGACGATTCCCGTCGGCTCGACGAGCCCCGCGCGGATCACCGGCGCCAGCGGCAACGAGGTGCAGGTGGGGTAGCAGCCGGGGTTGGCGATCAGGCG
The DNA here is from genome assembly GCA_003485185.1 of Phycisphaerales bacterium. Classification (GTDB taxonomy): domain Bacteria; phylum Planctomycetota; class Phycisphaerae; order SM23-33; family SM23-33; genus UBA12270. Next base: position 12,083 of record DNAS01000077.1, on the reverse strand, counting down.
CGCGGCGCGGATCTTCACCGCGTAATACTCCGGCAGGCCGTAGACCGCCTCCTTCAGCCCGGCGAGGTCCTCGTGCGGGCAGTACCATTTTTCATAGACGGCCGGGTCGCTCAGGCGATAGTCGGCCGACCAGTCGATCACGCGGATGCCCGCGTCGAGCAGGCGCGGGGCGTAGCTCATGGCGACCTTGTGGGGCACGCAGAGGAAGGCCACGTCCGCGCCGAGCGAGGCGAACTTCGCCGGTTCGAACAGTTCCTGGGCGAAGCGGACCTGCTTGCTGAGCAGGGGGTAGAAGTCTTCCATCGGCCCCAGCTCGCTTTCGGGCCCGTAGACGCCGATCAGTTCCGCGCCGGGATGTCGGAGCAGCCAGCGGATGGCCTCGAAGCCCGCGTACCCGCTTCCGCCGACGAGAATGACGCGGATGGTCTTTTTAACGTTTCCCATGTTGAAACTCTCCCTAGTCCAAAATCTCATTAACCATAGAGTGAAGGCAGGAGGCAATAGGCAATTGGCGGCCCGAGGGAATCCAAGGCGTCCCGAATCGCGAATTCCCCAGTCCCAGTTCCCTGTTCCCGAGTCCCTTTCTTCCATAAAGAAAGCCCCAGCGCCGCAAGGCGCCGGGGCTTGGAAGGCGTCGGGTACGGCGCGGTCAGCGCTTGGAGAACTGGAACCGCCTGCGGGCGCCCTTCTGCCCGTACTTCTTGCGTTCCTTCATTCTGGCGTCGCGGGTCAGGAGGCTCTGGTCGCGCAGGGCGGACTCGACCTCGGGCATGGCCTTGGAGATCGCGCGGGCCAGTCCCAGCGAAATGGCGCCGGCCTGCCCGGTCATTCCGCCGCCGTGCACGTTGACGAAGATGTCCCATGCGGTGGTGATCTTCGCGGCCGCCAGCGGCGCCCGGACCGTCGCGCGGTCCCGGGCGTGCTTGAGGTAGTCGTCCACCTCGCGCTGGTTGATCTGGAATTTGCCGGTCCCCGGGCGGATGCGGACGCGGGCGATGGACTTCTTGCGACGCCCGGTGCCCCAGATGAACTTTTCACCGGCGGCCGCGGGGGTCTGCTCCACTTGCGTTTGAACGTTCTGGTCTGCCATGAGTGCGGATTCCTGCGCTGGATCTAGATTTCGATGGTTTCGGGTTGCTGGGCCTGGTGCGGGTGCTCCGCGCCGGCGTAGACCTTCAGCTTCTTGAGCATCGCGTCGCCGAGTTTGGTCTTCGGAAGCATCCGGCGGACCGCCTCGCTGACGACGGTCTCAGGGCTCTTTTTCATCATCTCCTCAAGGGAAGTGACCTTGAGCCCGCCGGGATGCCGGCTGTAGCTGTGATACTCCCGCTGCGCCTGCTTGGCGTAGCCCGTCAGCTTGAGCTGGGCGGCGTTGATCACCACCACGAAATCGCCCGTGTCCACGTGCGGGGTGTATTCGGGGCGATGTTTTCCCATGAGAATCCGGGCGATTCGGACGGCGGCCCGGCCGAGAACCTTGTCGGTCAGGTCGACCAGGAGCCACTTACCGCCCACCTCGCCTTGTTTGGCCATGTACGTCTTCATGTTCGTTTCACCTGCGATTGCCTGTGCCACTGGGTAAAGAGTCGCGCATTATGACATTCCTTGCTCGCGTGTCAACATGAAATTAGCGCGAAAATGCCTCTGTGGGTGGAACTTCCCCGCGCCGGGCGGAACGGCGCGGTGTTTTCGTCCGGCGATCGCGCGCGGACGCCCGTGCCGGGGGGTGGCGGATGCGCCGGTCGGTCACGGATTTTTCCCGGCGATTGCTTGACTTTCGTCCTTCCCCTAGGCTTAGAATATGTCGTTCGTTACAGGAAAAGGCAGGACCGTTCGTCGAAGTCACATCCCTGACCCGTCACTTTAGGCAGGAGAAACTGCGTATGAAACTGCCTGGTTGTTTTTGCCTCGTCTTTGTCTCCGTGGCTGTCCTGACGGTGCTGACCGGCTGCGGAGAGTCCGGAAAGGGCATCCAGATCAGCTATCAGCGACCGGCCGAGTTCCAGATCCCGGAAAAGATTCGCCGGGTCGCGGTGGCCGAGTTCGGCGCCAAGACGGCCGAGGAACGCCAGTGGGGCGAAATCGCCGCCGACTGCCTGACCTCGGCCCTGGACGCCTACAACAAAAAGTACAACCGCTACCAGCTTTACGAGCGCAAGCGCCTCAAGGAAATCCTGGGCGAGCAGCAGCTCCAGATGGCCATCTCCGACAGCGCCTCGGCCATGAAAATGGGCAAGATCGCCGACGTCCAGGCGATGATCTGGGGCAACGTGAGCGTCGTGCATCGCGACGAGCAGGCCACCCGGACCGCCTTCGACCCCATTCGCCGGACCACAAAAACCGTAACTTACACCAAACGTTATTGCATGGCGGCTGTCAGTTTCGTCATGGACGACGTGACGACGGGCAAGACGCTGGCGGCCGTCCAGGTCACCCGCGAGTATGACTCCGAGTCGGACAGCAAGAAGTCCGGCGGGGCGCGGATCGGGAAAATGCTGGGCTTCGGCGGCAGCGACCTGCCCCCCAGCGAGCAGGTGCTGCGCAAGCTGATCGAGCAGTGCGTGGAGGTATTCCTGTCGAAAGTCAGCCCGCATGACGTGGTTTTCGACGTGAAACTCGAGAAGGGCAAGAGCGAAACGGTCAAGGACGGGAACCAATTTGCCGAAACAAAGGGGTTCGCCGAGGCGCTGAAGCTGTACGAGCAGGCGATCCGCGACCACGGCGACGACCACGGCGCGATGTTCAACGCCGGGGTGATGTGCGAGGCGCTCGGCCGGCTGAACGAGGCGGGCGAATACTACCAGAAGGCGCTGGCGCTGAAGGTGAACAAGAAATACATCGAGGCGAGCCAGCGGGTTAAGAGCCTATCCGAATGACTGCAAGGGCCCTTGGAGTTATCCGGATAGGCTCTAAGCAGGAAGCGAGCGAATGGCGCCGACGGATGGTTCCGTCGGAAGGCACGGAAACGCCTCCCCGTCCTGCGCCTGGTGCGCGGAACGCGGGAGACACGGAAAACCCCTAGAAGGAGAGCCGGAATGAGAACTTTGTGCAAGGGCATGGTGTGCGTGGGGATCCTGGCGATCGTCGCGTGTGTGGCGCGGGCGGACGCCCTGAGCGAGCAGAAGAAGGCGCAGAACAAGCTGCTGGCCCTGCGGGCCGCCCGCGTGGACGGCATGCGCAAGCTTGCCGAGCGCATCCGGGGCCTGTTCATCACGTCCGACACGACCGTCAAGGACTTCGTGACCGAGTCGGACACGATCGAGACGGCGATGCGGGCCTGGCTGAGCGGAATGCGCGAAGTCGGCAAGCCGAAGTATTTCGAGGACGGAACCTGCGAGGTGACGATGGAAGTCACGCTCGTGGACGTGATCGTGACGCTCAAGCAGATGCACAACCGCTACTACAAGGGCGGCAAGTTCAAGGCGAATGATTTCGAGCAGATGACCGTCACCAACAAGGAGAAGATCATCCAGGTGACCGGACAGGGCGCGATGCGCGACGACCTGGAGGACAAGGGCGAACTGATGGACGCCACCAAGGTCGAGGCGGGCCGCCTGCCCATGAACGACCGGGCGCGGGCGTACTGGATGGCCCACTGCACCGGTCGCGGGCGCCTGATGGCCGAGCGCGCCGCCCGCGTCGACGCGATGCGCCGCCTCGCCGAGCGGATCAAGGGCGTCGTCGTCAGCTCGAACACCACGGTGCGCGACTTCGTGGCCGAGTCCGACGACATCAACGTCAACATGGAGACGTTCCTGCGCGGCGCCCGCGAACTCGGCGTGCGCTACCACGAGGACGAGCTGATCGTCGAGGTGGAGATGCAGGTCAAGCTCGCCACCGTGCTGATGGACTTCAAGAGCTGGACCGACGCGCACTACAAGGGCGACCGGGTCAAGATCCAGCAGCTTGAAGAGCTCATCATCAAGACGAAGGAAGACCTCATCAAGGAAACGGGCATGGGCATCCCGCCCGAGAAATACCTCAAGGGCGTCGAGGGCGGCGCGTTGACGGTGCTGGCCGTCGCGCAGCAGGCCCCGCCGTGGATGAACCAGAAGCTCCGCGCCACGGGCAACGCCGCGATCGACACCGAGAACGCCAACGCCGCCCAGGCCAAGCTGATGGCCTTCCGCGGCGCCGAACTCGACGCGCGGCGCAAGCTCGCCGAGCAGATCAACGGGCTGATGATCACCTCCAACACCTCCGTGAACGATTTCGTCACGCAGAACGACGAGATCCGCACGGCCATGCTGGCCTTCCAGCAGGGCGCCCAGGTGATCGACAGCTCCAAGAAGATGCTCGAGGACGGCACGGTGCAGATCGACGTGGAGATCGAGCTGCGTCCGCTGTGGAACATGGTGATGCACTACACCCGCTCGCTGAACATCACGCTGAAATAAGCGGGCGGTGGAGAATCGCGCGGGGCACGGCGCGCCCGGACTGTCCGGGCGCGCCGACGCCTTCCGCGCGGGCATGCGGATAACCAGAACTTTTTTGTCACAGGAGACAATCCATGCTGAAGAAACTGTTTTCCGGCGTGCTGATGGCGGCGGTCGCGGTGTGCATGCTGGCGGCGGCCGGCTGCAAGAAGGACGAAATCAAGACGCACCGGCACGTCGAGGTGCACGACCAGGTGATCGACCAGCACGAAGTCGTCGAGTAGCGGGTCCCTCGGCAATCCAGGCGAAACCGGCGGCCCCGACGAGGGGCCGTTCGGCTAATCAGACTTTGGGAAGGACGGACTATGATACGCAGGAATCTTGTCGCGTTGCTGGCTGCCGTCGCCGCGACGGCGACGGTCTTTGCCCCGGCGATGGCGCAGGATGTGCCCCCGCCGAAGAGCAAGGACGTCGTGACGGTCACCGTGACCGGGCAGGGCACGGACCTCGAGGAGGCCAAGAACGACGCCCGCCGCAAGGCCGTCGAGCAGGGCGCGGGGCAGTACATCTACTCCCAGTCCCAGACGAAGGATTTCGTCCTCGTCAAGGACACCGTGCTGTCCCGGTCGGCCGGGTTCGTCCAGAGCCTCGAGATCATTTCCCAGCGGACCACCGAGGACGACGTCATCGAGATCAAGTGCAAGGCGGTCGTCTCCGTCCAGGGCATCGTGGACACCTGGGGCGTGGTGACCAACCTGCTGGAGCAGATGGGCCGGCCGAAAATCATGGTCTCCCTGACCGAGAAGATCGGCGGCGTGGAGCAGGAAGACTCCACCGTCCAGACGCGGATTGAGAACCTGTTGATCAAGAGCGGGTTCCTTCTGGTGGACAAGAAGCAGATCAACGCGATCGACAAGAAGGAGATCGCGGCCGCCATCGCCGAGAACAAGCCGGAGAAGATCCAGGCCATCGCCAAGCGATACGGGGCGCAGATCTTCATCACCGGGAGCACCAACGCCACGCCGACCGGGGCGAACCTCGTCCACGGGTTGCAGGTCATCGGCTACGGCGCCGACGGCGACATCAAGTGCTACCGGTCGGACACGGCGGCGCTGATGGCCAGCCAGAACGGCCGGGCCAACGGCTTCGACCAGAACGCCCGCCTGGCCGCCAAGAAGAGCCTGGAGGTGATGGGCGAGCGGCTGGGCCCTGCCGTGCTGAACGACATCCTGCGCTTCTGGCAGGACGCCCTGGAAGGACGCGGCGAGGTCATCCTCGAGGTGGACAAGGTCGAGAACTTCGCCAAGTTCATCAAGCTCCGTAAGGAACTGGAAAAGGTCAAGGGCGTCAAGTCGGTCAACGGAAAGTTCGCCAACAACGTCGCGCGGTTTGAGATCCAGTCGGACGCGCGGGCCGAAAAGCTGGCCGAACGCATGGTCGAGTCCGTCGAATCCGTCGAGATCACCGATGTCTCGCAGAACGTCATCAAGGGAACGATGAAGTAGGCGGGAAGAAGTATCCCGGAACCCGGAACAAGGGAACCGGGTAGAAGGAACAAGGAAACGGCGAGCGCTGCGGCGCTGGCCGTTTCTTTTTGCGTGGAGGCTGTTACGGTTTGGGTTTCTCGGGCGGTTTGTATTTCAGGCGGCGCAGCGCCTGTGCGGCGGACCCGCGGACCCCGCCGTGCGGGTCCTTGTCGCGGGCCTGGAGGAGGGCGTCGATGGCTTTCGGGTCGCCCAGGTAGCCCAGCAGCGAGGCGGCCTCGGTGCGGACACGGGTCGCCTTGTGCCCCTGGAGCGCCGCAAGCAGCGGGTCCACGGCGGCGGGGCCCAGGGCCAGCAGGGCGTCGGCGGCTGCCTGGCGGACGTTCTCCTCCTTGCTGTCCATCGCCTCGATCAGCGCCGGCGCCGCCTGCGGGTCGGCGATTCGCGCCAGGGCGTTGATCGCGTACAGGGTCGCCAGCCAGTCGTTGCCCTGCATCCTCTCGGTGAGGGGCGCGACGGCGCGTTTGTCTCCCAGTCGTCCCAGCGCCTCGGTGGCCGACAGGGCCAGGTCGCGGTCCTTGCTCCGCATCGCCCGCACGAGGGGCTCCAGGGCGTCGGGATGTCGCGTCCGCCCCAGCGCGCTGATCGCCGCGCGGACGAGGTCGGCGTCCTTGGCGTGCAGCAGGCTCGCCAGGGGACCGATGGCCCGTCCGTTGCGCAATCGTCCGAGGGTCAGGACGGCATCGAGGCGCACTTCCCGGTTGTCGTCGTCGAGACAGGCGATGACAGCCGGCACCGCCCGCCGGTCGCGGAGCCGGCGCAGGGCCTGGATGGCCGCCTGGCGGACACGGGGGTCTTTGTCCCGCGTGGCGGACAGCAGGGGTTCGATGGTCTGCGGGCCGATGGCCACCAGGGCGTCCATGGCCTGCTGGCTGAGCAGGGCGGGCTTGCGCGAGGCGGCGGCCGACAGAAGGGCCGCGACGGCGGGTTTTCCAATCCTCGTAAGGGCTGCCGCGGCCTGGGCGGAAACCGTCTCGTTTTCCTTCCGCAGGGCGGCCGACAGGGCGTCCGCGGCGGCGGGGCCCAGCGCCTCAATTGCGCCGGCGGCTTCCCGGCAGACGAGGGGGTCTTCGTCGCCGAGGGCATGGACAGCCGCGGCGGCGCCTTCCTTTCCGATTCGCCCCAGCGCCCGGACCGCCAGCACGCGGGTGCGGGCCTGGGGATGGGCGGCGAGTTTTTCGACGGCCCGCGCCGACGCCGCGCCCATCCGCACGACCGCATCGAAGGCGGCCTCGTGCAGCGCCGGATCGTCATGGGCCAGCAGTTCCGCCACACGTTCGGCCGCGGCGCCGTCGCCGAGTTTGCCCAGCGCGGAAATCGCGGCGACGCGGACGGAGATGTCCCGGTCGTTCAGGAGGTCCAGCAACGCCCCGGCCATCGCCTTGCCCCCGCACTCGCCCAGCGCGACGGCGACGGCGGCGCGGACGGCGGGGTCGTGGTCCTTCAGCAGGCCGGTCAGCGGTTTGACGGCCTGTCCGTCGCCGAGTTTCCCGAGCGCCTCGGCCGCCGGCGCCCGAAGCTCGGGCGCCTTCAGCGCGTCCAGCAGCGTCGGAAGGGCGCGACGATCGCCGATGCGCCCAAGGGACACGATCGCCTGCCGCCGGGCCTGGAAGTCCTTGGCGACGATTTCGATGAGCGGGCGCACGGCGTCGTGTGCCTTGGAGTGCCCCAGTGCGACGGCCGCCCGCTGGCGTTTCCAATGCGTCTCTGCCGACAGGGCCTTGATCAGCGGAGGCACGCTCCGCGGGTCAGCGATGCGCGCGAGGGCCTCTGCCGCCGCGTCGGCGGCCTCGGGGCGGGGATCGTCCATCGCCTTGAGCAGACCGTCAATCGCGCGGGCGCTTCCGACGGCGCCCAGCACCCGCGCGGCGTCGCAGCGGGCGACCCAGTTGTCGTCGCCGAGCTTGTGAAGGAGCGAGGGCATGTCGGACTCGGCGCATTGTTCGGAGAGGGTGTCCACGAGGGCGTCGCGCTGCCAGGACGAGACGCCCAGCGCCTCCAGCAGCACGCCGCGGGCCTGGGGCGAATCCATGGCGCCGAGGGTTTCGACAGCGACGACGGCGAGGGAACTGTCGTCGCCGTCGATGAGATTTCCGAGCGCCGCGCGGCTGTTGCGGTGGTCGATTCGCCCGAGCCCCTGCGCGGCGGCGTATCGGACCGCGCCGCTGCGGCTGGCCAGGGCGGCTGTCAGGGCGTCGAGGGCCCGCGCGTCGCCGGTCCGCCCGAGGGCGCCCAGCAGGTGCGTTTGCAGGTCCTCGTCGTAGCGTTTCATGCCGGCGGTCAGGGCGCGGATGCCCGCTTCGCCGTCCACCTGCCCGAGGGCCTCGGCGGCGGCGTGACGGATGGCGGGCTTGCGGTCGCGCAGGCAGCGGGCCAGGGTGTCGGCGGCCCGCGCGTCGCCGAGTTGCCCGAGGGCGATAACGGCCTGGAGACGCAGCGCCTCGTCCCGGGCGGAAATCGCCTCCAGGAGCGACTCGACCGCGCGACGGTCGCCGATCTGCCCCAGGGCGCGGGCGGCAGGGGCGCGGGCTGCGGCAGGGCCTTTCCGGAGCACGGCCGTCAGCGGCGCGACGGCGTCTTTTTCCCGCATGTCGCCGAGGTGGCGGGCGGCTTCCGCCACCACCGCGCCGTCGCTGTCGGTCAACTGTTCCAGCAGGTCCTGGGGGTCGACGTCGGGCCACGCCTGCGCGAGCGCCGACGACGCCCCGCCCCACAGGGCCAGGGACATCGCGAATCCGACGGCGAGAAGATGGGTCACGAATCGCAAGATGGTTCCGCACGCTCCCCCAGCGGGGGTTCTTTTCATCCTGCCCTGTTGAAAACATCTGAAAAACAGGGTGGCACGGCTTGCTTGCAGGCCGTGTTCTTCACAAAGTCAGCAACACGCTTTGCCAGCAAAGCGTGCCACCCATCCCGCAAACGGATGTTTTCAACAGGGCATTTTCATGCCGGACTTGCAGGATAACGCACTCATAGTTAAAACCGGCGGAAAAGGCAACCGTTTCGCGGAATCCGTAGCGACGGGAGACCGCGCGGAGGACAGGACGATGGACTATTCGATCGGGCGGATGGGGCGTGTGGTGGTGGCCAGGGGCTTCGAGGCCGAAGACCTCTACGGCGAGATCGAATCGCTGGCGGCGAAGGAGGACATCCGCTGCGCTGCCGTGGTGGTCGTGGGCGGGCTGCGCCGCGCGAAGGTCGTGGTCGGCCCGAAGAATCCCACCGGACCGATCGAGCCGACCTATCGCGAGTTCGACGACGCCCGGGAAATCGCGGGCGTGGGGACGATCTTCCGCGACGAGTCGGGGCCGAAGCTGCACCTGCACGCGGGCATCGGGCGGGGCGACGAGGCGATCGTCGGCTGCCCGCGCGGCGGGGCAAGCGTCTTTTGCGTGCTGGAGGTCGTCCTGTTCGAGATCCTCGGCGTGGACGCCGCGCGCGAGCCCGACCCGGAACTGGGCCTCAAGCTGCTGACGCTCCGCAAATGAACATTACGTTTCGTCGGGCAGGTCGATGATTTCCTTCATCCGCTCGCGGATGGGCAGGTGCTGGGTGCATCGCTCCTCGCAGGCCCCGCAGAGCGAGCAGGCCTTGGCGTCGGACGGTTTGAGGTTCCAGTGCCATTTCAGGCGGTTGCGAATCTGGACCGGGTCCTGCCCCATGAGAATCTTCATGTTGTACGAATCCATCATCTTGGGAACCGCCACGCCCTGGGGGCAGGGCAGGCAATACCCGCAGCCGGTGCACAGGTCGTTGAATGATTCCTTGACGTTGCGGCGGACGGCGTCGAGGTGGGCCTGTTCGTAGGGGCGGAAATTCTCCACCGCGCGGCAGGCCTCGTCCACCTGCTCGACGTTGCTGAAGCCCACCAGGGCCGACGTGATGTCGTCGTGCGAGATGTTGAACCGCAGGGCGGCCGCGACCACCGACTCGTCCCGCGGGCCCTTGATGAAGCCCATGCGTTCGGCGTTCCGCGGAATCACCCCGCCGGCCAGGGGGTTCATCGTCACCACGCCGAGGTTCATCCGCCCGGCCAAGGCGAGCGCCTCCTCGCGGTAGGGGAAGTTGATCGCGCAGTAGCCCAGCGTCACGCCCTCGAACCAGCCTTCCTCCAGCACGCCGCGCAGCTCGTTGCCCGGCAGGTGCGAGGAAATCACGACGTGCTCGATGAGCCCTTCTTCCTTGGCCTTCAGGGCGGCCGCCACCGCGCCGCCGCTCTTGCGCTTCTCCCAGGCGGCCAGCGACGTCACGCACCAGATGTGGAAAAAGTGAATCTTCTCCGCGTGCAGCCGCTTGAGCGACTGCTCCAGGCTTTTGCGCAGCTCCCCGCCGTCGGGCACGCCGCACTTGGTGGACAGGTAGAACGTGCCGGGCTTCATCTGCTTCACGGCGGCCCCGAAGATGTCCTCGCTCCGGTCGCCGCAGTAGAACGGCGCGGTGTCGAAGTAGTTGATGCCCTGGCGATATCCGTGCAGCACCACGGCGGCGCTGGCGTCAAGGTCCTTCGGGTCGGCGAACCGCATGCCGCCGAAGCTGATGACCGAAATCTTCTTGCCCGTCTTTCCGTACGGCTTGTACCACATGCAAAACACGCTCCTGTCCGTCTTGCGGACCGTCAATGAGCCGTTCAGTGTAACAGATGCGGCGGGTTTCGCAAAGTCGCGAACAGGCCGAGAGAAATCGGGGAACCCCGTTGCACCTCCGCGCGGCGGGGGTACAATTTCCCCGATCCTTTGAAAACAAAACAGAAGGAACCGCGGAGAACGCAGAGGTCGCGGAGAATTGAGAATTAAAAAGAATGATTTTCTCTGCGTTCTCTGCGGTAGGTCTTTCTGTTTTCAAAACGACAACCCAACGGGAAATTTCCCAGGAGACTTTCCATGCTGAACGAGCTGTGCCGCATCCGCGACCGCCGCACCGGGCGTTTTTCCTCGTGGGACACGACGGGCAGGAACAACGACGCGTGGAACATCCCGGCCGGGCAGTCCCGCGTGCTGGCCGACATCCGCGGCCCGGGCAGGATCACCCACATCTGGATGACGCAGCGCAACCACTACCGCCACTGCCTGCTGAAGATCACCTGGGATAACGCCAAGCGCCCCAGCGTGCTGGTTCCCCTGGGCGATTTCTTCTGCCTGGGGCACGGGATCGTCAACAGCTTCCAGTCGCTGCTGTTCACCGCCTCCACGAACCACAACAACGAGTTCGACCAGGGCTGCGCGCTGAACTGCTACGTGCCGATGCCGTTCCGCGAGCGGGCGCTGATCGAGCTGGTCAACGAGAGCGGCGAGGACCACCGCCAGTACTTCTACGTGGACTACGAGACGTACGACGCGCCGCCGGCCGACGACGCGGGCTACTTCCACGCGGAATTCCGCCGGACGAACCCCTTCGGCGGCTGGGCCCACGAGATCACCGTCAACACGCCCGAGGCCGACATCGTCAACAAGGAAAAACTTGCCTGGGACACCAACTACGTGATCCTGGACACGAAGGGGCGCGGCCACTACCTCGGATGCAACCTGTCCGTCACGAACTTCCAGGGCACGTGGTGGGGCGAGGGCGACGACATGATCTGGGTGGACGGGTACAAGTGGCCGCCCGAACTGCACGGAACCGGAAGCGAGGACTACCTCAACCAGGCCTGGGGCATGCAGCCGAACGCCTTCCTGCGGAACGGTTCGAGCATCCACGAGTCCCACACGCACGGCTACCAGACCAGTTACGTCCTGCACCTGGAGAACCCCGTGCGCTTCCGGAAGGAAATCAAGGTGACCATCGAGCACGGGCACGGAAACCACCTGGCCAACGAGATGAGCAGCGTGGCCTACTGGTACGCGGCGCGTCCGACGGGCGCGGTCAAGCCGCCTCCGGTCGCCAAGCGCCTGCCCGTCCTGCGCGACAACCAGGGCCACTGGCTTTACGACACGAAGAACCAGTGCCCGGGCCAGCCCGTGCCGCTCAACCCCGAGATGCGGAAGATGAAGAAACTCTGGGCGGCCAAGATGAAGGCCAAGAAGAAGTGAAGAGTGGTGAGTGCATAGTGGAGAGTGAACAGAGCCGCGAGCGTGAGCGAGCGGTCACTGAGAGCCTCGATGGGGAAGGACTGAGTGCTGAGGATGCTCTGTAGAAAACATCCAAAAGAAAGGGTGGCACGGCTTGC
>DNAS01000128.1:2167-5520 GCA_003485185.1 Phycisphaerales bacterium | reverse complement strand
TTTTTGACCGGTCGAATGCCGGCTGGGCTCCGCGGCCCATCGAACACCCGGGCATTCCCGTGTGCTACGCGGCGCGCGACCCGCGCGACGGCACCCTGTGGGCGTCGCTCGATCACGGCCACTGGGGGCCCAAGCTGTCGCGCTCGCGCGACGGCGGCGCCACCTGGGAGGACGTGCTGTCTCTGAAGTACCCGGCAGGCGCGCGCCACATCGTCCAATACCTGCCGACGCCGGATTTCGACCCGGCAGCACCCGCGGGACAGCCCGAGTACCGGGACGCGACCGTCCTGAAGATCTGGACGCTGGCATTCGGCACCGCCGACGAGCCCGGCCGGCTGTATGCCGGCACCATTCCCGGCGGCCTCTTCGTCAGCGACGACGGCGGCAACACCTGGGCGCTCAACCGCCCGCTGTGGAACCATGAAAGCCGGGGCGGCGACCTCTTCGCCGGCGAGGCAACCAGCGAGACGCGCTGGGGCGGCACGCCGGCCAGCATCGACTACGGCGTGTTCGAGCCCGGCATCCATTCCATCGTCGTCGACCCGCGCGACCCCCGGCATCTGCACGTCGCGGTGTCGTCCGCCGGCGTGCTGGAAACCACCGACGGCGGCCAGACCTGGAGCGGGCGCAACCGCGGCCTGCTGAACGACTACATGCCCAATCCGGAAGCCGAATGGGGGCACGACCCGCATTGCGTCGCCGCCTGCCCGGCGCAGCCGGACCATCTCTGGCAGCAGAACCACTGCGGCGTGTTCTACAGCGACGACGGCGCGGCGACCTGGAAAAAGGTCAGCCTGCCCGATGCCGGCGTCCACTTCGGCTTCCCCATCGCAGTCGACGCACACGACGGGCGCACCGCCTGGGTCGTCCCCGCCCGCGCGGACTCGGAGCGCATGGCCATCGGCGGCGGCGTGTGCGTCGCGCGCACCCCCGACGGCGGGCAATCGTGGCAAGCCTTCCGCAGCGGCCTGCCGCAGGCAAACGCCTACGACATCGTGCTGCGGCACGCCCTCGACATCGCCGGCGACCGCCTGTGCTTCGGCAGCACCACCGGCAACGTCTACCTCTCGGAAGACCGCGGCGAAACCTGGCAATGCCTGGGCCACAATTTTCCGCCGGTGTATTCGGTCCGCTTCGGCTGAACGCCATGCCCACGGTAGAAATGACCCCGCATCTGTACCGCTACTTTCCGGCGCTGGAAAACCGCACGATCCAGGTGCCGTCCGGCTCGGTCGCAGACGTCCTGCGCGCCGTCGACGCACTCGCCCCGGGATTCTCCGACTACGTGCTCGACGAACGCGGCGCGCTGCGCCGGCACGTCATCATCAGCCTCAACGACACCGTTGTCGTCGACCGCAAGACCCTCTCCGACCGTGTGCCGGAGGATGCAACGCTGTACATATTTCAGGCGTTGAGTGGGGGGTAGCAGTGAGCACGGCAAAGGCAACCCTAAGCATCTGGATAGAATAGAGTCGGCATATCGCCTTGTTCCCGTCGCCCAGCCTCTGGATGGTTTCATCGCGGAAGCGGAAAGGAGCGTCGAATGAAAACCGCTGTCATTGAAATCAATCCGGACTGGAAAGCTGCACTCAGGACGGGTGCCAAAGGCATGCGCAAAGCTGCCAAATCAGGGCGCGTCCAGCAATTCACATTCAGTTACGCCAGCCCCGAACTACTGTTCTCCGAAATCAGCCCCAAGCGTTGGGGCGTGCTGGAAGCGATGAGCGGCGCCGGCGAAATGAGCCTGCGCGAACTGGCCCGCAGGCTGGAACGCGACGTCAAGTCCGTGCACCGGGATGTGCATGCCCTGCTGGAAACCGGGCTGCTGGAGAAAACCGAAAGCGGAAAGATCGTGTGCCCGTTCGACAAGGTGCGCGTCGATTTCACGCTTGCGCAGGCGGCTTAGAACTTGTCCGGGTTGTTGATGGTTTTGCCAATGTGTTTTTGCAAGACCCGACCCCGATGCTTGCGTGCGACCCCGATGCTTGCGTGCTTGCGCGAGGGACGTTTCCACACAGCCTCCGGCCGTAGCTGCCGTTGGCGTTGGCCCAGTTGAACGACCGGTGCCTACAGGTTGCGGACGTTGAGTCGTACCCGTCACAGAAGAGTTACGCAATATTCCCAAGCCACCGGCTGTGTGTTGTGGCACTGCGGACGGCGTCATTCCGCGAGGTGCATCACGGGCTTGGGAAGGTATTCAAACGATCCCCCGCAAGAGGGTTGAATGGTGCGGAGTCACCGCGTTGAGATCGTCGCTGTCGATGCTCTTTACCGTGCTGATTTGGGAGCTCGGGGAGTTGGAGTACCCTGACCATATTGTTAAGACAAAACGGACATACAGAAACCATGCTTACAGCGTATCTGAACTATCCTAACCAACACGTTACTATTCATACGGACGCTGACTGCACAACGATCCAGCAGCAGCGCAAACAAAATCAGCGAATCATAAGACTGGACAAAGAAACAATATCTGCAGAACTCGCGCGTTTCGAAAACAAATACTATCGATTCGGCGCTGAGCAAGAAGCCAACGACATGTACCTATACGTTGATTTTCTCGATCCTGCCTTTGAACGCGCTGTCGTTGAGTATATCCGCGCGCTACTTGGCGCTCACTACACGCCTTTCGATCGTGCAATTGTCAACGAACATTGCTAACGGCATGCCCGGCGCAGACACCATGCGGAAATCAGCGTTTGCAAACAAACAGTGGGACTAAAAAGAAACGGGGAGGAGTTGTGGTGCAGAAGTTTACTATGTTCATGCTCGTTGTTAGTTTCGGTTTCTTCGCAGCACCTGTTAGTGCGGCGGGTCTTCAACCTTGCGGCAAGGATAGTGCAAAGACCGGGCAAACACTTCGCGTATCAGGCTCCGACATCCCTATCCGGAGTGGCCCGACTACTAAGTCCGACAAAATCATAAATCAAAAAGCAACAGAGATTTTTCGTAAAACGCATTACGCGACGATTGATAATACTGTCGTTGTTTTTGAAGAGTGCACTCAGGCCGGTTGGTCGAAGATTAGTGTTTCTGAACCAGAGTGGCTGCGAGAATCTCACCGTGGATGGGTTCCAAGTAAGTTTCTTAGGGGACAGAAAATCCAGCCTGGCGGCTTCACCGTGTTCACCGAAGAAGACTTCCTGTGGGACAAGAAAACGGCCCCTTACAAGAAGACGATTGTTCAAGGCGTCAATAAAATTCATAGGGAGAACAGCCGGTGTAAAGACATTGATCCTTCGTCCGCGTATATCTCCGGGGGCAAGGGGACAAAAACTGATCCCATCTTTTACGTAACATGCGGCAAGAATGCAGGGGCGTTTAACGTTTTCTTTTCAAAAACGGACGTACAT
>DNAS01000128.1:1257-2016 GCA_003485185.1 Phycisphaerales bacterium | reverse complement strand
TTCTTTTCAAAAACGGACGTAGAGGCCGGGAATCGATTTGCTGCTGCGGAGCACATTCAGAAGACGAGAGCAGTGGATCTTTGCGAAGCATATGCAAAAGCCAATGCCGCACACCCAAGCACAGTTTATTTTTCACGGATCATGAATTTGGCCATATCCGAGCACCCTAATGGTCGCACAGCCGTCACATCGTCATTTACTGCCAAGAATAGCTTCAACCTTGAGTTGAAGTTCAACATCAAGTGTTTGCTTGATAGATCAGGTTTGCTCGAGGCGAATATTGCAGAGGCTCGGTAAGGCAACAATTTCCAACCGTCGTCATCGACGCTACGCCATTACTGCCCCCAGCACGGTAGAGAGCATCGATAGCGACGATCTCAACGGAGCCTGTCAGAAATTTTGTGTGTGAGGCATACCATGTCAGCAAGGAGCATGTATGCCAACCAAGACCAGAAAGAGCAAGACGGCAGCGGAGCTGCCCACCATCCCGAAGGAACTCATTGACCATCTGGTCAGCGGGCCGATGAGCGCCGAGGCGGTCAATGCCGCCTCGATGGCGTTCAAGAAGGCGCTGATCGAGCGTGCGCTGGGCGCCGAACTCAGCCACCACCTGGGCTACCCACCGGGTGCTGACAAGCCCGGAGACGCCAGCAACCACCGCAACGGCGTGAGCGGCAAGACGGTACTGACCGAGGACGGGCCGCTGCGGATCGACGTTCCCCGCGACCGGCAGGGCAGCTTCGAGCCCTTGCTCATCCC
>DNAS01000128.1:0-1067 GCA_003485185.1 Phycisphaerales bacterium | reverse complement strand
AAGCACGAACGGCGCTTCACCGGCTTCGACGACAAGATCGTCGCCATGTACTCGCGCGGCATGACCATCCGCGAGATCCAGGGCTTCCTGCTCGAGCAGTACGGCACCGAAGTCTCGCCCGAGTTCATCAGTTCCGTCACCGACGCCGTGATGGCCGAGGTTACGGCCTGGCAGTCACGCCCGCTGGAGCCGATGTATCCGGTGGTGTTCTTCGATGCCCTGCGGGTCAAGATTCGTGAAGACGCGGTCGTCCGCAACAAAGCCATCTACCTGGCGCTTGGCATCCTGCCCGACGGTACGCGTGACATCCTGGGGCTGTGGATCGAGAACACCGAAGGCGCCAAGTTCTGGATGAAGGTCTTCAACGACCTCAGGACCCGCGGCGTGGCCGACATCCTGATCGCCGTCACCGACGGCCTGAAAGGCATGCCCGAAGCGCTGGGGGCAGTGTTCCCGGCCACCACGCTGCAGACCTGCATCGTTCATCTGATCCGCAGCAGCCTGGACTACGCGAGCTGGAAGGATCGTAAGGCGCTGGCGGCAGCGATCAAGCCGATCTACACGGCGCCCAGCGCCGAAGCGGCGTTGGGTGAACTCGACGCCTTCGCCCAGGGACCGTGGGGCGAGAAGTTCCCGACCGTGGCGGGCGCCTGGCGCCGGGCGTGGGACCGGGTGATTCCATTCTTTGCGTTTCCACCTCCAATCCGCAGGGTGATCTACACCACCAATGCGATCGAGAGCATCAACGCCCGGCTGCGCAAGATCATCAAGACGCGGGGGCACTTTCCAAGTGATGACGCGGCCACCAAGCTGATCTGGCTGGCGTTGCGCAACATCACCGCCGACTGGGGACGCGCTGCCAAGGACTGGAAGGAGGCGATGAACCAGTTCGCCATCCTCTACGACGATCGATTCACCCGGACCATCGCTTAGAATGAAACCCGACTTTCCTTCAGAGGAAATGTCTCATAGCGCCTCACACACAGAAATTCTGACACTCCCTCTCAACGCGGTGACTCCGCACCATTCAACCCTCTTGCGGGGGATCGTTTGAATACCTTCCCAAG
>DNAS01000127.1:15134-15763 GCA_003485185.1 Phycisphaerales bacterium | reverse complement strand
TCCCGGGGCTTCGCCTCGTTGACCGTCAGGTTCCGGCCGGAGAATTCCTTGCCGTTGAGGGCGTTGATCGCCGCATCCGCCGCGGCGTTGTCGGCCATTTCCACGAAGCCGAATCCGCGGCTCCGGCCCGTCTCGCGGTCGGTGATGATGTTCGCCGACACCACTTCGCCGTACTGGCCAAACAGCTCCTGAAGATCCTGAGTCGAAGTGTCAAAGCTCAGGTTGCCCACATAAATGTTCTTGCTCATCTCGTCATCTCCGCACGCAGCGTTGGGACCCAAGCTTTTTCTTTCGGGGTCGCGTCGAAAGTGGATTCCCCTGAATCCACCGGAACGCCGCACCATGCGACGGTCCGTTATGCCTTGTGATTCGACCAGTTCCCGACCGGCAAGTCAAGAAATTCCTTCCAATCCTTGAGGCCGGAGAACGCCCCGTCAGGAGCCCAACAACAGCAGGCCGAATTTGCCGGGGTCTTTCGCCGGCGCGATTCCGCCGAACAAACCCAAGGCGCTGGGGTCGCGCTGGTCGGGCGAGTCGGCATCGTTGAACGCTGCGGCCAACCCGAACACGTCACCCGCGCGGGGCGCCTGGAGGGCACCCAGTTCGGACCACGGGATGGCGATCTCGTA
>DNAS01000127.1:14573-15059 GCA_003485185.1 Phycisphaerales bacterium | reverse complement strand
GACCACGGGATGGCGATCTCGTAGATCGTCTGCGTTCCGGTCCGCACGACGGCCAGGGAAATCCGCCCGGCCGCCACCGGACCCGAAGGCAGATGCTCCTCGTCACAGGTGATCGACCGGTACGCTTCGACGCCGCCTGACGTGAGGGCGAAGTTGATCTCCGTATGGCGCTGGCTGCCCACGTCGTCAAGCAGGTTTCCGGTCACCTTGCCCTGTTTTTTCGGGTTCATGGCGAAGGCTGCCTGGACACAGTCGAACCGCCACGTGTTGACGTCCTTCGCCGGCTGGACGTGCGCGTCGTCGGTTACCGCCAAGGCCATGTACAACGCCTTGTCATCCCAGGCGTACTGGACCTTGACCGCCTGGTCGGCGTCGCCTGTGTAGTGTTGGGGGCTGCGGTTGACGTGCTCCTTGCCCCGCAGCTCGAAGGACGGGACATCCGCCCAGTCCGCCAGGTTTCCATCCACGGACGGCGCGGTCCTGCTC
>DNAS01000127.1:2725-14470 GCA_003485185.1 Phycisphaerales bacterium | reverse complement strand
GGCGCGGTCCTGCATCGCGTCGCCAGGAGGAAGTTGGCCCGCGCCTTTTCCGTCGCGACATATCCATCGGCGGTCCTGACCGCCGTCAGCACATCGACGATCCGTGCCGGAGAGAGGTCCAGCTTTCCAAGGTCCACGACCACGCGGGACGTCTCGCCCGCGGCCAGGCGGAACTCGGCCGAGGCCTTCACGCCCGCCACGCCCTCGAGTTCCACGCCGACCGTTCCGGAAACGCCGTTTCCGCGACGGTCCTTCAGCAGCAGCGCCAACCCGCGGGCCTGTCCGCCGACCTCGGCAGGAAGGATGTCCACGATCTGCACCGGCGAAACCGTCTCCACCGCTCCGCCTGCGACGCCGAGATCGCGTCCGCCGTCTCGCAGCAGCATGTGGAAGGTGTACCGCCCAGGCTCGGTGTTTCCGGGAATGTCCACCTCGAACGTGCAGACCTGCTCGGTGCTGCCGAAGGTGATCGCGCGGGTCTGCGGTTTGACGCCCAGGCGCGGGTCAGCCTCGAAACGCAGTTCGGCCTTGTCGGGCCCGCCCTTCAGGCGGGACACGACGGCCTTGACCATCACTCGCTGCCCCGGACAGCTCACGAAGGAACCTTCCGCCACGCGGAGCGCCTTGTCACCGTCGCCCCACAGGGCGTTGGAGACGCCGGCGATATAGACCGGTTCGGGCCCCAGCTCGAGAGTGACCACGCCGCTAGGCGCGGGCGTCGCTTTCGCGTTGCCCATCCAGTCATGGACGACGACCGACTCGGCCCCGACGGGGATCATCACCTTGCGAGGCTTGTCGCCGTAGTCCCACAGCGCCAGCACCACGTCGTCGCCGCGCTGATAGGCGTAGCCCCAAGCCGTCTCGCCCAGCCATTCGATGGCGCCGGCGGACTTGTGCCCTTCCAGCAGGAGGCTCTGGGCCGCCAACGCGGGCGCGATCGGCTTGGGACCGATTTTCCCCGGCGCCCACGGAACGCCCGGAAGGAGAGCGTAGTAGTAACCGTAGCCCCGCTGCGGGCCCAGGCGGTAATCCACGATGTAGAACAGGATGTTGAAGCGGAATCCCTCACCCAGCATCATGAGGTTCTGCCGCATCAGTTCGCGGGCGAGATTCAGCTCCCGGGAAGGGTCCTCGTCCGTCGAATGTCCCTGCTCCGTACCATACATCGGCAGGTCCTTGCCGCTCAGCTCGCGCAGGGTTCGCTTCATGTTTCGCAGGCACGCGACCATTCCCTCTTTTTCCGACGGCATGGGGTAATAGGGATGGGCGGTGAAGGCGTCGAGATACGGCATGATTCCGGCCTGCGCCAGTTCCCGCATGCTCGGGACGTCGTCTTCCTTGATGCCGCGGCACGGTCCGGCGACGACGGCCTTCGGGTCCACATCGTGTAGCGCCTTGTGGGCGATCTCGTAGATCCGCACCAGTTGCTTGTCGGTTCCGCGATATCCCCACGGGCGGATGGGCTCCCAGGTGATCTGGTAGATGTGCTGCTCGAGGTCCGGGTAGCGATGGCAGAACACCCTGGCGGCCTTGCGGCAATAGGCATCCCAGGCTTTCTCGCCCTCTTCCGTCAGCGCGCCGGTCATGTAGGCGAACGTCTTGGGATCGACCGCCCACGCCGGCGCGCCGAAGAGCGTCGGCAGGGGATAGGTCACCCACTTGGACCCGTCGGAGCGGATGGGCACGAGCTTGTCGATTTCCTTGTCCGCGTCGAATTCCCCCGCCTTCTTGGGTTCCCGGCGCTTCCACTGCAACGAGTCATCCAGCACCCAGCGGATGCCGAGCTTGCGGCAGATGTCATCTTTCCACGAACCGAACCCGCCCTGCATTCCGAAGAAGGTTTCCTTTTCGCTGTACAGCTTTCGGCCAGCTGGGTCGGGCACGACCGCATAGGTGAGATACCCCGCCGCGCGGCTGCCGAGGCTCTCGATCCGCGCTCCGTTGGACAGTTCCGCGCGGACGCGATAGAAACCGAGTTTCTCACATGGCGCGTCCATCGTGCCGGTCCAGTGGCCCTTGGCGTCGCCCACGACCGGCAGTGAGGTCGTCGCGATTTCCTTTTCGTGCTCGTCCACGATGCGCACGGGGAGAGTCAGCTTCTGCCCTTCCTCCAGGCCGCCGACCTGGAACGTCAGTTGCACCTTCTCGCCCAGGACAAACGTGCTGGTGTCGGGACGGGATGTGTCACCGCTGAGGGACAACGGCTTGGGGGCCGTCGGAACGTCGCTCTCCTTGCCCGGGCGGACGACCAGGTCGTCGATCCACAACGTGCCCTTTCCGAGCTGGTCGTGCCGGAAAAACAGCGTCACCTTCTTCGCTTTGCCCAACGCGCCGGCGGGGAGGAACACGCCGTAGAGCTTCCAGTCCGTCGTGCCGCCGAGGACCAGCGCGTCGGTCTGCCCGGTGGCGGAGCCCAGCCAGCCCCGGCCTTCGATGCCGATCTGGAGATGGGCAGCGCCGTACGGCACGTCTTTCGTCTTCAGCCAGACCAGGACCACGTGGTCCTGGGAAGGATCCTCGATCTTGATTTCCTTGGCGAAGTAGCGCCCGCCGGACGCGCTCGCCACGCCCATGCGGAACGACGCCTTGCCTTCCTTGAAGTCCTTGGCGTCGATCTCGCCGGGAGGCTGCTTGCCCTCCCATTGCTGGTACAGCCAGCCCGAGACGCCGTCTTCAAATCCGCCGTTTCCGGCGAGGTTCGCGGGTTCGGCGGCGATGGCCGCGGTTGCAAGAAAAGCCGCGAACAGCGCGGCAACAGGAACGCCCGTCCGGACTGTGGTCCTTCGCATTTGCGCGTCTCCATTCGTTCAGAGGAACACGAGAGATTCACTCTTCTATGAGATTTACTGGTATGCGCCGCCGCTGGCCCCGGCTTGCAGGCTGAAGTTGTTGTATTCCGGGCTTCCGGCTTCGACGTTCCCCGCGTGCCCGTCCGCGAACAT
This sequence comes from Phycisphaerales bacterium, assembly GCA_003485185.1. Taxonomy (GTDB): domain Bacteria; phylum Planctomycetota; class Phycisphaerae; order SM23-33; family SM23-33; genus UBA12270. The sequence continues at coordinate 11,528 of DNAS01000127.1, read as the reverse complement.
GAGGTTGGCGAATCCCATGTGCCGCGCGTAGGCGGTGAAATACTGGTACGGCGGTTGCTCGGGCAGCTTGACCGACATGCTGTCCTGGATGATCGGCTGGGCGGCGTCGACAAACACCGGCCAGACGTCCGGGCGGACCAGCCGGCGCGAATAGAACAGCGGAACGTCCGGGCACTTCAAGGCGGTTCCGAACTCCGTCTGGATGATCTCCCAAAGCTGGACGCCGTAGTATCCGTAGCTGCACTGGGCCTCTCCGCCCTTGTCCGGCATGGACGGCGGGGTCAGTCCCCACCAGGAGATGTTGGCGTTGTGGCTGCCGTTGGGGCACAGGAGCGTTTCCGGGCTGGAAAGGTACGCGTTTTCCTTGCCCCAGGTGACCACTCCGCCGCTTCCGCCGGCGCCCAGCAGTTTGTGCAGCCAGTATCCGCTTGACCCACCCAGCAGGGGCGTGAACATCCGCACGTGGTGCCCGTCGTTGTCCTCGGTATACATCGCCCAGGGCATGTGGAGGTTTCGCACCTGCATGGTGCAGACCACGTTTTTCGCCAGTTCCTTGGCCCGGCTGAGCGAGGGCAGCAGGATGCTCACCAGAAGCGAAATGATTGCGATCACCACGAGGAGTTCGATCAGCGTGAATCCTCTTCGATTTCGCATAAGTCACCTGTCCCCTATATCCTAGGATCCGTCCCGATAGCTCGGCGTGGGCGGAACCGGGGCGCCCTGCACCGACCCGGTCCCGCCCCCACGCCGAGGTTACATCGCGGCAATTTTACTCAGGTTACGCGCGGCGACGCTTCAGCAGCGCGCCCACGGCGCCCGCAGCGAGCAGGACCACGGTGGCCGGCTCGGGAACCAGATTGAAGTTGTCCATTTTCGTGTCGCTTGCGTCTTCCCAGCTCTTGGTGGTGCTGCGAGTGAAGCCGAAGTAGTCGATCTTGTCGAACGGGTTGGCGGCATTAGAACCCGTCGCCGTGATGGTCGCCGCGTTAATCCGCACGATGTCCGATCCGCCGGCGCCGGTACCCAGTTCGGTCAGCGTGAACGTTCCGGTCACGTTGTTGCCCATGCCGGACGTCGAGAGGTTGATGTTGGTGATGTCGATCCGATACCACAAATCGTAGCTCCACTTGGAGGTGTAGTTTCCGCTCGAAGCCACGGTGTTGAAGGTCGCGTTGGCCACATCCGCCCCGCCGCTGGAGTAGTCCACGCTGTTGTCGCGAATGGCGTCCCATCCGCTGGCAGTGTCGGGGTCGGCGTTTCCGCGAACGGTGAAGACGAAGGCGTTCTCTCCGCCGGCCTCGCCCAGTTCATACCGCATCACGTACCCGGCATCCCGATAGGTTCCGTTGCCGTTGAACAGTTGGAAAACGAAGCTGAAGCTCGAGTCCCCTGCCGTGACGATTTCGCTTCCCGTCAGGGAGCGGACATACTTTCCGCTGCCGCCGGAAATGCCGTTCCCGCCCGGCTCCCGCAGCCCCTGATCTGCAAAGCCCGCGGCGGTCTCCACCGTGCTGTTGTTGCCCGAGACCTTGCTCCATCCCGTCACGTCCGTCAGGGCGGTTCCGCTCGTAACCGTCGAGAAATCCTCGACCCAGACCGCCTGCGCGCTGCTCGCGAAAGCCAGAATGCCCGCAATCGCCAGTACCAGACTTGTTCTCAACATTGCCCTTCTCCTTCTAAATGGTTACCTCGTTTCAAGCCGAATTCTCCACTTTCAAAAATGCTTCTAGGGCGAACAACGCCCAACTGTTTCGCCCGCACAAAGTTTTGTCTCGAACTGCATGCTGACGGGAATGGCGTCCGGGTCGGCCAGGCGACGCTCGATCAACTCCGGGATCACCCGCCCGATCGTCTCCATCGGCATCTCCAGGCTGTCCAACGGCGGTCTGTGCTGCCTGGCGATTTCCGACCCGCCGTAGCTGATGACGCTCATGTCCTTCGGCACCGACAACCCGCGCGCGATCAACTGGTCCACCAGCAACGCGCCCGCGGGGTCGCAGGAGGTCACGACAGCCGTCGGCCTGGGTTGCGTCGCGAGAATCCGCTCCAGTCCCGTGGTCACCACCGTATCCAGGCTCTGGGTGCGCCAATCCCGCTCCACGAGCACCAACGACTGCGTGTGCCGGCTGAGCTGGGCAAAGACGATGTTCGCCCAAGCCGCGTGCCGCGGTCCGTGAACCGTGATGCCCTGTCGGTCCGCCGCCGTGGCGCCGTCGTCGGTGTCGAAAATCACTTGGTACGGCGCGTAACGGTCCAGAATGCCGAACCACGCCACGTTCCTGTGCCCCAGCCTGGCAAGATGGTCCTGGATCATCGCGGCCGATCGGTGCTCATTCGAATAGACGCTATCCACCGCCAACTGGTGGTCGAACTCCACCGCGTAGAGCACCGGGCGAAGTTTCTGAATCCTTCGGACCCACGCATCCGGAATCGGCTGGCGAAGGACCACGCCATGATAGCGCCCCTTCCGCACCGAGCGAACCAACTGATCGAGCGTCTCGTAATGCTCGATGTCCATGAAGCCGTTGGACACCTCCAAGCGCTGCCGCAGGCCGTCAATCATCCGATCCGTGAACCAGGAGATGTCGGGCGTCAACTGCCTGCTGATGGTCGGCAAAATCAGGCGAAGGGCATGATCGGCTTTTCCACGACGGACCGGCGGCGGAATGACCACGCCGCTGATGGGCTGATAGCCCAGGCGCATCGCAACCTTGCGAACCCGCTGTCGCGTTTCAGGACCGATTCGCCCCACGCCGCGCAACGCCCGCGATACCGTCATGGCGCTGACGCCGACTTCCTGGGCAATCTCCTGAAGTGTCGCCACGTGTTGATTCTCCCGCATCATTCCGACAGTCGTGTTCTGAAATTCCGAGTTATTCTAACGTGAGTTATTATAACGCCAACGCGTTTCTCTACAAGCGAAAAGTGCCTTCCTGACGAAAATATTTCACCGAATACGCCTTGTTTTCTCCACTACAAGCATTCCCTGTATGGGTTTCAGATTTCCATTTCGCTTAGAATTTAAAAGTGAAAGCAGATCGGATGTTTTGGGTCATGCAGAATTCACAGGAATACATAGACTTTTTTAATGCCTTGACTTTGCGTCATGTTGTCTTAGAATGTCCATTATTGGACAGTTTTTAGTCAACACAGATCGGCGCCTTTCACAGGAGCGGATAGCCCCATGACGATGGTCGCCCAAGGCGACCTATTGAGCGATTCTACCCGCGCCAGGAATGTATACGGTTTGCGCCAATGCATCCTGGAAGGTCTTTTCCTGGCCGGTGGCCGACAGCTGTCCCGCGGCTTTCACGTCTCCCGGGGCACTGTCCGGGCGGCTTGGGAACGCCTGGAAATGGCATTGTATAGGGGGGAATGCGAAAGGAGTGTCCGTTGCGCGTGAGGGCTTTCGGATTCGGCCGTGTTCGCAACATCGTGGTTTTGGAACTCCTGGCCATCCTAACGGTTTCGGCCGCGACGGCGCAGTCCGCCCAGCCTGCCGTGACCGCTCCCGCCGCGGCCTCGGTCCCGACGAAACGCGTGGAACTGGGCGATTTCGCGAGCGACCTGGACGGTTGGACCTACTACGGCGGATGGGAGTTCAAAGGCGCCGGCGGCAAGCTGGAGCACGACAAGACTGTCGGTCGCCAGGCCCATGGCAGTGCGCGGCTGACGGGCGATTTCAGCAAGGGCGGTTCATATGTCGCCATGAAGCGCGCGTGCAATGCGGCGGCGCTTTCCATGAGCTTCTGGATCAAGGCAGAGGGGCTTTCGCACTTCAGCGTTCGCCTGACCGACGCCACGGGGCAGACATTCCAGCGGAAGGTGGATCTGACGGCGAGCGGACAATGGCAGCGCGTGGAACTGACGGACCTGTCCAAGGCGGACGGGTACTTCGGCGGGGCCAAGGACGGCGTCTGGCACGGGCCGCTCAAGGCCATCTGGATCATGCTGACGGTGCAGAAAAACCGCGGGGGCGGAACGCTCTGGGTGGACGACGTGGAGGCGGTTTGCGAGCAGCAGGCCTTGTTCCTGCCCGCGACGACGCCTGCGGACATCCAGCCGCCGACGGATTCCATCTTCGGATTCAGCGGGCACATGATCCACACGGATTTTTTCTACGGCCCGGAACGGTTCGGCCCCTATTGGGGGCTGGAATACACGTTGCCTTTTGTGGTGCGCGGCGGCTTCGGCTGGATGCGCGAGGCGCTATACCAGGGCTTCTTCACCGGCGACGACGCGGAGAAAGTCGCCAGCCGGCGGGCGAAATTCGAGCAATACCTGGACATGTACGATCGGGCGGGCGTGAAGGTGGTGCTCTGCCCGCTGTTCAGCACCGTCGGAAACAAGACTTTCCCCGCCTACTTCGAATGGCTGGGCGATCTCTGCGCGAAGCATCGTTGCATCGCGGCGGTGGAAATGCACAATGAGCCCAACCTGCGATCCTTCTGGCGAGCCAGCGAAAAGGACTACGCCGACAGTTGCAAACTGGGCGCGTCCATCCTGAAGGCCAAATCGCCCAACACGCCGGTGATTATCGGATCGATCTCGCACCTGTGGTGGGGACCGGGCGTCCAATGGCTCCAGCGGGTGTTGCGATACGGAACGATCGAGGTCGCCGATGGGTTCAGCGCCCACCCCTACCGCAACGGCGCGCCGCCCGAAGGCGGATCGCTGCACGCCGCCGCGGACGACCCGCAAGGGCTGGAAAGCGAACTGCGCGACTGGTGGGGCATGGCGCAGACGTGGAACCCGACGGGCAAGCCCCTGAAACTGTATCTGACAGAAGTGGGCTACTCCACCGGAAAGGACGCCAAGGGCATCGGCGTGGAGGTGGACTCGCTGGACCGCCAGGGAGATTACATTTCCCGGCTGGCGCTGGTCCTGCTGGACGTCCGCCTGCGCGGCGTTCCGATCGAGACGGTCAACTGGTACGACCTCAAGTGCGACTACGACAACAGCGGTGTCCAGGGCAACTTCGGCGTCATCTCCTACGACACGTCCCGCGTCCGCCCGGCCTACCAGGCCTACAGCCGCGTGGCCAAGGCGTTCGGGAACTCCCTGGACCTCGAACCGCTGAACCTCAAACCGGCCTTCAGCCACCACGCGGACGTCGTCAAGACGCTCACTTGGCGGCGATTCTCGGACGGGGCCCTGATCGTCGCGTTCTGGCGGCTCAATCAGCTTCAGGACAAGGATGAGGATTTCGCCAGTCAGATGGAATTGAAACTCCCCGATGGGTTCGCCGTCGGCGCGGTGACCTTGTCGGACCTGTACGAGGACGCGCCGCGGCAGATCGGGTTTTCCGTGGTGGAGGGAAAGATCGCGGTTCCGGTTCGGGTCTCGGCCCGTGCGGTCTGGGTGGTGATCCGCCCCGCCGCTCCGCGCGCGACGCAACTGGCGGGCACGTGGCACTGGACGCTCCCGGCGCGATTTGACGCAGGCAAGGCCCGCATGGAGCTTCGCGGCCCGTGGCGGTTGCGCCTGGGCGACCCGGCCCCGCTGGAACTGGCAATCGACAACACCGCCGGCACGGGCGAACTGTCCGGCGAGATCGTGCTGATGTGCCAGCCGGTGGCCTTTACCGTTCCGGCCGGAAAACAGCAGACCGTAGCGCTGCCCGCGCCGGCACTCCAAGCCGCCGGCTCGGAAGTGATGCACTACCACGTCCGCGTGGGAGACGCGATGGTCGGTCGGGGCGGATTCGTCCGCCTGATGCAGGACCCGATCACACTGACCGCCCCGCCGTTCGTCAACGACAAGGGCGAACTGCGGATCGGCCTGGCCAACGACGCCTCGCGTGAAATGACGGCGACGGGCGTGAGCTGGATTTCTGGCGACAAGCAGGGGCAGGAAAAGTTGCAGACGCGGCTTCCCCCTGCCGACAGGACGCTGCTGACGGTTCCCGCGCTGAAACCCAAACCGTATGCCCCCCTACCGCTGGACCTGAAGGTGGATTTCCGCGATCGGCCGGGCATTGCCTGGAGCGGCGACGCCGGGTGCAACCCCTGCTGGAAACTCACGCCGACGATCGATGGTGATCTGGACGAGTGGAAAACGCTGCCCGCGATCGACCTGATCGCCGACGGGAAAGTGATGATGACGGACCACGCCGGGCCCAAAGACCTGAGCGGAACGATCTGGATCGGATACGACGAGTCCAACTTTTACCTGGCCCTCCGCGTCACGGACAACCAGTTCCACCAGCCTTACAACAACGCCGACACCTGGCGGGCTGACGGGCTGCAATTCTCGCTGGCGGCGGGCACGATGCAGGCCGACGACTGGCACGAGCTGGGGCTGGCCCTGACGCCCAAGGGAAGTCTCCTGTGGCGGTGGACGGGGCCCGAAGGCACGAAACCCGGGAAGATGGAAGGCCGGCACGTGGTGCGCAACGAAGGCGACACGACAATCTACGAATGCGCGATCCCCTGGTCGCAGTTGGCCCCGCTGTCGCCGAAGGACGATCTGTTGAGGTTTTCCCTCCTGGTCAACGACAGCGACGGGAAAACCCGCAAGGGATGGATCGAGTGGGGTTCGGGCATCGGGCGCGACAAGAAGGCCTCCCTGTTCCGTTTGTGTCAATTGGCGAGGTGAGTCATGTCCAACAGGAACGACAAGCTGGGAGTTTTGCGGACGGCGGCGAGGTGGTCGGCGGCGTTCACGCTGATCGAACTCCTCGTGGTTATCGCCATTATCTCGCTGCTGGTCAGCATCTTGTTGCCTTCGCTGACCAAGGCGAAAGCGCTGGCATATGCCGCTTCCTGCATGAGCAACAACCACCAGATCGGCGTGGCGTTCCACATGTACGCCAGTGAGTACGGGGGGCTGATTCCCGGCCCTCGCAGCGATGATCACGCCGCCCTGCCCAACTGGAAGGAAAAGCTGGCCCAGGCCGGCTGCGTGCCCGAAGCGCCGCCCGTCCTCTACGGTTTCTACTACTCGTGCCCGGCGGACACCGGATATGTCGATCCCGTCTACAACAAGACGCCGGCCAACTATTACGGCATGAACATGTACCTGCTGAAAATCCCCGGCGAGCTGTACAGCACCGGTTCCTACCACGACAACTGGTGGAAGCCCAAGAACCTCTCGGAGGTCGTGGTCTCGCAGAGCGCTGCGCTGGTGATGGAAACGAAACGGTCCGAGCAGCGAGGATGCACCGACGTGGTCAATCCGGGCGCCTTCAACCTCAGCCGCCTGGCCGACCTGACGCGCCACCCTGGATTCCGCGGCAGCGTTCTGCTGTGCGACGGGCACGCGGAGCAGCGCATGGACGTGGATGTCATCGATCCCCCGGAGGGGCTCGTGACGTTCTGGGAAGGCCGCTGAAGAGGACAAGGTGGGCGGCGCGCGGAGGGACCGTCGAACTGCCCATTCCTGTTTCCCTGGGAGTCTCCCGTCCGTCCCGCGGGGCGCGGCTAGGCGTTCGCCTTGACCCAGTCCACGAGTTCGCTCACGTGGGCGAAGGCCAGGCAGACGACGGTGTCGGCCGCCCCGTAATAGACCGCCATCCGGTCCGTGTGCGGCTCGACCAGGGCGGCGACGGGGAACACGACATTGGGCACGTCGCCGACGTGCTCGTAGCTCCGCGCGGGCGTCATCAGGTAGGGCTTGGCGCGGGCGACGACTTTCCACGGCTCGTCCAGGTCCAGCAGGGCCGCCCCGAAACTGTAGACAAACCCGTTGCAGGAGCACAGTACGCCGTGGTGCAGCAGCAGCCACCCTTCCGGCGTTTCAATGGGAACGGGGCCCGCGCCGATCTTGGTCGTCTCCCACGGTTGCTGCGGTTTCATGACCAGGCGATGGTCGCCCCAGTATCGCAGGTCCGGGCTCCGGCTGCAGTAAATGTCCCCAAAGGCGGTATGTCCGCCGTCGCTGGGACGGCTGAGCATGACATACATGCCGTTGATTCGGCGTGGAAACAGCACCCCGTTGCGATTGAAGGGCAAAAAGGCCCGTTCCATCTGGTGGAAGCGGCGGAAATCCCGCGTCCAGGCCAACCCGATGGTCGGGCATTTCTCATACAGGTCGCACCAGATCACGTAATAACGATCCTCGATCCAGCAGACGCGGGGGTCGTACCCCATCTCGTGCGGAGGGAGGTCAGGATCGTCCGAAACCATGCGGATCGGTTCCGGATTGATATCCCAGGATAGGCCGTCCTTGCTGAAACCCACGTGCAGATGCTGGCGCCGGGTCTTGTCATCGGCGCGAAAGACGCCGGCAAAGCCGTTGCCGAAAGCCACCGCGGCACTGTTAAAGACGCCGTGGGAGGTCGGCAAGGCATCGCGAGGGATAATCGGGTTGGCTTCGTAGCGCCACATCGGGTCGACACACCCGGCCGGTCGGTCCTGCCAAGGAATTTTCGGCATCTGGATTTGCGTTTTCCCCGCGGATTCCGTTTTGGGCATCGTCTGATCCATTGGACTTCTCGCTCACTTTCTCGTTTCTACCAAAGCGGATACTGCAACGATAACGGCGTCTCCACTTTTTGTTTCATTTTTTACACATACGGATTCGATTCATTTCTCTGGCGATTCCGTTCATTAGCCATGCGTGTATACGAGGGGAATGAGTATTTGCGATCCGTTACCCATAGGGAGACTAAGTTGTATCCTACGAATAAGTTACTTCTTTATCCTCGCGATTTCCCTACCGAAACCCTTTTCACTTTCTTTCTATTATGGCATGCCTGTCGATTTTTCGCCAGAGGAAAATACTGCAGGATATCCCAGAAATTGATTGCTGAAAATTATGGAGCGCGTTATGATTATTTTCAGTGAAAGACGCACGTTTACAT
>DNAS01000127.1:0-2620 GCA_003485185.1 Phycisphaerales bacterium | reverse complement strand
CGTGAAAGACGCACGTTTACACCGGGGTTGGAAAGGCGAGTCGATCCGATGGCAGCAACGGTCATTGATGTCAGTAAAACGGCGGGATGTTCCCCCGCTACCGTGTCGCGTGTTTTGAACAACAGCGGCCCGGTGAGCCAAGTCGTGCGCGAGCGGGTTCATCGCGCGATTCGGCAGTCGGGATATGTGCCGAAAAACCCGCCACGTCAACCCACCGGGAGGCAAGCCGTGTCCACTCATGGCGAAGTGGTCGAAGCGATTGATGTCGTGCTGTATCGCCATGAGCCGATCGAGCCCGTCAGCATCGGCCAGGACGGCATGCAGGTCGGACCGATGTCGAACATCCCGTCCGAGGCGATGTTCGCTCCGGCGTTTCGTCTGTCCAACTCCTTCTATCGGCATATCGTCGACGGCGTGCTGGAGGAACTCCGCCGCTGGAAGAGCAAGGCGGTCCTCCAGATCAGCGACGACCTGATGGGAAAGGATTTTCTGGCCGACCTGAACACTCCGGAAAAGCGGGGCATGCTGCTGATCGGCGAATACAGCCCCGACCTGGGAAAGTTCGTGGACTCCTGCAAGATGCCGTTGGTGCTGGTGGACCTGCTGTACGACGGCCTGCCGGACGTGGTCACCATCGACAACCACGGGGGCATCGCCTCGGTGGTGGAGCATCTGGTATCGCTGGGACACCGGGAAATCGGATTCGTCGGCGGCGCGGGCAATCCCAGCGATCACGAACGCCGGAGTAGTTTCACGGCGAGAATGCTGGAAGCGGGGCTTTCCGTCCGTCCGGAGTGGATGAGCGAAGGATCGCATCACATCGTGGAGACCACCCAGCGCGTCACGGGACTGCTGAAGCGGTCGGTCCGCCCCACCGCCCTGGTCTGCTGCAACGACTGGCTGGCGTTGGGCGCCCTGCGTGCGGCCGAACAATGCGAAATGCGCGTGCCGCAGGACCTGAGCATCGCGGGTTTCGACGACGTGGACGGCGCGATGTTCATGAGCCCGGCCTTGACCACGGTTCGCGTGCCCACGATGGACCTGGGCCGCCACGCCGTGCGGCAGTTGATGGTTCGCTGTTCCGCTGGCGAGAAGGCGAAATCGACGCGCGGCTGTGTGCTTCGCGTCCGGACGGAACTCGTCGTAAGGCAATCGACCGGCGAGCCGCCTCGTTGAGGCGTTCCGCCGGCCTGTCATGGAACTTGACACGAGAAAGAAAACGGAACGAAGGAGAAAAACAAGCACACAACGAGATGCAAAGGGCAGAGAAAGCAACACGTCTTTGTGAAACCAGAGGAGTCTGGCTTCCGTACCAGGCTAAAGGAGAACCAATGATGAGACGAGGAAACTGGAACATTCTGTTGCTGTCGGTCGTGCTCGTGGCGTTTGTAACGGTGCAGGCGAATGCTGAAACGCTCAACTGGATCGGGACGAACAATACGACCACGAACTGGAATGACTCGACCAAATGGAATAATTTGACTTCCGGCGGGACGCACACCTACCCGCAGGCGGGCGACCTGGCCCAGATCCACGTGTCTGTCGACAACTGGACCACCCTCGACATCCAGGGCGGCGCTTCCGTCGGAAGCCTGTCCGTCAGGCCGCGATGGGGCCTGTATCGCATCAAGACGGGATGGACCGGCGGCAGGACGTTCGCGTTCGATAACAGTGGAAGCGATTCGATCCTCACCATTTCACATGCCAGTTCCGGTTTTACGGGCCAACTCCAGTTCGCGCCGGACGGCTACGCGATGTATATCAGCCTGGCCAACAACCTGGTGGTCCAGGACGATCCTGCCCGGACGAACCACCACGGTTCGGTCTCGCTCGGATCGCTCACGACCATCACCGGCGGCTCGACCAGCAGCCGCAGGACCATCACGGTCCAGACGGTGGGCACGGGCACCAGCAAGACGACCTTGGCGATCAGTGGCAGCGCGACTTTCACGGGCGACTGGGTGGTGAACACCTCCAAGGCCACGCTGGACATGAACGCCGACAGTTTCGGCCACTCCAGCAACACCGTCACGCTACAGAACGGCGGCATTCTGGACCTGGTCACCCTGGGCGCGTTCACCTGGACCCGCTCGCTGTCGGGCACCGGAACGGTGAAGACCGGCGGCCTGACCGTGGATTCCGGCGGCAGCTTCAACATCGCCGGCGCCGGCGCGGTCGTGGACGCGCTGAGCCTCCAAGGCGCCCTGACGCTCGGGACGGGCTCGGTGCTGAACGTCACCGGCACGATCGACGTGGGCGATTACATCATCGTCTCCAGCGACACCGGGATCACCGGAACCTTCGGGACGGAGAACCTGGGCGCGAACATGAGCCTCGTGTACGGCGCATCGGACGTCACGCTGCATGTCGCGATCCCCGAACCGGCGACGCTGGCGATGCTGGCCGTCGGCGGGATGGGCGTCCTGATTCGCCGCAGGCGCTGAGAGTCCTTTCCCTTCGCCGGGGCCGCCGTCCTGACCGGCGGCGGCTCCAATGTCGTACCGGCTTTCAACGGAGTATGAGCCATGGACCGCCGATGCGCGATTACACCGAGTGAATTGCCCATCGACCGGGCGTCGGCAAGTCGGCGCAGGCGATCCGCGTTCATCTCTGTAGGGGC
>DNAS01000198.1:0-55000 GCA_003485185.1 Phycisphaerales bacterium | reverse complement strand
CATCCTGGGGCTGAAGGCGGTCCCAAGGGTTCGGCTGTTCGCCGATTAAAGTGGTACGCGAGCTGGGTTCAGACCGGCGTGAGCCAGGTCGGTCCCTATCTGCCGTGGGCGCAGGAATCTTGAGGGGATTCTTCTTCAGTACGAGAGGACCTTGAAGGACCAACCTCTGGTGTACCAGTTGTCCCGCTAGGGGCAGCGCTGGGTAGCTACGTTGGGAACGGATAACCGCTGAAGGCATCTAAGCGGGAAGCCAACCCCAAGATCAGGATTCCATGTCCCTTCGGGGACGAGAGCCCCCATCCAGACCAGGTGGTTGATAGGCCGGCGGTGTAAGGGTCGAAATACCCTGAGCCTACCGGTACTAACGGGCGATTGCTTGACCGCATTTGTCGTTTGCCTTCCCGGGCAAACGCGGACAGGCCGCTGCAAGCCTTCCGGTGAACCTTCGCGCTCTATCCCTATGCAAAAATATCCGTTGATCGGTTTGAAGTCCCCCAGTATCCGGGCCCTGAATGCTGAATGAGTGCACCGCCCGTGAGGAACTGGACGAGACGGCCTGCTGGTCAACTGTGATCTGCGGCGCCGCCGGGCCGAAACGCCCGGTGACGCCTTGGCGGTGTCTATGCGTCGTGGGAAACACCTGTTCCCATCTCGAACACAGCAGTTAAGCCGCGACGGCCGATGGTACTGGTTGAACGGGAGAGTAGGTGAACGCCGCCTTATACGAAAGGCCTCCGGGTAAAACCCGGAGGCCTTTCTCTTGCGCTCAAACCGCTGACGGAAAAAACTCCGGTCCACGAATTACACGAAAAGACGTGGGCCGGCTGTTGAAGGGGAGTTCTCCCTTTCGTATAAAACCTGCCGGTGTGTGACAACTCACTCGAAAGGGGTCCCCATGGGTTATGTGATTTGTTTCGTGGTCATGCTGGCGTTGGCGTTTGTCATTGTTGCCCAGAGAAAGACGAACAAGGATGCCGCGCCTCCAGCCAAAGCTCCCGCCGAGACGATGCCCTTCCGGAGGAACAAGTATTTCCTCTCAACAGCCGAGCAGTCCTTCTACGGCGTCCTGAAACACGCCGTCGCCGGACAGCAGGACATCTTCGCCAAGGTCCGGCTTCTGGATCTCCTCTGGCTGCCGCCGCAGGCAAAGAACAAGCAACGGTATCGGAACCTGGTCCAGTCCAAGCACGTGGACTTCGTCTTGTGCGATCCCAAGAGCCTCCAGCCTCTCCTGGCGATTGAGCTGGACGATTCTTCCCACGGCAGGGACGACCGGGGAAAGCGGGATGAGCTGGTGGACAAAGTGCTCGCCGATGCCGCACTTCCGATCCTGCACGTCCCCGCCAAGTCCGCATACGATCCGCGGCAACTCACAGCCGGCATCCAGCAGGCCCTGGGCGCCAAGCCTCAGGCGGCAGCGATGCAGAAATGAAACCTGTAAGCTGGGTCGAGGCCGATGACCCAACTCGATTCTCAGAGCACGACGGCGCCTTGTTGGGCGAGGCGGGAGCGGAGCCGGTCGGTGTCGATTTCTCCGACGGCCCGGGCGGTGTCGAGCGCCACCCACGCGGCGACGCCGGCGGCCTGACCCGTCTGCGCGGTGTTCACCATCACGCGGACCGCGCCGAAAGCGCCTTCGTCGGCGTCGAGGCATCGCCCGGCCGCCAGCGCGTTCCGCGCCCCGCGCGGAACCAGGCAGCGGTAGGGCACCTGGTAATACGTCGCCGGGACATGCCCCTCGGGGGCCCAGCGGCCTTCGACCGTTGGGGCGCTCATGTAGCAGCGCTGCTCCCGCCCGTCGAGGTGGCGGAAGATCAGCCCGTCGCCGTCGCCCGCGTGCACGTCCACGGGGTAGCTGCCGTTGGCGATGGCGTCGAGGAACCGCTCGCCGCGAAGCACCTCCCCCTCAGTCAACTGGTGCAGGCAGCGGGCGTGGCGCGACTCCCGCACGCCGAGGTGCGCGGGCAGCGCCGCCAGGCGCATGTCTTCGCAGCCGGGAACGTGCCGCCGCGCCAGGTCGAGGATGGCATGCACCTGCCGCCGGCCTTCCATCTCCGCGCGAGTGAGCTGGTCGGCGTCGGAACAGTCCGCGCCGTGGACCCGCGTGCCGGCAATCATCCGCAGCGTCGAGCCCGGCCAGGGCGCTCCCCACAGGAACCCCGGTCGCAGCGCGCCGGGCGTCCGTGGGTCGAACACCGCCTCCTTCACCTCCTCGTTCGTCGCGGTGAATCCGTTGGCCACCAGGCACGTCGTCGGCGGCTGGATGACGTCGCGACGGTAGGTCTCGAACCCGGCGCGATGGACCAGGTCGCCGTCGCCCGTGGCGTCGATGAACATCGCGGCGCGGATGGCCCGCCGTCCGGTCTTGTCTTCGATGATGGCTGCCGCCACGTGCCCCGGGCCTTCCATCACCGGTGCGACGAATCGCGTATGCAGGAACGGCCGGATGTTCGACTGCTCGCGCACCAGCTCGTCCAGCTCCACCACCAACTCGAACGGGTTGAAGGCGTATTGCCAGTAGGCGTGATGCCCCCGGTCGATCACGGCGTCGCGCCGCTTGAGGCGTTCCATGGTCTCGGTGATCAGCCCGGCGAACAGGGCCACCTTGCCCGAATCGTCAAAGCGGGTGTGCCAGCAGTTGACGAGGGCGGCAGTGGCCATTCCGCCGAAGTATCCCATGGCCTCCACGAGCGCCACGCGCGCGCCGAGCCTTGCGGCCGCGACGGCGGCGTAGACCCCCGTGGTGCTCCCTCCCACTACGCACACGTCGCAATCGTGACAGACCGGCGTCTGGCGCTGGGGCTCGCGAATTGTGTCCATGCCGAACTTCTCCTCGAATGGCTGACGGAAGGTTCCAAGGTAAGCAGGGGTGCTTGGAGTGTCAAGCGGGGTGGATGAGGGGGGAGGCAAAGGCCGAATCCCTCTTTTTGCCGGTTGGGGACGGTGGAACCTGGCGAGCCGTAAAAAACCGCGGCGGCCCGATCGGCCCGCCGCAATAACCCTATGAGTCCCTCTCCGCCATACACGAAAGAATTGTAGCATCGCCGGCAAGGGGGTTCAAGGCGAATTGGCTTGGGTTTGCGGGGCGCCCCGGCCGGCCCGGGCCGGCGGAAACACACCCATCTCCCTGCCCAGGTCTTCCAGGAAGTCGCCCACCTCGTCGCCGTCGAGGCGCCCGTCGCCGTTAGCGTCGAACTTCGCGTAGCGGGCGTCCAGATCCTTGCGGAATCCCGCGACCAGCGCCTCGCGCTCGGGAGCGTCGAGTTTGCCGTTGCGGTCGGCGTCGTGCCGGGCAACGAGCCCGTTGCCCCAGTTCTCCAAAGCGGCAGCGGTCTGCTCGCTGAAGGCGATCTGCTCGCCAGCTGTCACCACGCCGTCGCCGTCGGCGTCCATGGCTTGGCGCATCCGCATCGCGATGCGGAACCCCGCGCCCATCATTCGCACCATGGCGGCGCGTTGCTCCTCCTGCGTGACCTTTCCGTCGCCGTCCAGGTCCATCGTGCGCATGCGCAGGTCCGTGCCGACCTGCCCGAGCTGCCGGCGGAACTCCTTCCAGGACGCCTCTTCGGCGGGACTGATCTTCCCGTCGCCGTCGTCGTCGAAATGCGTCATCATCCAGCGGGCCTCGAGGTCTTGCCACGGCTGCTGACGGACCTGGCGGTCTTCGCGTATCGCCTTGCGCTCTTCGTCGCTGAGTTTCCCGTCGCCGTCGGCGTCGTACTGGGCGAGACGTTCCTGTCGGTTCCTCTCGGCCAGGTCCGCGAAGGCGGCGCGGCGTTCTTCTTCGTTGAGCCGGCCGTCGCCGTCGGCGTCGTATTGGCGGAGCGTTTCGTCGCGGAGGGCGGCGCCGCGCCGCCCCGGGCGCGTCGCGGGGGACGTTGCGGGCAGGCGCGAGTCGCCCGCCGCGGAGGGAATCTTTTTCGCGGCCAGCGCGCGATTCGCGGCGTCGCGTTCCGCGCCGGTCAACCGCCCGTCGCGGTCGGCATCGAAGGCGGCCAACATGCGCTTGCGAAGGTCCAGGCGGTAGGCGTCGGCCTCGAACCAGTCGATCGTCCCGTTTCCGTTCTTGTCGAACGCGCGGAGACCCGCCCAGGTGTCGAAGGAGCGGACGAAAGCGCCGTCCTTCCCCGCGACATCGGCGAATTCCTTCTCGCTGAGTTCGTTGTCCGCGCCAGCGGCCTGGAAGAACCGCGTCCGTTCCTCGCCGACGTCGTAGGGGTCCACGGCGGCCTGGCAAAGATCGGGAACGGTCGCGGGGGCGGTCGTCTGCGCCGTGACCAGGTTGCAGGCCAATGCGCCCCAGATCGCTAAGGCCGGCAGGGCGAGATGCAGGTTCATGTTCGATTCCTTGTCTCGTGTGCCGCGGGGAGTGCGCACCAGTATATCGGGTGGAATCAACCGGCGACAATCCGCCTGCGAAAATCGCCCGGAAAGCTGCCGCGCCGGTGCGAGGCGAGGAAATTTCCCAATAGTAGGCAATCCTTTCGGCGGAAAGATGTTATGCTTGTATGCGAAACGGAGCCTCTGCGCCTTCGGCGAAGGCGACCCGACAATCATTCCGGGGATTCGCGGGGGCGGAGAAGATTCTTCAGCTCCTACGGAACCGCCGGGCGCAAGGGGGGTTGAAATGTTACGTGCTGTGTTCTGCGCTTGCGGCCTGTCGACAACACGAGGCGGAGTCGTGTCATGAGCATCGTGGAGGTGCTTCTCGACAAGGGATTGATCACGCCGGAGCACCTGGCGCGGGCAATGGACCTGCGCCGCACGGATGGAGTGCGCCTGGACCTGGCCTTGGTCAAGCTGGGGTTCGTGACCGAGGAGGTTCTGCTCAAGGTGCTCAGCGAGCAGCTGGCGATCCCCATGGTGGACCTCCAGAACGTCACGATCGACGTGGAGACGCTCCGCTCGCTCCCGGCGAAGCTGGTCTATCGCAAGCACCTCGTTCCGATCGCGCGGGAGAACGGCTCGCTGACGGTGGCGACCAGCGACCCGTTCGACCTGTATGCCTTCGACGAACTGCGGATGCTGACGGGCCTGGAAATCCGGCCCGTGCTGGCCGCGCGCGAGGAAATCGACAAGGTCATCAAGACTCACTACGGCGTCGGCGGGGAGACCATCGACGAGATGCTCAGCACCGACGACCTGGAGGTCGTCGACCAGGGCGCCAGCGAGAACGAGGACCTGCTGGAGATGGCGCAGGAAGCGAGCGTCATCAAGCTGGTCAACGAGATCTTCCTGGAGGCGCTGAACGAGGGCGCCAGCGACATCCACATCGAGCCGTACGAGAAGGACCTGTCCATCCGCTACCGCATCGACGGCGTGCTGCACGACGCGTCGGTGCCGCGCCAGATTCGCAACTTCCAGGCCGCCATCATCAGCCGCATCAAGATCATGGCCCACCTGAACATCGCCGAGAAGCGCCTGCCCCAGGACGGGCGCATCAGGCTCCAGGTGGGCGGGCGGCAGGTGGACGTGCGCGTCAGCGTCATTCCCATGCTCTTCGGAGAGGGGATCGTCATGCGGCTGCTCGACCGCTCGCAGGTGATGTTCACCCTGCCGCAGTTGGGCATGGCCGAGGACACCTTCGGGATCTTCCACGGGCAGATCGCCAAGCCGCACGGCATCCTGCTGGTGACGGGCCCGACCGGCAGTGGAAAGACCACCACGCTGTACGCGGCGCTCCAGGAGATCGTCAGCCCCGAGATCAAGGTGCTGACGGTGGAAGACCCGGTCGAGTACCACCTGGACGGAATCAACCAGATCCAGGTGGCGCCGAAGATCGGCATGACGTTCGCGCGGGGCCTGCGGGCGATCCTCCGGCACGATCCGGACGTGGTGATGATCGGCGAGATTCGCGACCTGGAGACGGCTGAGGCCGCCATCCAGGCGGCGCTCACCGGGCACCTGGTGCTCAGTACGCTGCACACCAACGACGCCGCCTCCGCCGCCACGCGACTGCTGGACATGGACGTGGAGCCCTACCTGGTGACCAGCACGCTCAACGCCGCCATGGCGCAGCGCCTCGTGCGGACGGTCTGCGCGGAGTGCAAGGAGGCGTACGAGCCCGACCCGGAGACGCTTCCGGCGGACCTGGCGCTTCCGCCCGGGCAGAAGCTCTACCGGGGCGCGGGCTGCCGGCGCTGCCGGGGCACGGGATATCGCGGGCGCACCGGGCTGTTCGAACTGCTCAGCGTCACCGAGCCTGTGCGGGAGAAGGTCATGGAGCGCGCCCCGGCCGGGGTGATCCTCCAGACCGCGCGGCGTGAGGGGCTGCGCGTCCTCCGCGAGGACGGGTGGGTCAAGGTCCTGGCGGGTGTGACCACCCCCGAAGAAGTGATTCGCAGCACGATGGCCTGACCATTCATTTCGGATTGCGGTTTCGACTTGCCCGTCCGCGCGGCGCGCGGGGAAACGCGGACAGGCAACGGCGAAAATCCAAAGCGAGTGAAATCGGATGCCTTTGTTCCAGTACATTGCCAGGGCTGCCGACGGCCAGGAGGTCGCCGGCACGCTCGACGCCGAGAGTGAGGAAGCCGTCGTCCGCAGCCTGGACGAGCGAAAGCTCTACCCGGTGCGCGTGACGGAACAATCGCCCCTTCGCCGCGCGATGCGGGGCGGGCGGGTGCGTCTCCGCGACTTGTCGGTGGCGTACGGGCAACTGGCCGACCTGCTCCGCGCGGGCGTTCCGCTGCTGCGGGCGCTGGAGACGCTCGTCCGCGCCGCCACCAACGCGGCGTTGGCCAAGGCGATCGCCCAGGTGCGAGACGAGGTCGCCGCGGGAAAGACCTTCACCGATGCGCTGTCCGACCAGCCGCGTACCTTCAACCCCCTCCATGCGGCCATGGTCCGCGCCGGCGAGCGTGCGGGATTCCTCGAGGACGTGCTGGCCAACCTCGCCGAGTTCCTCGAGCGCCAGGACGAACTGCGGGCGAAAATCCACGGCGCGATGATCTATCCGGTGGTGCTGGCCGTCATGGGCATCGCGGTGACGACGGGCATCCTCGTGGGCGTCGTGCCGCGATTCCGGACATTTTTCGCGGGCATCACGCTGCCGGCGCCGACGGCGATGCTCTTTGCCCTCAGCGCCGCGCTCACCGAGCACCTGGCGCTGCTGCTGGTGATCCTGGCGGCTGTGATTGGCGCCGTGACGGCGTTCTTCCGAAGCCCGACGGGGCGGCGCGCGTGGGGGCGCTGGCAACTCCGCGTGCCCCTGATGGGAAAGGTCATCCGCCTACTGGGCATCACGCGATTCTGCCGCATCCTCGGAACGATGCTCCACAACGGCGTGCCGATCCTCCAGGCGCTGGCGATCAGCAAGGACGCCGCCGGCGTCGGCCCCCTCACCGACGCGATCGAGCAGGCCGCCGAAAACGTCAAGGCGGGCGACACCCTCGCTGAACCCCTCAACCGCAGCGGGCTGTTTCCCGCCGAGATCGTCGAGATGATCGCCGTCGCCGAGGAATCCAACCAGCTCGAGAAGGTGCTGGTGCAGGTGGCGGACACCATCGAGCGGCGAACCAACCGCCAAGTGGATACCGCCGTCCGCCTGATCGAGCCGTTGATTCTGGTGCTCATGGCGGTGACAATCGGGTTTGTCGCGGTGGGACTGCTGTACCCGATTTTCACGATGGCGGGATTGATGAAGCGATAAGCCGGCCCGGGCGACCCCTCGGCGGGGCGCCGGGAGCAATCGACATGTGGAAAGGAAGACGCAAATGACGAACAGGTCCAGAACGCGCCGGGCATTCACGCTGATCGAGGTCATGCTGGTGATCGCACTCGTGGTGATCCTGGCGGGAGTGGTGTTCTTCACCGTCGGGCGGACGGGCGAGGGCGCCAAGGTGGACATGACGGATGTCCTGATCAAGAAGGTCAGCGGGGGCGTGGAGCGGTACTGCGCCGACCTGGGACATTATCCCACCGAGGAAGAGGGCGGAATCAACGCGCTGGTGACCAAGCCAAACTTCGAGACCGAAGAGGCCGGGCAGCGCTGGCGCGGACCGTACCTGAGCCCCGAGGACCTCAAGGACCCTTGGGGCAGCGCGCTGCACTACGAGGCGGTCACCGCGGGCGACACGACCGCCGGCGGCAAACCGTACAAGATCTGGTCGAACGGGCCCGACAGGCAGGACGGCAGCGAGGATGACATCCGCAACTGGAGCGAGAAGACCGGCATGTGAGGCGCAAGCCTTCACGCTGCTGGAGCTGATGCTGGCCTTGGCGCTGCTGGCGATCGTCAGCGGCGTGATGGTCTTCACCGTCGGGCAGTGGCGAGATGATGCCCGCCTCGACGAGGGGCTCGAACGGTTCGAGACGGCGCTGCGCCTGGCCCGCGCCGACGCCGCCCGCCTGGGCCGGCGCGTCCAGATGCGTTTCGACGACGAAGGCAGGGCCCTGTCGTTGTGGATCGAGCAGGATCCGGCCGAGGGCGGGCAGGAGTTCGCCCCGTTCGACGCCTGCACGTGGGACGCCGAGTTGCCGGGCGGGCGCGTGATCGTCCGCCGCTGCGAGTTGACCGGTCCGAGCGCCTACCAGCCTCTCGGCGCCGAAAGGCTCGCCTCGGCGAACGCCACGGGCGAACCGCGCGACCCGCTGACGTTCTACGCCGACGGATCGTGCGACTCGGCCGTGATCGAGCTGACCTCGACGGCACAGACCGACGATCGGACGGCGCTGGTGGAATTGAGCGGACTGGGCGGAACGATCCGCGGGCAGATTTTCACGCAGGCCGCCATCGAGGAATATCGCCAAGCCGCTGAAGGGCGGTGAGCAGGACCATGAAACGACCGACCATGACAGGACGACGAATTCCCGGTGCCCGCCGGCGCGGCGCAGTGCTGCTGGAGGTCGTCCTGGCGCTGGCGCTGTTCCTCACGGGCGCCGGAGTGGTCGTCGGAAGCCTGCTGACGTCGATCGAGGCGGCCCGTCGGGTTCGCGACGAGGCCCGCGCCGCCGACCTGGCTGTCACGATCCTCAGCGAGGTGCAATTGGGGCTTATCGCCCCGGAAGAAACGCCCGCGCCCCAGCCCTTCACCGACGCGCCCGAATGGACCTGGCAGCTTCGCGCCCAACCGGTGGAGGACGCCGACCCGTTGGCGGCGCTGGTGCGCGTGGAAGTGGTCGTTACCCGCGTCGATGGACGATACGCCTCGCGCCTGGCGCGCCTGGTCCGCCCGGCGCAGGAAAGCGCGGAACTCCTCCCGCTGGCCCGCGCGATGCAAGGGGGACGATCATGACCCCCAGGCCATCGCAACCCGTCGTTCCGTTGCCGAACCGGCGCCGCGGCTTTACGCTGCTGGAGGTGATGCTGGCCGTAGCGCTGTCGGTTCTGGTGGTCGGCGCGGTCCTCGCGCTGCACAGCTATGCGAGGGACGTTCGCCAGGGCGTGTTGGCCGACGTGGAGACTGTCAGCGACATCCGCCTGGCGATGGACCGCCTGTCGGGGGAACTTCGCTCGTCGCTGGGCTACCAGTTCATCGCGACGGGATTGGCCAGGGAGAGTGGGCGGGTGGAGTTCGTGGCGGCGGCCTTGCCCGCGCCGTCGGCCTGGGGGCAAACGAGCCTGACCGACCCGCGGAACAATCCCCCGCCGCAACATGACCACGAGATTGTCGGCTACCGCCTGCGCGTCGCTCTGGACGAGCAGGGCGAGCCGATGCTGGACATCGACGGAAACCCGATTGTCGAGGGCCTGGAACGGACCAGTCAGAAGGTGCTGGTCCAGGTGGCCGAAGAAGGCAAGCAGGTCGAGACGTCGTTGCTGAGCACGCGGATCCGATTTTTCCGCGTGGAGTATTTCGATCCGCAGGGCACGGCCGATTCCCACTGGATGGACCAGTGGCCGGAGCAGAACATGCCTCCCGCCGTCCGGATCACGCTCGGGGCCGAGCCGCTCCCACTGGGCGTCGAACCCGCCGAGTATCCCTACGAGAAGTTCCAGCGCGTGATCGACATTCCCACTTGCGGGCGGAGCCTGAGCATCGCGCCAAGCGGAGAAGACACTTCGGCGAGCAGCCAGAGCGAGGAGGGCACGCCATGAACCGTCGCGGTACGGTCCTGCTGGCTGTGCTCGTCCTGACGGCGATGGCCGCCATGCTCGCGGGCAGCCTGATGTTCCGCATGCGGGCGGAAACCGCCGCCGCCGCGAACGGCGCCGGCGCGGAGCAGGCCTACGCGGCCGCCATGAGCGGCGTGGAACGGGCGATGGCGATCCTCCGCACCGCCGCCGGGGATCGCGAGCAGTGGTTCGACAATCCCGTGCTTCTGTCCGACCAACTCGTCTTCGACGACGGGGCCGCCGCGTGGTACTTCACGGTCTACGCCGAAAACCCGGACAGTCCCGGCACGATGCGGTTCGGCTTGACGGATGAGTCGGGCAAGCTGAACCTCAACGTAGCCGATGAACGCCAGCTTGCCGCCCTGCCCGTCATGACGACGGAACAGGTCGATTCGCTGCTGGATTATCGCGACCCGGACAGCCAGCCCAGGCCCGAAGGCGCCGAGCAGGACTACTACGACCGTCTGGCGAATCCGTATCTCATCAAGAACGGTCCGCTGGCGACGGTGGAGGAACTGCTGCTGGTCAAGGGATTCGGCGCCGCTGCGGTGTACGGCGAGGACGCGAACCTTAACGGCACGCTCGATCCCGGAGAAGACGACGGTGACCGAAGCTTCCCCTATCACGACAACGGCGACGGCCAGCTCGATCGCGGACTCAAGTCGATGTTGACGGTCTTCAGCTACGAGCCGAACACCGCCTCCGACGGGCAAAATCGGATCAACCTCAACGGCGACCTTCGCGGGCTGGAGAGCGTCGGCCTGCCGGAGCAGACGGTCCGGCTCATCCAGGCTTACCGGGCCGACGGAAATACGTTTACTCATCCGGCGGACCTGCTGGAGATGACATACCGCCCGCAAGGAGGAACGGATTCGAGCGGTGGCCGGCGGGGCAGGAACCGTCGCGGCGGAGGGAACGCGGGTCAAGAACTCCAATCCGGTGTGGGAGCGGCGGAACTGGCGACGGTCCTGGATCGCCTGACGACGCAACCTGACGGCGCCCGGGGCGCCGCCTTCGGACGGGTCAACGTCAACACCGCGCCGGTCGAGGTGCTGACTGCCGCCCTGACCGGCGCCGTGGACGACGCGGCGTCCACGGCCCGACGGATCGTCGAAGCTCGTACCGAGCAGACCGATGAGGACCTTCAGACTACCGCATGGTTGTACACGGGCGACGTCGTGGACGCCGACACCTTCAAGAAAATCGCGCCGTTCCTGACCGCGCACGGATACCAGTTCTCTCTCCGTTGCGTGGGATTCTCCCCCGCGACGGGACGATTCCGCGCCGTCGAGGCCGTCGTCGATCTGGGCAAGGGCGAGCCCCGGATCGTGTATCTTCGAGACATAACCCGCCTGGGCAGGCCCCTGTCGCTGGCAGGCCCCGGCAGCGCGAGAGCCCCGTAAATGCGAACGCTGATCGAGAAATTCAGGTCCATCTTTCCCGATACCCGGAGGTCGGAAGTGGTGGCCGTCGACTTCGACAGCCGCAGGCTCCGGATCGTCCAGGCCCGGCAGACCAGCGAGGCGACGCAATTCCTCCAGATGACCTGCGCTGACATGCCTGCCGACGTGAACATTTCCGACGCGACGGCCGTCGGTCGATTCCTCGGGCGCACCCTCCGCGAGATGTCGCTGGAAAATGCCCGCGTGACGATGAGCGTCTCGCGCGGGCAGGCAGTGCTCAAACCGCTGTCGCTTCCGCCCGGGACGGCCGACGGGGAACTGGCGGGGATGGTGCAGTATCAGGTGTCGCGCGAGCTTCCGTTCGGGCAGGACGAGGCGGTGATCGACTTCACGATCGAGCGCCATTACGACGCGGATGTCCAGCCGGGCGCGCCGCAGGGGCGCGACGTGCTGGTGGCCGCCGTCACCGTGCCCGTGGTGGACTTCTACCGCAAACTCGCCGAGGAGGCGGGTGTGCGCCTGGTGCGCCTGGGCCTGCGCCCCTATGCCGACGCCAAGTGCATGGAGATGTGCCGCGCCATCGACGGCACGCAGCGCGTCGCGATCGTCCATGTGACTGCCGACGAGACCGAAATCGACATCCTCGCCGGCGCGTCGTTGGCGTTCAGCCGGTCGGCGTTCGTGAAGATCCCGGCGTTCCCCTCGGGCGTGGTCCCGCAGGCGGACGCCGCCGTCGGCGCCGTGGTCACCGAGGTGGTGCGCAGCCTCCAGAGTTTCCAGGCGGTCGAGCGCGGCGGGCGGATCGACTGCATCCTCGTCGCGGGGGGCACGGGCATCGAGCGCCAGGTGGCCGACCTGCTCTCACGCCGGTCTGCGGCGCCGTGCGAGATGTTCCATCCCGGCCCGGCGCTGGGTTTGGACGAAGGCGTGGATACGTCGGGTTTCCTCTCGGCGCTGGGACTGGCTGCGGCGCCGGCCCGCAGGAACGCGCTGCCGTTCGACTTCCTCAATCCCAAGCGCCCCGCGCCTGTGCGCGACATGCGGAAAATCCGCTTGGCGGCGATTTCCGGCGCCGTGGCGCTACTGGCGATCGTAGGACTGGCCGTCGGGGTGGGGCGGATCGCCTCGCGCCGATCCGACGTGGATCGACTGCGCGAAGAGCACAACCGCCTCAAGGAGGCCAATCGCTCCGTCGCCTCGCTGGAGAAGCGCGTCCGGCAGATCGACCAGTGGAATGCCCAGCCGGACTGGCTGGAGCACTGGGCCTACCTCAGCGGGCTGTTTCCCCCGGCGCAGGACGCCTACGTGACCTCGCTGCGAAGCAACGCCGACGGCACGCTGTCGGTCGCGGTCCAAGCGACGGGGCAGCAGGTGATCTCGCATCTGGTCACGCGCCTCCAGAATGCCGGATACACCGTCAGCCCCGGGCCGGTTTCGCCCACCCGGGACCGCTACGGATACGCCCACGGGTCGGTGCTCAAGCTTTCGATCGCCCGGAACATGAATCCCGACTTGCGCGGCGTGTCGCTCGCGACGCGTCCCTCCGACGACTCGCCCCGCGGGGTGGCGCTGGCCCGAGGCGGAGGCGCGCCGTCGGCGCGGCGGGACGAGCGTCCGCCATCTGCCCCCGCCACGCCGACTGTCGCCGCAGCGCCTGCCGCTGCGCCGGCGGCAGGAGGACAGAACGGCGTGCCGAACCTCCGAAACGCTTCGTTCGACGCTTTCGCCCCCGGCGCACAGGGCCTCGACCGCCTGACAGGGCAGTATGCGTCATTCCGCGCTACACTTGGCGAAGCCAGGCAGGATTTCCTGATCTCCGCCGTCAACAGCGCGGATTATGTCTGTCACGAGGTGTATGACCGGGAATCCAACCGGGCGATCTTGGCCTATTTCCGCAAGGATTCCCGTGGCTTCCGCGCATTGGAATCGCAGAAAAACCGTGCGAGCGGTGCGAATCGGGATATTACAGTCAAGTTCTATGGCAAAGCGCATTTCATCTCCACGGGCTGGCAGTCGTTGCAAGGGCGGACGGCCTGCCCGGTGGCGGTGATCGTGGATTGGTTGCGGTAATCGGACCTTTGCGCCGGTCGGGTGTTTCTGGCCGGAAAGAAAAATGGATACTGTGGGAGCTGCATGACTCGGCGTGAGAAGATCCTGGTGATGGTGACGGGCACGGCGATGGGATGCTTCGTGCTGTATGCAGGCGTCGACAAGCTGTTGCTCGCGCCAGCGCGGGAAGCGCAGGAGCAGGCGCTGTCGCTACGCAACGGGATTACCGAGATCCAGCGCGCCAACGCCAAACAAGGTAGCTACCAGCGCCGCCTCGCCGCGTTCGACGAACGGACCTTCGGCGACACCGAGTCCGAGGCCGTCAGCGCCATGCAGGGCTGGCTGATGACGCTGTTGCACGAAAACAACCTGGCGACGCAGTCGCTCAAGCCGATCCGCGGTCGCGTGGTGCCGAAGGTCTATGCCGAAGCGGGCTGGGCGGTCAACGCGCAGGGCGCCCAGGACGACGTCGTCACGTTCCTTAACCAGCTTCAGGCAGACCCGCACCTGCACCGCGTGGACAACGTGCTGCTTACGCCCATGCTTCGGGAAGGCAAGATGGACCTCCAGTTGCGATGCACGACGCTGATGCTGGACCGTGCCGCCGGAGAGCGGGCGCCGCCGACCCGCTTGGCGGAAATCTCCCCGGCAGAACCCGATAACGAGCGGCGCCGGGCGTTCGAGATGATTGCGTCGCGCGACCTGTTCCGCCCGTACGTGAAGCGGCCTCCTCCTCCGCCTCCTCCTGTTTCCCCAGTCCCGACCGAACCGCCGCCGTCCCGCGGTGAACCTGCTCCATCCCAACCGGACTATCGCGTGGCTGACCTGAGCACCTGGGCGGGCGTGCCCGAAGTCTACGTGCGGGACCCGGCGACGAGACAGGAACGCGTCTTCCGCATCGGTGACAAACTTGCCGGCGGACGCATCGTCATGATCGACTACCGTGTCATGCCCAAGCGCAACGATCTGGAGATTCTCTGTTCCAGCCGCGTGATCGTCCGGATCGGCGAGACGTATTACGCCATCGAGCAGGGCGACCGTCTGACGGAGAAATACCCGTTGCGCCCGGAGCAATTGCCCGACGAACTGAAGACGTCGGGAAAGGAACCCGCGCCTCCGGCCCCGACGGTCGGCGCACGCAAGGCTGTGTGAATCCCGTCGCAGGCTCCGCGCAAGAGCGGGGCAAGCAGCACAAGGAGAACGGTGATGCAAGGCGAACGCATCGCGACGACCATCCTGACATTGGTCCTGCTGACCGCAATCACCGCGGCGCAGACGCTCCCGTCGGCGGAGCAGGAACCCGCAACGCAGGCGACATCGGCGCCTCTCGCTGTGGAGACGGCGCCGGATGAGAAGACGCTCGAACCTGCGACTCAACCTGCGACATCCGCGGAGCCGGTGCCTGCGCCGGAAGCGCCGCCCGCTGTTACGCCCCCCGAGGGCGAAGCGCCCGCTTCCGCGCCGACAGCCGCTGCGCCCTCCCCTGCGCCCATTGCGGCGGAAACGACTGAGCCGGCAGAAAAAGCCCGGAACATCCGCTTCCAGTTCGAGAACGTGCCCTTCACACGCGTCATCACGCGTTTCTCGCAGATGACCGGACGCCCACTCGTCGGTGACGCCCGGGTCGAAGGCGAGCTGACGTTCATCGACGCCGAGCCTTATACCTACGACGAGGCGCTGGATACCCTGAACATGCTCTTGGCCATGCGGGGGTTCGCCCTGATGGAGTCGGGGCGATACCTGCGCCTCGTGCCCCTGGCGCAAGTGCAGCAGATGCCCCTCAAGATCCTCAAGGGGCTCGATCAGACCGAGGGCGTCCGCCCTGGGCAGATCGTCACCGTGCTGGTGCCGATGAAATACATCGACTCCAATGAAGCCGCCAAGATGGTCGTTCGGATGGTATCCACCTTCGGGTCGATCTCGCCGATGGTCAAGGGCAAGGGAATCGTCATCACCGATACGCTGGAGAACATCCGGCGGATCCGCGCGCTTCTGAGCGAGATGGACACAGAGACCATCGTCGAGAAACAGTTCAAGGCCTGCCCGCTCCGCCATGCTTCGGCGAAAACCGTCGCGGAAATCATCGGCAAGTTGTTCGGGTCGCAGGGCGGCGGGGGGGGAGGGCGGTATTATGACCGCGAACAACGACGATGGGTGACCGTTCCGGACACCGAAAAGCAGGGGACCGTCAACGCCACCTGCGACGAGCGCACGAACATGGTGCTCCTGGTGGGCAGCGGAGACCAGTTGGCGCTCGCCGAACAATTGATCGAAAAACTCGACGCCGCGGGGGGGCTTGCTGATGGGGAGATTCGCATCTTCTCGCTGACCAAGGCCCGCGCCGAAGACCTGGCCAAGACCGTCCTGGCGGCACTACCGAAGCAGACCGTCCAGCAGGGACGGCGATCGGTGACGGTCTCGGAATCGCGCGTGGTTGCCGACGCGGGAACGAACCGTCTGATCGTCTCGGCTGCGGTGGACCAGATGGCGCAGATCGAGAAGCTCATTCGCGAACTGGACGCAGCCACGGAGACCGGCGGCGGGGCGAAGGTGTTCCGCCTGAAGTTCGCCGATGCCGGGCAACTCGCCGGGATTCTCGCGACCGCCATCAGCGAGCGCGACGCGCGGGGACGCAGCCGCCCGAAAATCACCGCCACGGCAGAAAGTCGCTCCAACAGCCTCATCGTCGCCGGCGACGCCGGGGATATCCAGACGGCGGCGCAGCTCATTGCCGAGTTCGACCGTCCGCCCGACGCTTCCACGCGTGAAATTCACGTCGTCCAACTCAAAGCGGGCGACGCGCGCCAGATCGCGCGGGCACTGTCCAGCCTGTTTGCCCAGCAGTCGCAGGGGCGGCGCGGACAGGGTGCGTCGGACAGCCTGCGCGTCGAAGCCGACGAGGCAGGCAACAGCCTTTTGATCTCCGCCTCCCCCGGCGATTGGCCGATCGTGCAGGACCTTCTCCAGAAGCTCCAGGCGGCCGTCGTCCCCGCCGCGACGGTGGCTACCCGCCTCGTGCCGCTCCAACACGCCCGCGCGGACGAACTGGCCGTCACCCTCCGCCAGGTGTACGACCCGCAGCGGTCACGCCGGCGCGACGCCAGGACGACACCCGTGGTCATCGCCGCTTCCGAGCGCAGCAACAGCCTGCTGATTTCCGCTGCCGCCGACGATCAGCAGGCGCTGGGCGAACTGATTGCCGCCCTCGACGTTCCTCCCACGGAGAAAGTCGAGGAAATCCGCATGGTCCGCCTGTCTTCCGCCGATGCCGCGACGCTGGTCGGAAAGCTCCAGGCGATGCTCCCGCCTGCCCGCAAGGGCGAGCAGGCCGACGTGTCCATGCAGTATGACAAACTGACCAACTCCATCCTGCTGCGCGCCCCGCAGGGCAAGAGGCAGATGTTGGAGGAGATCATCGCGAAGATCGACCAGGCCACGCAGGCGCAGGCCCGCGAGACGCGCCTGGTGAACCTGAAGCACACCTCGGCTGCGGCGCTGGCACAGACATTGGGCGAACTGTACCGCGCCCCGGCAGCGCGCAAGGGACAGCGGCAGGGGAGCGAGGTCGAGAGCGACGCCGTCATCGTTTCGCCCGCGCCAGGGGATCGCACGCTGGTTCTCGACGCCCCTCGCGACCGCATGGAGCAGATCGCCGCGCTGGTCGCCACATTGGACGCTGAACCGGCGCCGGGAACCTTGCAGGTGCGCACCTACGACCTGGCCAATGCCGCAGCGGGTGAAATTGCCCGTTCGCTGGAGAAGCTCTTTACGGAGCAGTCTGGGCGCTCCGGACGCCGCGCGACGGGTGAGCCCCAGCCACGATTCGATGCCAGCGCCGCGACCAACCAGTTGCTGGTTGCCGCGACGGCAGAGCAGTTCGCCGAGATCGAGAAGCTCATCGAACAGATCAAAGCCGCCACCGTCCTGAGCGGGCAGACGCGGACGTTCCGCCTCAAGCATGCCAAGGCCGACGATATCGCCCAGGTGCTGGGGCAGATGCTGCCCGATGCGCCGGCAGCGGCGGGTTCATCGCGGCGCGGGCGTCAGGCGGCGGATTCTACGGTGCGCGTGGCACCTTTGCCGGCCGCAAACGCCGTGGTCGTCCAGGGGCCGCCCGCCAAGCTCACGTTGGCCGAGGAGCTCATCGGGACGTTTGACACCGCCGAAGCGTCCGGCACGGCAGTGATTCAGGTCGTGGAGCTCAAGAACGCCGAGGCCCGCAGCTTGGCCGAATCGATCAACCAGGCATTGGGCGCCAAGGCGGGCAAGGGCGCTCCGCCGGCCGACCTGGTGACCGTCACGCCCGAGTCGAATTCCAACAGTGTGCTGATCCGCGGTCCCGCGGCGCGAGTGGCCGAAACCATCGCCATGGTCCGCAAGCTCGACGCCGATGCGACCGCCTCCGACGTCCAGGTGCGCGTCTACCCCCTGACCAACAGCGACGCGGGGGAACTAGCCAAGTCGGTGGAGAAGCTCTTTGTCGATCTGGCCAAGCGGATGCCCAAAAACCGGCGAGACGCCGGTGTTCCGCCTTTCAGCGTGACGGCCGATGCGCGGACCAACAGCCTCGTGGTCTCCACCACGGGCGGATACTTCACCATCGTGGAGCAGTTGCTTCAGAATCTCGATCGCGCCCCTGAGCGCATCGAGGCGGATGCGCAGTACATCTGGCTGGAAAACGCCGATGCGTTTGACGTGGCGTCCAAACTCCAGGAAATGTATCGCGACCGGCGCGGGGCGGACAAACCGGTGATCGAGGCGGATTCGTTCAGCAACGCCATCACCCTGATCGCCAAGGATACCGACCTGAAGGCGATGGAGACGATCATCGCCAAGCTCGATGCGGCCGCAAGGGACAACAACATCCAGGTGCGCGTGATCCCGATGACGAAGATGTCCGCCGACAAGATGGCGGAGGTGCTCCGACGCGTCTACGGGCAGATGACGACCAGCAAGATCGTCATCACCGACGGGCAGCCCAACCCGCGGTTCCGCGAGCCCACCTCGGTTGAAAGTGGGAATCTGCGGCACGAATTCTCCCCCACGACGCAGGGCGCAGATACGACGACCGCGCCGGCGGACGGCGGAAAACTGTTCAATCCCGAAACGCCAGCGGTGACGATTTCCGTGGACAAGCGGTCCAACTCGCTGATCGTCTCGGCGACGCGGCGCGAGCTGGAACGCATCCAGTCCCTCATCGACCGGTTGGCGGAAACCGCCGAGGAAGTCGAGGCGGAATACCGCGTGTTCAAGATCACCCAGGCGGACCCGGCTGCCGTGGCGAACTCGCTTGAGGAATTGTTTAATCCGAAAGTTGCTCGTCAGCCAGCGCCGGCGCAGCCCGCACAGAGAGGTCAGCGGCCCCAGCCGCAACCACAACCCCCGGCGCCGCCTCCCGTCATCACGGTGGTGGCCGATGCCCGCACGCGAAGCGTGATCGTCCGCGCGAAGACAATGGACTTCGAGATCATCGAGCCTCTCATCCGCCACCTGGACCAGGTCTCCACGGTGGTCAGCGAGGTGCGGGTCTTCCCGCTGAAGAACACCGACGCGACGGAGACCGCGGCGAGTCTGCGAGAGCTCTTCCGCATGTCATCGTCGCAGACTCCGGCGCCGAACCAGCGCCAGCAGCCGCAGGGACGGGGCGCGCGTGCAACGGCGCAGCAGCAGCGGGCAGAGGTGGTCCGACAGGTGATCGAACTTCGCCGCAAGGACGGCGTGGCCCAAGTGGACGCGACGACGATGGTGAGCATTTCCGCCAATCGCCAGGCCAATTCGGTGGTGGTGACAGCCCCGGCGGACGCCATGGAGGTCATCACCAGCCTGATCGAGGAACTGGACCAGTCGGCGGCGCAGGCCACCGCGACGACCGTCTGGATGTGCCCGCTGAAGCACGCCCAGGCGCCCGCCGTCGCGACCGCGCTGAGCCAGGCGTTCGCTCCGCCCCGGGGGCGGAAGCTCGAAACGGGCGAGGGCGTTACCGTGGTGGCCGAACCCACCAGCAATACCGTGATCGTCACCGCCAACGCGGAAAATCTCAAGAAGGTGCAGGACCTGATCGCCCGCTTGGACACGGAGACGGACCAGGCGACCGGCGTCTACATCCTCGCCCTCAGCAGCGGCGATGCTTCCGAAGTCGCCTCGATGATCCAGAGCCTCTACAACCAGCAGCTTTCCGCCGCCCGGAGGGACAAGAAGTCGGTTCCCCCGCTGGCGGTCTCGGCCGATACGCGCGCCAACGCCGTCGTCCTGGCGACCAGCAAGGAAATGTATGAACAGGTCCGCCAGTGGGTGGGCGAGGTGGAGAAGATGAAGCCCGCACGCGGCACGCTGCGTGTGTTGACCGTGGAATATGCGGACCCGGCCGAGGTGCAGAAGGCGATCGACCAGCTCTTCGGACCGCAAGGCGCCGCAGGCAGCAGGGGCAGGGGAGGCAGGAGCGGTGGCGGGAATCCCTCCTCGGGCAATCCCGCTGCCGCACGCGGCGGAAAGGTCGAGACCACGCTGCTGGCCAACCAGAAGGCCATCATGGTCTCCGCTTCCGACGAGGACTTCCAGACCATCCAGCAACTCATCGCGACGCTGGACGAAGCCGCCAAGGGAACTCAACGCGAGGTGCGCGTGTTCACTCTGGTCAACGCCAGCAACGCGCTCGTGGCCAATGCCCTCGGATCGATGTACCGACAGGTCACGCGCGGCGCCCAACCGCAGGACCAGGTGACGGTCACAGCGTTGAACCAGACGACGGCCGTAGTCGTCTCGGCCCCGAAGAACCGCATGGAAGAGGTCGCCCACCTCATCGAGCAACTGGATCGCAAAGAGGTCGCCGCGCAGGTGGAGTTCCGCATCTATCCACTGACACACGCCCAGCCGACGAAGATTCTCCCCGCGCTGCGGCAGATGCTCCAGCAGGTCACGCGGGCACGCCCGGGCGAGTCGATCGACGTGCAGGCCGATGAGCGCACTCGGTCGCTCATCGTCACTGCCCGCGGCGCGGTGTTCGACGAGGTGGCGAAGGTCATTGCCGTCCTGGACAAGGCGCCCGCTTATGAAAAGGCCGAGGTTCTCATTCTTCCGCTGAAGAAAGCCGACGCGGCCCAATTGGCTTCCGTGCTTACCGAGATGCTCCGCCCCAGCGAGGGCAACCAGGTGACGCCCGAAGCCAAGGCCCTACAGGAGCAGGTGCGGTTGCTGAATGTCCGTAGCGTGCTCCAGGATCGGATTCCCGAACTGGACTTGACCAAGCCCATCAAGATCCAGGCGGATTCCGCGAAACCGCAAGGTTCCAACGCCTTGATCGTGACCTCCACGCCGGACAACCTCAAGGCGATGGCCGCCATCGTCGAAGTGCTGGACACCGTCCCGATTTCCGAGGGTGTGAAGGTGCGCATGCTGCATCTGTCCAACGCCGATGCGACGTCCGTTGCCCAGGTACTGCGGGAGATCTTCACCCAGGGACGCCAGCTCGCGGGCAAGCCCGGCACGTCGGTTGCCGGCAAGGCGGAGCCTGTCAGCTCGAGCGGAAAAGCCTTGGTCAACGTGCTGAATGTTTCGGCCGATCCGCGGACCAACACGGTCGTGCTGAGTGGACTGGAGGAGTCGCTGGCGCTGGCGGAACTGATCGTCAAGGACCTGGACCGCCAAGAAGGGCAGTTCGTGACGGACGTGCGGGCGTTCAAGTTGAAGAATGCAGCCGCCGACAGAATGGCGCCGATCCTCCGGGCGGTGTTCGCCGAGGGCGCCGCCCAGCCGGGAGCCAACGGACTCCGCGCCCAGGTGACGCGCCTCCGCATAGGCCGAAAGAAGGAACTCCTGTCCGAGTTGCCGCGGGCACGCGAGGCACTGACCATCCAGGCTGACGCCGACACGAATATCCTGTTGATTGCCGCCCGTAGCGACATCATGCCACTGATCGTCGACGTGATCACCACGATGGACATTCCCGGCGCGGGCTCACTGAACACGGTGCGCATCTATCCGCTGGAGAACGCTGACGCCACACGGATTTCCCAGGTGCTCCAGTCCCTCTACGCCGGCCCCAACGCCAAACTGGTGCGCGACGAGGACAAGCCCACGGTGGCTGTGGACACGCGGACGAACGCGCTGGTGGTTTCCGCCAGCGAGAAGACCTTCCTGCTGCTGGAGGCGCTTCTGAAGAACCTGGACAGCAAGACGCCCATCGAACTGCGCGACATCCGTCTGGTGCCGCTGAAGAACACCGATGCGGCGGTCCTGGCAACGGTGCTCCAGAAGATGATGGACGCGCGGGTGCAGCGCCAGCAGTCGCTGGGCGCTCGCGACGCGGAGGCGTTGCGGGTGATCCTGCTTGCCGACGAGCGCAGCAACAGCCTGATCGTCGGCGGATCGCCGGAGAGTTTCCAACTGGTTGAGGAGCTGGCCTCGAAACTCGACGTGGCCGAGGCGGCCCTCGGCGGACAGGTGCAGTTGATCCCCCTGACTGAGGCCAATGCCGGAACGCTGGCGACGACGCTGGCAGGATTGTTTGACCAGCGTTACCAGGCCGCCCGAACGCCGGAACTGCGCCGCCAGAAGCCCATCATCCTGCCCGACCTGCGGATCAACGCGCTGCTGGTGGCCGCCAACGCCGACGACAGCAAGGTGCTCCGCGGGTTGTTGGAGAAACTGGACGTCAAGCTGACCGACCCGGCGGTGCAACTGGTGGTGATTCCCCTGAAGCACAACGACGCGGGCGTGGTAGGCCCGACGATCCAGCAGATCTTCACCGCACGCCTCGCGAGCATGACCGCCACGGGAGCGAAACCATCGCCGCAGGATCGCGTGGACGTGGCGACCGACGCGCTGAGCAACGCGCTGATCGTTTCGGCCAGCAAGGAAAATCTTACGCTGATCGCCGGGCTGCTGGAGAAGGTGGACATCGAACCGCCCCTGGAAAGCGGGCTGGTGAAGATGTATGGCCTGAATTACGCCGACGCGGGACGGGTGGCGAGCATGCTCCAGTCACTGCTGGCCAATGGGCTGTACAAGCCGGGCGCCGCGGTGGCTGCCAACGCCGCGCTGACCGCCCGAGAGAAGGTCGCCATCGCCTCCGACATGCGGACCAACGTGCTGATCGTCTCGGCGAGCAAGGAGAACCTGGCGATCATCGACGAGATCGTCCGACGGATGGACGCGGACGTCGCGCCGCTGCTGGGCGACCTGCGGATCTACCCGCTTCGCCATGCCGATGCCACGCGCCTGGGACCGATGCTCCAGCAGTTCTTCAATGAGAAGCGCCAGGCGGAGTTGGCGGTCAACAACACGGTGCGGATCGTCCCGCTGGTCGTTGTCGCCGACGCGCGAACCAACACGCTGCTGGTCGCGGGCGGAAAAGAGAACTTTGCCGCGGTCGAGGCCATGATCGAAAAACTCGACGCCGCCGAAGCCATGGGGCTCAACGAGTTCCGTCTCTTCAAACTGGTGCATGCGACGGCGGGCAGCCTCCAGCCGATGCTCCAGAAGCTCTTCGACCAGCGCGTCACGCGCGGGCAGACCAAGGATCCCGTGACGATCCTTGCCGATACCCGCAGCAACACGCTGGTGGTCGGCGCCAGCCCGGAGGACATGAAGTTGGTCGAGTCGATCCTCGCGCGGATGGATGTTGCGGAGGACAAGGCTGGCCGGGCCCAGCGTGTCTTCCTGCTCGAAAAGGCCGACGCCACCCAGGTGGCCAACACCCTGAAAGAGCTGTTCAAGGGTCAGGCGGGCGAAGCCGGCGTGTCCATCGGTGTGGACGAGCGGATCAACGCGATCGTGGTCTCCGCCGGCAGGACGGACCTGGAGCGGATTGCCGAACTGGTGGCGCAGTTTGATACGGAAAAGGTCACGCACGTCACCGAGATACGCGTCTTCACGCTTGGCAACGCCGACGCGACGGAACTGGGGCAGATTCTCACCGACGCCCTGACCAACAAGCCCAAGGCAATGACCGCCCGGAGCCAGAACCTTCAGACGTGGCTTCGGTTCGTCGCCACATCGCCCGACGGAAAGGAACTGGTGACCAGCGCGTTGCAGGAAGGGGTGCTCATCACGCCCGACCCGCGGACGAACTCCCTGGTGGTGTCGGCTCCGCGATCCAGCATGCCGCTGCTGGCGAGCATGATCCAGTCGCTGGACATGACCAGCCCGCGAACGGCGGAAATTCGCGTCTTCACGCTGACCAACGCCGACGCCACACAGATGGCCGACGTGCTCCGCGCGATGTTCAGGCAGAGCGCACAAGGCGCCGCCGGGGGCAAGACGGTCAAGGCGGTGAACTACACACTCGCTTCGGCGACAACCCAGCCGGCAGACGGCGCGACCACGGAAGCCTCCGCCACCGTCGGTTCGGCCGAGCAGGAAGCCCTGAACATCACAGTGGATTCACGCACGAACAGCCTGCTGGTCGGTGGGACGAGGCAGTACGTGCAGTTGGCGGCGAAGATCATCGAGGAACTGGACTCCAGCCCCGCCCAGGAACGGGTGACGAAAATCTACCGCCTGCGCAACGCCTTGGCGACGGACATCGAGAAGGCGCTGCGGGCCTTCCTGGACCAGGAACGCCAGCGGATCGTCAGCACATTGGGTGCGCAGGCGGTCGGCGCGGCGCAGCGCCTGCTGGAGCGAGAAGTGGCCGTCGTCTCGGTGGGCACCGAGGGGCAGACGCAGAACACCAACACGCTCCTGCTTTCCGCCAGCCCGCGATATTTCCAGACGATCGAGGAGATGATCAAGGAGCTGGATCAGCCCCCGCCGCAGGTGCTCGTGCAGGTGCTTCTGGCGGAAATCACCCTCGATGACACCACCGATCTGGGCTTCGAATGGACGTTGGAAAAGAAGGTCGAGAACAGCACCGTCCAAACACACACCAATTTCTCGGTGGCGGCCGCCATCGCCAAGAGCGACAGCGGCTTGGGCATTTCCGTGACCGGCGGGGACCTGAACTTCTTCCTGCGTGCCCTCCAGAGCCAGGGCAAACTGGAAGTCCTCTCCCGGCCTCAAATTCTCGCTTCGGACAACCAAAAGGCGACGATCAACGTCGGTCAGCGAGTGCCCTTTATCACCAACAGCCGCGTGACCGAAAGCGGTACCACCCTCAACACGATCCAGTATGAGCCGGTGGGCATCATTCTGGACGTCACCCCGCGGATCAATCCCGACGGGTTCGTCCGCCTGGAAGTGGCTCCGCAAATCAGCTCGCTGAGCACGTCCAGCGTGGACATTTCCGAGGGGGTCAAGGCGATCATCGTCAATGAGCGCAAGGCGGAAACGACCATCACCGTCCAGGACGGGCACACGGTGGTGCTGGGCGGACTGATCACCACCCGGGACGAAAACCGCGAAAGCAAGGTGCCCGTGCTGGGCGACATTCCCCTGGTGGGCAACCTGTTCAAGAGCACCAAAGTCATCAAGGAACGCACCGAGTTGCTGGTGATCCTAACCCCGCGTGTATTGCGAACGATTCCCCAGGCTGACGCCGAGGCGGTCAAGCAATTGCGCCGCCTGAACGCCCAGCAGGCGGAAGTGCGGGAGGGCATGCGGAACGACCTGATTGACCTGATTCGGGCCCGTTCGTCCCAGATGAATGAAGACCGGTGGAACTGGGAAGAACTGGTTCCCACTCCGCAGTCGGCAGAGCCTCCGCCGGTGGAGGTCGTGCCGTTGCGGTCGCTGTCGGAGACGGAGACGAATCCCGACTTGTCTACGACGACCGCGCCGAAGGAGGCGGACCGGTGAGGCGTGCCGCTTGGGTCATCATTTTGCTGGCAGGGGCAGTCAGCGGTGCTTGCGAGCCGGGCAGCCAGCCCGTCGGGCCGGTGGATCAGCTCACCATGTTTGTGTCCAATACGCCGGTCTTTCTGGATGCCGCCCCGGGTCCCGACGGCGTGCGCGTCAACGCGTTGTATTTCTTCCAGGCGTCGCGCCCCGAACCGGTGCAGGTCAGCGGCGCGCTCGAACTGCTGTTGTTCGACGGCGTGGTGACGCTTTCGACGGCACAGAATCAACCACCGCTGCACACGTGGCGATTCGGGGGGACGGAACTTCCGGCCTATCTTGCCAAGGACCGACTTGGCTGGCGGTACCGATTTGTCCTGCCGTGGGGCGACACCGTACCGCGCGGCGACAAGGTGACCGTCGTGGCCCGTTACCAACCCTCTGGCGGGATGTATGTCTGGTCGGCGCCGGTGACGGTATTGATTAAGAACCCCTGAACCTGCGAGGAGACAAAAAGAAGCGAGGCGTCCCGATGGGTCGCCTCGCTTCTTTTTTTTACCGCTTGCGCTACGCGACGATCTTCGTCACGCGCACCTGGATGTATTTCTGACGATGCCCCGTGTGCCGTCGGGAACTCTTGCGGCGGCGAAAGCGGACGATCTCCACCTTCTCGCCTTTGGCTTCGGCGTTGACGATCTCGGCAAGAACCTTCGCGCCATCGACCAGCGGGGTGCCCACCTTTACGTTGCCGTCGCCACTGACCAGCAGCACTCGGCCGAACTCCAGTTCCTTGGCGTTCTCGGCCAGCTCGCGCAGGTCCACATCGATCACGTCGCCCTCGGAAACCCGGAACTGCTGGCCGCTATCTTCGATCACTGCATACACGTTGCGTCTCCTTGCCAATTCGTGAAGCGGGACATTATGCAGGATTCCCTGCCCCTGTCAAGGTAATCTCCGGCCTTTTGGGGTGGTGTCGTTTTCGGATTCCAGCGGGATCGATCCGGAAAGAGGGGGGATGGCACCTTCACGGGTCTGGGCGACTGGGATTGTCCGGCTGGGGTGTGAGAGAATCTTTGCAACGACTTTTTGGCGTGAAAAAAACGACCGATAATGACATAATGCAGGGTTTCCTGCATTCC
Organism: Phycisphaerales bacterium; assembly: GCA_003485185.1. Lineage (GTDB taxonomy): Bacteria > Planctomycetota > Phycisphaerae > SM23-33 > SM23-33 > UBA12270. The sequence continues at coordinate 28,640 of DNAS01000198.1, read as the reverse complement.
CCCGTGGCTGACGCGAAGGAGATCGAGGATGTGTGGAATTGTCGGATATGTCGGTGCCAAAAAGGCCAAGGGCGTACTGTTTGAAGGACTCAAGCGCCTGGAGTACCGGGGATACGATTCAGCCGGCGTGTGTGTCTGCCACAACGGACGGATTACGATTGTCAAGGATGCGGGACGCGTGGCGGCTGTCGAAGAGCTTGCCGGCGGAAACCGGGACGTCGAAGCGGGTACCGTAGGAATTGCCCATACCCGTTGGGCAACCCATGGCGCGCCGAACCAGGCCAACGCCCATCCCCACACCGACGATTCGGGAACCATCGCGCTGGTTCATAACGGCATCATCGAGAACTACGCCGCCCTCAAGCAGTTTCTTCAGGGCAAGGGGCACACCTTCCACAGCGATACCGACACGGAGGTGCTTGTTCAACTGATCGGCGAGTTCTACCACGACGGATGCGAAACGCTGGAAGAGGCCGTCCAGGCCGCCTTGCAGGAAGTCACTGGAACCTATGGCATCGCGGTGGTCTGCCAGGACGAGCCGGACAAGATCGTCGTCGCCCGCAAGGGCAGCCCCCTGATTATCGGTGTTGGCAAGGACGAATATGTGGTGGCGTCGGACGCCTCGGCGATTATCGAACACACGGCCAACGTGGTGTATCTGAACGACAACGAGATGGCCGTCATCTGCCGTGACGGCATGCGGACGATGACGATCGACAACGTGCCGGTGACCAAGGAGATCTCCCAGGTCGAGTGGTCGCTGGAGCAGATCGCCAAGGGCGGGTACGAGCACTTCATGCTCAAGGAAATCATGGAGCAGCCCGAAGCCATCCGCATGTGCCTGGGCGGACGCCTGGATCTCCGCGAAATGCGGGTGCAGTTGGGCGGGCTGGGAAACGTCTATCGCGACCTGGTCAAGACGCGGCGGGTCATCCTGACCGCCTGCGGAACGGCCTGGCACGCCGGGCTGGTGGGCGATTACCTGTTTGAGGACCTTGCCCACATCCCCACCGAGGTTGAATACGCCAGCGAGTTCCGCTATCGCAACCCGATCATCGAGGACGGAACGGTTGTGATCGCCATCAGCCAGTCGGGCGAGACGGCCGACACGCTGGCAGCCCTGCGCGAGGCGAAGGAGAAAGGTGCCCTGACGCTGGGCATCGTCAACGTAGTGGGCTCGACGATCGCCCGGGAAACCGACGCGGGCGTCTACCTGCACGCCGGGCCCGAAATCGGCGTCGCCAGCACCAAGGCGTTCACCTGCCAGTTGATCGTCGAGACGCTCATGGCGCTGATGCTTGGGCGACGGAAGCACATGTCGCAGGTGACCATGGACCGCTACCTCAAGGCGCTCCAAGCCATCCCGGACCAGATTTCGCGCGTGACGGCGCAGTCGGACTATATCCAGCAGATCGTGAAAGAACACGTCGAACGTGACAACTGGCTGTTTCTGGGACGTGGGTACAACTATCCGGTGGCGCTGGAAGGGGCCCTGAAGCTCAAGGAAATCAGTTACATCCACGCCGAAGGTCTTCCGGCAGCGGAGATGAAACACGGCCCGATCGCCCTGATTCACGACGGGATGCCCGTGGTGTTTATTGCCCCTCGCTGCGGCACTTACGACAAAATCATCTCGAACATCGAGGAAGTCCGCGCCCGCAAAGGACGGGTGATTGCCGTGGCGACCGAGGGCGATGAGAACATCCGAAAGTATTCGGATCACGTCATCTATATTCCGGACTGCCCGGCGCCACTCCAGCCGATCTTGGCGGTGGTTCCACTTCAACTCCTGGCGTATCATGCGGCAGTGGCTCGCGGGTGCAATGTGGACAAACCCCGCAACCTGGCCAAGAGCGTCACGGTCGAATGATCGGGAGAGAATCCGAACGGAATGGATCCGGGAGGAGAGGCAGTCGGGATTTCGCCCACAGGCGGAAAAAAACTTCGCCACGCGCCAAAAAAAGGCTTTGACACGGTTTTCGGGGTTTGTATGATAAACGATCTACTTTGCGGCAAGTGGTCGAATTGTACCCACAGACTGGCGCACACTTTGCGGCCGATTCGATGCCGTGAGGAATCGCGCTGCTGTAGCTCAGTGGTAGAGCGCGTCCTTGGTAAGGACGAGGTCATGGGTTCAACCCCCATCAGCAGCTTGAGCTGGGCAGCAGCAGTGAGCGTGGAAGTTTTCGCGCGCAGAGCAGGATAGTGCGCGGAGAGAAGTGAAATCTGCCCGTGTGGCGCGGATGCGTGATGTTCCTTCGGGGCCGACCGCGACGCAGGGCGAGTGGAAAACAGCGTAGGCGAACGAACTCAGGAACGGATCACCAGGCAACGCAAGAGGAGCATGAAGAATGGCCAAGGACGTATTCCAAAGGACCAAGCCGCACGTGAACGTTGGCACGATCGGTCACGTGGATCACGGAAAGACAACGCTGACTTCGGCGATCATGTTCGTGCAGCAGGCGAAGGGACTGGCCAAGGCGAAGACGTATGACGAAATCGCCAAGGCGTCCGAATCCCAGGGCCGCCGCGACCCGACGAAAATTTTGACGATCGCCACCGCGCACGTCGAGTATGAGTCGGAGAAACGCCACTATGCCCACGTGGACTGCCCGGGTCACGCCGACTACGTTAAGAATATGATCACCGGCGCCGCCCAGATGGACGGGGCGATCCTGGTGGTGTCGGCTGCCGACGGCCCGATGCCCCAGACGCGCGAGCATGTGCTCCTTGCTCGCCAGGTGAACGTCCCCGCCCTGGTGGTCTTCCTGAACAAGTGCGACCTCGTGGACGATCCGGAACTGCTCGAACTGGTGGAAATGGAAGTCCGCGAACTGCTGAGCAAGTACGAGTTCGACGGGGACAACGCCCCGGTCATCAAGGGATCGGCTACCGCGGCGATTGCCGATCCTAACGGCGATGGCAGCAAGTGCATCGGCGAGTTGATGGAAGCCCTGGACAACTTCATTCCTGAGCCGGTTCGCGAGGTGGACAAGCCGTTCCTGATGCCCGTCGAGGACGTCTTCTCGATCAAGGGACGCGGCACCGTCGGTACTGGGCGTATCGAGCGCGGCAAGGTGAAGGTGGGCGACAAGATCCAGATCGTCGGTCTGGGCGAGACGCGCGAGACGACCGTCACGGGCGTCGAGATGTTTAACAAGACCCTCGACAGCGGTCAGGCGGGCGACAACGTCGGCTGCCTGCTCCGCGGCATCGAGAAGCAGGATCTCGAGCGCGGGCAGGTGCTCGCCGCCCCGGGCAGCATCACTCCGCACCATAAGTTTGAGGGCGAAGTGTACGTGCTGACGAAGGAAGAAGGCGGCCGGCACGGACCGTTCTTCACCGGATACCGTCCGCAGTTCTACTTCCGCACGACCGACGTCACCGGCACGATCAAGCTGCTCGGCGGGGCCGAGATGTGCATGCCCGGCGACAACGTTACCATGGAAGTCGAGTTGCTGAACACGAAGATCGCCATGGAAGAAGGTCTGCGGTTCGCCATTCGCGAAGGCGGCAGGACCGTCGGCGCCGGCGTGGTGACCAAGATTCTCGAGTAGTTTTCCAACAGAAGGCGTGCGCCCGCGGGCATCCGGAAGACGGATGACGCGGGCGCCCCTTCGGTGCAAACGAACAGGATGCAGTCATGGCCAAGAGCAAGGCCCGCGAATACGTCTGGATGCAGTGCTCCGAGTGCGGGGAGCTGAATTACCGCACGAACGTCAAGGTGCAAGGCGGCGTGCCGAAGCTGGCGCTGAAGAAGTACTGCCCGCGGGACCGCAAGCACGTTGAGCACAAGCTCAAGAGGAAATAGCAGCGCCCCAACACGGCAGTAGCTCAACTGGCAGAGCAGCGGTCTCCAAAACCGCAGGTTGGGGGTTCAAGTCCTCCCTGCCGTGTTTGATGCCGAAGGGAACGCCGCCGAGGCTGGTCCCGCCGCAGCGGAAGTTCCGGCGGGAGACGAAAGGAACGCACACGGTGCCGAAGTTCGAGATCTACAAGAAGGGTCAGGGTAAGTATACCCGGATCCTCACCTTCCTCGGCGTGATGGTCGTGGGCCTGATCGGCGCGGTGATCCTCAGCGACAACCTTGCGCCCCTCGTGGGGACGTACCTGCGGTACGGAATCCCCGTGGTGGCGCTGGCCGCCCTGGGCGCCCTGATGTTCTGGCTGGTCAACCGCCCGAAGTCGGCTGACTTTCTCATCGCCACCGAGGGCGAAATGAAAAAGGTCTCCTGGTCCTCTCGAAAGGAAATCGTCGGGTCGACCAAGGTGGTCATCGTGACGACGTTCATCATGGCCGTCATCCTGTTCGGCGTGGACATCGTCTTCAAGGTGCTCGGCACGGTAATCGGACTCTGGCCGAAGGGTTTCTGACCCCGGTCCAGGCGACAGACGGAAGCGACCCCCAATGGCCCGACAATGGTACGTCCTGCGAGTTGCCTCGAATAAAGAGGACCAGGTGCGCGAAGCCCTGGAGCGAAAGGTGAAGATCGAAGGGCTCCAGGATCGGATCGGTCGCATCCTGGTTCCGACCGAGCGTCGTCCCAGCCCCCGCGGGCGGAGCGACAAGAAATTCGTCGAGCGCAAGATGTATCCCGGGTATGTCTTTATCGAGATGGACCCGGAGGAAGACGGTTCCATTGGCGAGCAGGCGTGGTTCCTGATCAAGGAAACAACCGGCGTGGGTGATTTTATCTCGTCGGCGGGCAAACCGACGCCGATGCGTCAGCCCGACGTCGACAAGATGCTCATGCAGGTGGAAAAGGCGCAGGAAGGCGCCCCGGTTTCGGTCGAGTTCAGCAAGGGCGAGCAGGTCAAAATCAAGGAGGGTGCCTTCGAGAACTTCGAGGGCGCGGTGGACGAGGTCCTGCCGGACAAGGGATTGATCCGGGTGATCGTGACGATTTTCGGCCGGGCAACCCCGGTGGAATTGGAATACTGGCAGGTGGAGAAGGCATAAGGGCGCCCGGCGACGCCCGGATTGCCGGGCGGACGCCTTGAGGCGTTTCCGCGAATCACTCTTTTCGGCGTCCCGTCGTCCGGCGCTGTCGTCCGGCGGGAACAAGGTGTCAGAGACATGGCAAAAGAAGTCGTAGCGAAGATCAAGCTCCAGGCCCCGGGCGGGCAGGCAACCCCCGCACCGCCGATCGGACCGGCCCTGGGACAGCACAATGTCAACATCGGGCAGTTCGTTTCACAGTTCAACGAGCGAACCCGCGATTTCAACGGCATGCCCATCCCCGTGGAGATCTATGTCTACGGAGACCGGACGTTCGAGTTCGTCTGCAAGTCTCCGCCGGCTGCGGCGCTGCTGAAGGAAGCCGCACAGATCGCCAAGGGCTCCGGCGTGCCCAACAAGGAAAAGGTCGGAAAGGTGACGGCGGAGCAGGTTCGCCAAATCGCCGAGCGGAAAAAGGCCGACCTCAATGCCTTCGACCTCGATCAGGCGAGAAAGATCATTGAAGGCACGGCCCGCAGCATGGGCATCACGGTGGAAAAGTAATCCGGCGATTCGTAGCCGGCGCCTGACCACGGGCGAAGAACAGTGGGAGTCCCGACGGACGACAAGGAGCAGGCGATGAAATTGTGTAAGCGGCATCAGGAGAACCTCCAGAAGGTTCCCAAGACCAAGGTTTCGCTGAGCGAAGCGGTGGCCGCTCTCAAGGCGTTTAAGGAAACCAAGTTCGACCAGACGGTAGAACTGGTTCTGCACTTGGGGATCGATCCCCGCCAGGCCGACCAGGCGTTGCGAGGCTCGATTTCTCTACCTCATGGCATCGGCAGGAGCCGAAAGGTCGTAGCGTTCTGTGAGGGGGAAGACGCAGCCAAGGCGAAGGAAGCCGGCGCCGTCGAGGTGGGGGCCGATGATCTGGTCAAGAAGATCAACGACGGGTGGACCGACTTTGACGTGGCGATCGCCACGCCGCAGATGATGAAGATCGTCTCGAAACTGGGGCGCGTGCTGGGTCCGCAGGGCAAGATGCCTTCGCCCAAGGCGGGCACGGTCGTGACCGACATTCCCAAGGCAGTGCGCGAGTATGCCGCGGGCAAGGTCGAATACCGGAATGACGATGGCGGAAACCTTCACGTGCCGGTGGGCAAGATGAGCTTCGACGCGAAGAAACTCGCCGAGAACGTCGAGGCGATGCTCGCCCACGTGCGGAAAATCCGCCCCGCGACGACCAAGGGCGCCTACATCAAGAAGGCGTGCCTGGTAGCCACCATGACCCCCGCCGTCCTGCTGGACGTGCAGTAAGCAAGAATGAGGTTCTGACATGAGCAAGCCCATTAAAGAACTGGTCCGCAAGGAATTGGTCAGCCGCTTCGACGGCGTCAAGCAGCTGGCGGTGGTGGGGTTCACGGGTGTCGATGCGGTGACCAACCACAAGATCCGCGGACGCCTGCACGCCAAGAACATCGAGATGACGGTCGTGAAGAACTCGCTGGCCCGCCAGGCGTTCAAGGCGGTCGGCCTCGATGTTGCCAGCGAGATGCTCGATGGTCCCTGCGCCGTCGCCTACGGCGCCGACAGCGTAATTACCGTCGTCCGCGAATTGCTGGACATCAAGAAGGACGTGCCGAACCTTGAGGTCAAGTCGGCCCTGCTGGAGGGCGACGTGTTCGGCGCCGAGCGCATCGAGGAACTCAGCAAGTTCCCCACGCGAGAGGAAGCCATTGCCCAGGTCGTCGGTTGTGTGCTGTCGGCGGGTGCGAACCTTGCCGGCTGCCTGATCGGACCGGGCGGACAGATCGCCTCGATCCTCAAGACCCTCGAGAAAAAGCAGGGCGACGCCGCGAAGGAAGAGGCGGCTGCGTAACGAAGAGTCAACTCCGGCTGCGGGATTGGTACCCGACTGCTCGGGATGAAATGGCGCCAGCGGGGCGCCGCCTATCAGGCCGGTAAACGTCAAGAGTGTGGAGCACTACAATGTCGGAAGAAGCTGCTGCGGTTGAGACGAAGGAATTTTCGGACAAGATCAAGAAGCTCGGCGACGAGCTGTCGGGCCTGACGCTGAAGGAAGCGGTGGACCTGAAGGACTACCTGAAGCAGGCATACGGGATCGAGCCCGCCGCGGGTGGCGCGGTGATGATGGCCGGTCCTGCCGCCGGCGCGGGCGAAGCCGCCGCCGAGGAAAAGACCAGCTTCGACGTGATCCTCAAAGGCGCAGGGGACAAGAAGATTCAGGTCATCAAGGTCGTGCGTGCCCTGACCAACCTTGGGCTCAAGGAAGCCAAGGACCTGGTCGAAGGCGCCCCCAAGGCGGTCAAGGAAGGCGTTTCGAAGGAAGATGCCGAGGACGCCAAGAAGCAACTGGAAGAGGCCGGCGGCACGGTCGAGATCAAGTAAGGCCGGGAACTGCCCAGCATTGCAGGAACAGGATCAATCAGCCGGTGGAAGGTGGGGTCCCGACGCCCCGAAAGGGAGCGGCGGGGCCTCGCCTTCGCCGGTCATTGCCGTTGATGTGACGTGCGATTGTTTTCGAACGTTCACCCGCGAGTTGACGGTTCAGAATAAGGGATAGTCCCATGCTGCGAATGGACAGGGTGAGAGATTTCTCCCGAGTGGGCGACGCGATGCCCGTGCCCAATCTCATGGAAATCCAGCGCGCCGGATACGATCGCTTCCTCCAGGCGGACGTCTCGCTGGAGAAGCGGAAGAACGACGGCTTGGAAGGTCTGCTGCGGGAGATTTTCCCCATTGTCAGCTACGACGGGAACGTCTCGCTGGAGTACGTTTCCTACGAATTGGGCGAGCCTCGCTACAACATCCAGGAATGCTTTGACTTGCGCCTGACCTACGGCATGCCGCTGAAGGTCAACTGCCGTCTCGTCCGCAAGGACTCCAAGGACGTCCTGGAAGAAGGCATCTACCTCGGCGAAATCCCGATCATGATCGGCGGCGGGGAGTTTATCATCAACGGCGCCGAGCGCGTGATTGTCTCGCAGCTCCACCGCAGCCCGGGGGTGGATTTCACCGTCGAGATGCAGGAGTCCGACCGCCCGCTGCACGGCGCGCGCATCATCCCCGAGCGGGGAAGCTGGATCGAACTGAGCGTGACCAAGAAGGACTCGTTCACGATGCGGATCGATCAGTCGAGCAAGATCCCCGCGACGATGTTCCTCCGCTCGATGGATGAGAAGTACGGCACCAACGCGGCGATCATCCGCGAGTTTTACGAAACGCGGACGCTCCCCGTCGACCAACTCCGCCCGCAGATGTACCTGGTCGAGGCGTTCGTGGATCCCGACAGCGGCGAAGAGCTCGTCCCCTCCGGCGGGCAGATCGGCGAGGCGCTGACGAAGATCGTCTCCTCCAGCGCCAAAAAGGTCGAGGTCATCGACAAGATTCCCGATCCGCTGATTCTCAACACGCTGTCCGAGGACGCCTCCGACAGCCACGAGAACGCCTTGCTGCGGATTTACATGCGTCTGCGTCCCGGGAACCCCCCGCAGCTGGAAAAGGCCCGAACGCTCTTCAAGGAAAAGTTCTACGACGAGAACCGCTATCGCCTAGGCAAGGTGGGGCGCTTCCGCGTAAACCGGAAGTTCCACCAGGACGTGCCCGAGACGGTGATGACGTTGCGGGTAGAGGACTTCGTCAACACGCTGAAATACGTGCTTCGCCTGCGGGACGGGCAGGGCGTCGTGGACGACATCGACCACCTGGGCAATCGGCGCCTGCGCACGATCGACGAACTGGCGTCGGAGGAGCTTCGCAAGGGATTCTTGAAGCTTCGGCGCACCGTGCAGGAGCGCATGAGCCTGAAGGACCTGAACGAGCTGGCGAAGGTCGCCGAGTTGGTGAACTCCAAGAGCATCTCGTCGAGTATCGACTTCTTCTTCGGGCGCAGCGAGCTGAGCCAGGTGGTGGACCAGCAGAATCCGCTGAGCCAGCTGACGCATGAACGGCGCCTCAGCGCCCTGGGACCGGGCGGCCTGAACCGCAAGCGCGCGGGGTTCGAGGTGCGCGACGTGCACATCAGCCACTACGGGCGCGTGTGCCCCATCGAGACTCCGGAAGGCAACAACATCGGTCTGATTACCTCGCTGAGCATCTACGGCGGGGTGGACGAGTACGGTTTCCTGACGACACCGTACCGAAAGGTTGAAAAAGGCAAAGCGACCGAGGAAATTCGCCAGCTCCGCGCCGACGAGGAGATGGAAGGCATTCTCGCCCCGTGCGACGCGTTGAAGGTCAACGAGCGGACGGGCAAGGCCCAACTGCCCGAGGAGCGCGTTTTGGCGCGGGCCAAGGGCGAGGTGTCGCTGGTGGAGCCCGCCGAGGTCGAATTCGTCGACATTTCACCCAAGCAGACGGTGGGCGTCTCGGCGGCACTGATCCCGTTCCTCGAGCATGACGACGCAAACCGCGCCCTGATGGGCTCCAACATGCAGCGTCAGGCCGTACCGCTCGTTCGCACCGAGCCTCCGATCGTCGCCACAGGCGTCGAGCGGGCGGTCGTCGAAAACTCGGGGATGGTCGTCAAGGCGGAAAAAGCCGGCACCGTTACCTTCGTGGACGCCAAGCGTATCGTCATCGACAATGCCGACGAGTACGAGCTGCGGAAGTTCGGAAAGCTCAACGAGCGGGCCTGCTGCAATCAGAAACCCGTCGTTCGCGAAGGGCAGCGCGTCAAGAAGGGGCAGATCATCGCCGACGGTTCCGCCTGCAAAAATGGAGAACTCGCGCTGGGCAAGAACGTGTTGGTCGCCTTCATGCCGTTCGACGGGTACAACTTCGAGGACGCCATCCTCATCTCCGAGAACCTCCTGAAGACTGACGCCTTCACCTCGATCCACCTGGAGGAATACGAGGTCGAAATCCGGGAGACCAAGCTCGGGCGCGAGGAGTTCACCCGCGACATCCCGAACGTTTCCGAGAAGGCGCTGCGAAACCTGGACGAGAACGGCATCGTGCGGATCGGCACGACCGTGGGCTCCGGCGACATCATGGTCGGAAAGGTCGCCCCGAAGTCCAAGAGCGAGCTGTCGCCGGAGGAAAAACTCCTCCACGCGATCTTCGGTCGCGCGGGCGAAGACGTCAAGAACGACAGCCTCGAACTGCCCGCTGGCGAAGAAGGCGTAGTCATTGGTGCCAAGCGATTCAGCCGTCGGATGCACATGACCGACGAGCAGAAGAAACAGCTCAAGCGAGAGATGGATGCTTATCGCGATGGCATGAACAAGCGACGCATCGCCGTCTTTCGTCGCCTTGCCGACGAGATCAACGAGGTCATCGGGACGCCGATGGTGGACCCCTCCACCCGCCAGAAGGTCGGGCAGAGCGACATCGACGATGTCATCCTCGAGCAGATCGAGAATTTCAATCCCAAGTGGATCAAGACCACCAAGCCCGCCGCCAAGCAGCAGGCGGAAGCCAGCTACGCGAAGTACTGGCCGCGAATCCAGGCGATCGAGAAGGAGATGAACCGAAAGCTCGATCACATGAAGCGAGGCGACGAACTGCCCAGCGGCGTGCTGGAAATGGTCAAGGTGTTGGTCGCCACCAAGCGCAAGCTGGGCGTGGGCGACAAGATGGCGGGGCGCCACGGAAACAAGGGCGTCATTGCGAAGATACTGCCCGTCGAAGACATGCCGTTCTTGGCGGACGGCACGGCCGTGGATATCGTGCTCAACCCGTTGGGCGTTCCCAGCCGTATGAACGTCGGGCAGATTCTCGAGACCCACCTGGGGTGGGCCGCGGCGGTGTTGGGATTCCAGGCCATCACTCCTGTCTTCGATGGCGCCGCGGAGGAGCAAATCTGGGGCGCGATTCGTGAAGCCAATGAGCACGTGCGGACCCGCCGTGAGGACATGGCGGTGGTCCAGAAAGCCGGCGACACGCGGGAACTGCTGGCGGAGATGCCCGAGGACGGAAAGATCACCGTCTTTGATGGGCGGACGGGGCAGGCCTTCGAGCAGAAGATCACCGTCGGCTACATCTACATGAACAAGCTCCACCACTTGGTGGACGAGAAGATACACGCCCGTGCCACGGGCCCGTACTCGCTGATTACCCAGCAGCCTCTGGGCGGAAAGGCGCGAACGGGCGGGCAGCGATTCGGAGAGATGGAAGTCTGGGGCCTCGAGGCGTACGGCGCCAGCTACACCCTCCAGGAACTTCTCACCGTCAAGAGCGACGACGTGGAAGGGCGCACAAAGATTTACGAGTCGATGGTCAAGGGCACCAACACCCTCGAGGCAGGCACGCCGGTCAGCTTCGACGTGCTGTGCAACGAGCTGCGGGGCCTCGGCCTGAACATCCAGCTGGAGAAGAAGAAACTTATCTAGCATGGACCGAAGTGTCCGCCGCCCGCGGGACGGCGGAAGGAACGAAGACTGACCCTCTGCGCAACTTGCGGAGACCGGACGATGGCTGAAAGCGTATACGATCGGATCAACGATTACGGCTCGGTAAAGATCATGCTTGCCAGCCCGAACGACATTCGCAGCTGGTCGTTCGGTGAGGTCAAGAAGCCCGAGACGATCAACTACCGGACGTACCGCCCGGAGAAGGACGGACTGTTTTGCGAGCGGATTTTCGGTCCGGAGCGGGATTGGGAATGCGCGTGCGGAAAATACAAGGGCACGAAACATAAAGGAATCATTTGCGACCGTTGCGGTGTGAAGGTGACGCATTCGCGTGTCCGGCGCAAGCGCATGGGGCACATCAACCTGGCTGCCCCCATCGTCCACATCTGGTTCTTCAAGGCCCTGCCCAGCCGCCTGGGCAACCTGCTGGACATGAAAACCGCCGACCTGGAGAAGACCATTCTCTTCCAGGACTACGTGGTGACCGACGCCGGGCAGACTCCGCTGAAGTACAAGCAGTTGCTCACCGAGGAGGAGTTCCGCGCCGCCTACGAGAAGTACCGCGATGACTTCAAGGCGGAGATGGGCGCCGAAGCCATCAAGAAGCTTCTGACCGACATCAACATGGACGAGTTGGCCACGAACCTCCGCGAGGAGCTCAAGAAGACCAACTCCAAGCAGAAGATCAAGGACCTTACCAAGCGCCTCAAGCTCGTCGAGAGCATCCGCCTGTCGGGCAACCGCGCGGACTGGCTGGTGATGGACGTGATCCCGGTGATCCCGCCGGACCTGCGCCCGCTGGTGCTGCTGGAGAGCGGAAACTTCGCCACCAGCGACCTGAACGATCTCTACCGGCGCATCATCAACCGCAACAACCGCCTCAAGAAGCTGATGGACCTCAACGCTCCCGAGGTCATCATTCGCAACGAGAAGCGGATGCTCCAGCAGGCGGTGGACGCGCTGTTCGACAACGGGCGCTGCCGCCGGCCCGTTCAGGGGACCGCCAACCGTCCGCTGAAGTCCCTGACCGACATGATCAAGGGCAAGCAGGGGCGCTTCCGCGAGAACCTGCTGGGCAAGCGCGTGGACTACTCCGGCCGTTCGGTGATCGTCGTGGGTCCGGAGCTTCGCCTGCACCAGTGCGGTCTGCCGAAAAAAATCGCCCTGGAGCTGTTCCAGCCTTTCATCATCCGCAAACTCAAGGAGCGCGGGCTGGCCGACACCATCAAAAGCGCCAAGAAGATGCTCGAGCGACGCGAGCGGGAAATCTGGGACGTGCTGGAAGAGGTGATCTACCAGCATCCCGTGCTCCTGAACCGCGCCCCCACGCTGCACCGCATGGGCATCCAGGCGTTCGAGCCCGTGCTGACCGAGGGCAACGCGATCCGCGTTCATCCGCTGGTTTGCAAGGGGTTCAACGCGGACTTCGACGGCGACCAGATGGCCGTCCACCTGCCGCTGTCGGTCGAGGCGCAGGCAGAAGCACACGTGCTGATGCTGGCCACCAACAACATCTTCTCGCCCGCCAACGGCGCGCCGATCATGTCGCCATCGCAGGACATGGTGCTGGGCATCTACTACCTCACCAGCGACCGCGGCGCGGAGTTCGTCGGACGGGGAATGCGCCGGGTGGAAAATTCCGATGGTGGAAGCTACCCGCTGTTTGCCCACGCCCACGAGGCAATCATGGCGTACCACCTCGGGCAGATCGGGATGCACGCGAAGATCCTGCTGCGGGTCCCGTGCGACCGGGTCATCATCGAGGCGGATCGGACCTACGTGGCCGAGAAGGGGCGCATCGTCACGACGGTGGGCCGAGTGATCTTCAACGACTCGTTGCCGGCCGGCATGAACTACTACAACTACGCCCTGAGCAACAAGGGCTCCGGGCGAGTCATCAGTGACTGCTACCAGAAGCTCGGAAAGGCGGCCACTCTCGATCTCCTGGACGGCATCAAGGAATTGGGCTTCCGCTACTCGACGCTGGCGGGCTTGTCGTTCGGTGTGACCGATCTGCGGATTCCGGAGATGAAGGAACGCATCCTGGACGACGCGCAGAAACGCGTGGACCGTGTGGAGAAGGACTTCCAGTCCGACGCGATCACCGACGGCGAGCGCTACAACCAGATCGTGGACGTTTGGATTCACGCCCGCGAAGAACTCACCAAGAGCATGCTGGAAACCCTCAAGACGGACCGGCGCGAAAAGGATCCCAATTACCTCAACCCGGTCTGGCTGATGAGCGATTCAGGCGCCCGTGGAAACATCGACCAGATCCGCCAGCTGGCAGGCATGCGCGGCCTGATGTCCAAGCCCTCCGGCGAGATCATCGAAACGCCCATCAAGGCGAACTTCCGCGAAGGCCTGACGGTGCTGGAATATTTCAGCTCCACGCACGGCGCGCGCAAGGGTCTGGCCGACACCGCCCTCAAGACCGCCGACTCGGGTTACCTCACCCGCAAGCTCGCCGACGTGGCGCAGAATGTCATCGTCAATGAGCTGGACTGCGGCACGCTCAAGGGCATCACCAAGAGCGCCATCTACAAGGGCGAGCAGGTGGACGTGCCCCTGCGCGACATGATCATCGGGCGAACTGCCCGCGAGAATATTGTCAATCCCATCACCGACGAAGTGATCGTCAAAGAAAATTCGATGATCACGGCCGAGGCCGCCAGGAAAATCGAGGACCTCGGCATGGAGTCAATTCGCGTCCGCAGCGCCTTGACGTGCGAAAGCCCCCTGGGCGTCTGCGCGAAGTGCTACGGCGTGGACATGTCCACCGGGAAGCTGGTGGAAGAAGGCATGGCCGTGGGCATCATCGCCGCGCAGTCGATCGGCGAGCCCGGCACGCAGTTGACGATGCGGACGTTCCATACCGGGGGCGTGGCGACGCGATCGGTGGTGGAGTCGGAAATCCTTGCGACGGCGACGGGCACGATCCAGTACCGCGACTTGAACGTCGTCGAGGTCAACACCGGAAAAGCGAAGTTCCTGACCGCCCTGAAGCGCAACGGCGAGATCGTCATCGTCGATGAGAAGAACCGCGAACTGGAAAAGTACAAGGTTCCCTATGGCGCGATCGTGCTGGTGGCCGAAGGTGCGAAAGTCAAGCCCGGGCAGCGCCTCGTGCGATGGGATCCGCACCGCGTGCCGATCCTGGCGGAAGCTGCCGGCATCGTGCGGTTCCAGGACATAGAGGAAGGCGAAACGGTCCGCGTCGAGGCGGAACGTGCCCAGAAACGATACGTCGTCATCGAGCACAAGGGCGAGAAGCACCCGCGAATCGTCATCGAGGACAAGGCAGGCAAGATCCTGGACTTCCACTATCTGCCCGCCAAGGCGCGCATCGACGTGGAGGAAGGACAGTCGGTCCAGCCGGGCGAACTGCTGGCCCGCCAGCCCCGTGAAGTGACCGGTACGCAGGACATTACCGGTGGCCTGCCGCGGGTGACCGAGCTGTTCGAGGCCCGCAAGCCGAAAGACCCCGCCGCGATGGCGGAGATTTCCGGCCGCGTGGAACTGCGGACCGACAAGCGCCGTGGAAAGATGACGATCATCGTGCGGAGCGAGTCGGGGATGGAACGCGAGCACCACGTTCCGACCGACCAGCACCTGCTGGTGCATACGGGCGACTACGTGGAAGCGGGCGATCCGCTGACCGAGGGCCCGCTCGTGCCGCACAACATCCTGGCCATCCGCGGCGAAGAAGCCCTCCAGCAGTATCTGCTGGGCGAGGTGCAGGCGGTCTATCGCAGCCAGGGGCAGAACATCAACGACAAGCACATGGAAATCATCCTCAACCAGATGCTTCGCAAGGTGAAGGTGGATTCCGTGGGCGATTCGAGCCTCCTGCCCGGAGATGTGGTTGACAAATTCCGTTTCATTGAAGAAAATAAACGACTCGCTTCTTCGCTGAAAATTGTTGAGCCGGGAGACACCAAGCTCGTTGTCGGCGAGGTGGTCTCTCGCGAAGCGGTGGAGCAGGCGAATATGGAAGTGGAAGCCACCGGGGGCGAGCCGGCCAAGACCCGCAAGCCTCGTCCGGCAACCGCCAAGACGCTGCTGCTGGGCGTCACCAAGGCGTCGCTCCAGTCGGAAAGCTTCCTGTCGGCCGCCAGCTTCCAGGAAAGCACCAAGGTGTTCACGGAAGCATCGCTGGCGGGCAAGGTGGACGAGCTTCGCGGACTCAAGGAAAACGTGATTCTCGGGCACCTGATTCCCGCCGGCACGAGCTTCAAGCCGTATATGGAAATGAAGGTCAAACGGAATGTGGAACTGCCCGACTTCCTGGGCGGCGAGGTGAAGGAAGAACTCACCGACGCGCAGATCGCCGCCGCGGTGCAGCAGGCGTTGACGGGACAGCAATAGCGGCCCCGAACAGCAGACGGATTCACGGGTTCAAAAACGAAACGGTCTTACGAGGAACGAGATGCCTACGATCAATCAACTGGTTCGCCGCCCGCGAGTGAAGCAGACGGCCAAGAAGAAGAACGTGGCGCTGGATCGCAGCCCCCAGCGGCGCGGCGTGTGCCTTCTGGTCAAGACGGTCACGCCCAAGAAGCCCAACTCCGCGTTGCGCAAGGTCGCTCGCGTGCGCCTGACCAACGGCAAGGAAGTGACGGCCTACATTCCAGGCATCGATCACAACCTTCAGGAGCACAGCATCGTGCTGGTTCGCGGCGGTCGTGTCCGCGACCTTCCGGGCGTGCGGTACCATATCATCCGCGGTGCGTTTGACGCGTCAGGCGTGGAAGACCAGGCGAAGTTCGGCGCCCGTCGCGCCAAGAGCCGCAGCAAATACGGGACCAAGAGACCCAAATAGGTTCGACCCCAAGTAAGGTCAACAAGGACACCTGAATCAGGGCCCTTCGTGTAGGCGGGCCTGGAAAGGGAATCGGGAAGAGAACATGGCATTCAAGAAGTGGACAGCCTCCCCCAAGCAGTTGGCGCCGGACGCGGTGTATGGCAGCAAGCTCATCAGCAAGTTCATCAACTGCATCATGGAAGACGGCAAAAAGGCCGTCGCGCAGAAGGTGTTCTACGGCGCGATGGATATGATCGCCAAGAAGATCAAGGACGTGCCGCCCAACGAGGTCTTCGAAAAGGCCATCACCAACGTCAAGCCGATCATCGAGGTCCGCTCCAAGCGGGTGGGCGGCTCGAACTACCAGGTTCCGATGCAGGTCAACAGCAAGCGTCAGCTCTCGCTGGCGATCCGCTGGATTCGCGAAGCCGTCCGTGCCGGAAAGGGCAGGGCGACCGTGGCGAGATTGGCGGACGAGCTGATGGCCGCCTATAAGGGCGAAGGCACCGCCATGCAGACGCGTGAAAACGTGCACCGCATGGCCGAGGCGAACAAGGCATTCTCGCACTTCGCCTGGTAATAAAAGAAGCAGTCCAACACCTCTGACGTCTCGGCCGGTTCGACCGGCCGGAAAGCGGTGTTGTGTGAATGGCCCGTCAGGCCGCAGGCATAGGGCTTGCGGAACCGACGAGCACCCCGGTCCGCGTCGCAATCGCAGGCCGGGGCTCAGGAAAGGCCCCCGGGCCGCTTGAGATAGGACAACCGGGCCGACCTGTCCAACGCGCGGCATAACCGCGAATTCAAGGTCGGCAACCGCCGCAGCTACGGTGGTACAGCGTGGTTTCCGTATGTGTTTTGCGCAGAACGCGCTGCGCTCGCAGGGCATCGTGCCCTCGCACGGATCGGAATTTCCGCAGCCACGACGACAATCGATTTCATGAGCAGGAACCTGGCACAACTTCGCAACATCGGCATCATGGCTCACATTGATGCCGGCAAGACGACCGTCACCGAGCGGATTCTCTATTTCGCCGGGCGGACGTACAAGATCGGCGAGGTCCACAACGGCACTGCCGTCATGGATTATCTCGTCGAGGAGCAGCAGCGGGGCATCACCATCACCTCCGCCGCCACCACCCTTCGCTGGCGGGACCACACCGTCAACCTGATCGACACCCCCGGACACGTCGATTTCACCATCGAGGTTGAGCGGAGTCTGCGAGTGCTGGACGGTGCGGTAGCGGTCTTCTGTGGCGTCGGAGGCGTGGAGGCCCAGTCGGAAACCGTCTGGCGCCAGGCCGACCGCTACCACGTGCCGCGTCTTTGCTTCGTCAACAAGATGGACCGTCTCGGCGCGGATTTTGAGCAGGTCATTTCCGAGATTACCTCGCGACTGCACGGGAATCCTCTTGTGGTGCAATTGCCTATCGGAGAAGGAGATACATTCGCAGGCCAGGTGGATCTCATCCGTCGAAAGGCATATTATTACGATCCCGAGGAGATCGCCACCAAACTGCGTATCGAGGAAGTGCCCGGAACGATGCGCGACGAAGTGGAACTGGCCTGGCACGAGATGATCGAGCGGGCCGCCGACCTCGACGACCGCCTGATGGAAAAATATCTCGCCGATGAGGCGTCGGTAACGGAGGGGGACATCTTCGCGGCGATTCGCAAGGGCACACTTTTGGGCAGGGTCCAGCCGGTGCTGTGCGGGTCGGCCCTGAAGCACATGGGCGTCCGTCCACTGCTGGACGCGGTGGTGGATTATCTGCCCAGTCCCTTGGATGTGCCGGCCGTGCCGGGACATGAAAACCTGACCACCGACAAGGTGATTTATCGCCATGCGGAGCCGGACGAACCGTTCTCCGCGCTGGTGTTTAAGATTCTCTCCGATCAGCACGGCGACCTGCACTTTGCTCGCATTTACAGCGGCTCGATTAAGGCCGGCACGAGGGTGCTCAACAGCACCCAGAGGAAAAAAGAAAACGTCTCCCGCATCTGGGAAATGCACGCCAAGCAGCGCAACGCCCGCGAGGAAGCGATCGCGGGGGACATCGTGGCCTTCGTGGGCCCGAAAAACTCCATCACCGGCGACACCCTCTGCGATACCCGGAATCCCATCGTTTTGGAACGCCTGGAATTCCCCGAACCGGTCATCACGATGTCCATCGAGCCGCGGACCAATGCCGACAAAGACCGCTTGGCCTTGGCCCTGGCGACCCTGGAGCGTGAGGATCCCAGTTTTGAATACCACTACAACGCCGAGACCGGCGAGACGACGATCTCCGGCATGGGCGAACTGCATCTGGAAATCGTCAAGAACAAGCTCACCCGCGACATGGGCTTAGATGTTCGCGTCGGCAAACCGAAAGTCAGCTATAAGGAAACGATTCGTTCCTCTGCCGAGGCGGAAGGACGGTTCATTCGCCAGACCGGCGGAAGGGGGCAATACGCTGTTGTGCTGTTGAAAGTGGAGTCTTACCAGCCGGAAGGAAACGCCGACCCGATCGCGTTCGAGAGCCAGATTAAGGGGGGGGCGATCTCGAAGGAATATGTCCGCGCGGTCGAGCAAGGCGTCCGTGGGGCGGCCACCTCGGGGCCGTTAGCGGGCTACCCGATGCTGAATGTGAAAGTGACGCTGTTGGACGGAAAGGAGCACCCAGTGGACAGCTCGGACATCGCGTTCGAGCAGGCGGGGGCCTTGGCGTACAACGCCGCGGTGGAAAAGGCCGACCCGGTCTTCTTGGAACCGATCATGCGTCTCCAGGTATCCACCCCTGAGGAATACGTGGGCGCAGTAACAGGCGATCTGAACGGTCGGCGTGCGTTGATCCGGGACATGCAGTTGCGAGGGGCGTATCGGGTGCTTCTGGCGGAAGCCCCACTGGCGGAGATGTTTGGATATTCAACGCAGTTACGGTCGCTTTCACAGGGACGGGCGACGAGTACGATGGAACCGCATTCGTACGCAATGGCCCCAGCGCATGTGACCGAGGCGTTGTTGCGGTATGTATGAGGTTGGGAAGCAAAAAAATGCGAATTTTCGCCCGTGGGCAGTTGACACGGCGAGCGGCTTCCGTATGCTGGACTGACTCTGCATTTTCGCCTTATCGCTGGCGTTATCGTGCGTTGCATGGGAGAAGACGTTCATGGTGCAGGACAAGATACGGATTCGGATGGAAGCCTACGATCACCGGGCGCTGGACGCCTCGGCGAAAGAGATCGTGGACCATGCCGAGCGGACCGGCGCGAGGGTCTGCGGGCCGATCCCGCTGCCCACGCGGATTGAGCGATACACCGTCTTGCGAAGCCCGCACGTGGACAAGAAGTCCCGCGAGCAGTTCGAGATGCGGACCCACAAGCGGATCATCGACATCTTCGAGCCGAACGTTCGGACGATTGAGTCTCTCAACCGCCTGGTGGTTCCCGCGGGCGTGTTCATCAAGATCAAGGCATAGGTGTAGACATGCTGTCGGCACTTTTGGGTAAAAAGATCGGAATGACGCAGGTCTACGACGAGCAGGGTGTGATCCACCCCGTGACCGTCGTTCAGGCCGGCCCCTGCAGCGTGCTGCAGGTCAAGAGCGTCGATACCGACGGGTACGACGCGGTGCAGTTGGGATTCTCCGAGGTCAAGGCGCACCGGGCCTCCAAGCCGCAGATCGCCCATGCCGCCAAGGCCAACTGCAAACCGAAGAAGTTCGTGCGGGAAGTCCGCCTGCCGGAACCCGCCGCGGACGTGGCGCCCGGCGCGACAGTTACCGTCGAGGCATTCGACGGCGTGGCGTTCGTGGACGTCGTCGGAACGACCAAGGGCAAGGGCTACGCGGGCGTGATGAAGCGGCACCATTTTGGCGGTCAGCCTGCCTCGCACGGCACAGAGCGCAAACACCGCTCGCCCGGCTCGATCAGCGGGCACGGCACGAACCGCGGATGGGGCGGCAAACCGAAGCGCGGAAAGCGCATGGCCGGGCACATGGGCACCGTCCGCTGCACCAGCCGAAACCACAAACTCGTCGGAATTGACAAAGAGAACAACCTGCTCCTGATCAAGGGCGCGCTGCCTGGGGCGAACGGGGGATACCTGTTCATTCGCAAGAGCAAGACCGCTCGGGTCGGGAAGTAACCCGTGGGATCCGCAACCATGCTGGAAGTTCCTGTATACAACACCGAAGGTAAGAAAATCGACACCTGGAAGGTCGATGAAGCGGTGTTCGGCGGCGAGGTGAACGTCCATCTGCTCAAGCAGGCGGTCGTGACGTACCACGCCAACCGACGCCAGGGCACCGTGGCGACCAAGAACCGCAGCCGGGTCGAGGGCTCCACGCGGAAGCTCTACCGCCAGAAAGGCACCGGAAACGCCCGGCGCGGCGCCATCCGCACGAACGTCATGCGGGGCGGCGGCAACGCGTTCGGAAAGCTGCCTCGCGATTTCCGCAAGACTTTCCCGCGCCAGATGCGCAAGGCCGCCCTGAACTCCGCCATCCTCAGCAAGATCCTCGGTAGCGACCTGATGGTCCTCGACGGACTCAAGCTGGACGCCCCCAAGACCAAGGAAATGGCGGGAATCCTCGAAAAACTCGACGTCCGACGCACCTGCCTGCTGACCCTCTCCGATCGCGATTCGAACATCTATCTCTCCAGCCGGAACATCCCCGACCTCACGGTCCGCATCGCGGGCGAACTCAACGCGTTCGACGTGGTGACCCGGCAAAAGATGCTCGTGACGGCCGAGGCGATGAAGTCGCTGATGGCCCAGGACAAGGAGGCGGGCAAGTGAAGGACACCATCTACAGGACGATCATCAGACCGCTGGTGACCGAAAAGGGCACCCATCAGTCGGAACGGATGAATGCCTACGCGTTTGAGGTGGCGGCAGACGCCAACAAGGCGCAGATCAAGGCGGCGGTCGAGCAGATTTATAGCGTGAAGGTGAAGGAAGTCCGGACGGCCAACCGCAAGGGCAAGCCTCGCCGGACGGGGTACCGCTTCGGGAAGACCCGCCAGTGGAAGAAGGCCGTCGTGGTGCTGGACCCCGAGCACCACATTGACCTGTTCTAAAAGCACGGGAACGCAGCAATGGCGATCAAGATATACAAGAGAACCTCCGCCGGGCGCCGCAACAGCTCGGTCCTCAAGAGCGACGAGATCACGACGTCGCGCCCGGAGAAGTCGCTGCTCCGTCCTCTGAAGAAGAAGGGCGGGCGGAACAACCAGGGCTTCATCACCTCCCGGCACCGCGGCGGCGGAAACAAGCGGATGTACCGGATCATCGACTTCCGGCGGAACAAGGACGCCCAGTCCGCCGAGGTCCGGACGATCGAATACGATCCGAACCGCAGCTGCAACATCGCCCTGGTCCAGTACGAAGACGGCGAGAAGCGCTACATCCTGGCGCCGCTGGGCCTGAAGATCGGCCAGAAGATTTACAACGGCGAGAAGGCGGAGCCCCGCTTGGGCAATTGCCTTCCGCTGAGCCGGATCCCGCTGGGCCTGGAAGTCCACAACATCGAGATGTATCCGGGCAGCGGCGGAAAGCTGGTCCGCGCCGCCGGCGGTGTTGCGCGTCTGGCAGCCCGCGAGGGCGACTCGGCGCAGCTAATTCTCCCGTCGGGCGAAATGCGAATCGTGAACGCCGCCTGCCGGGCGACGATCGGGCAGTTGGGCAACGTGGAGCAGGGCTCGGTTCGCGTGGGCAAGGCGGGCCGAAAGCGTCACATGGGGCGGCGACCGCACGTTCGCGGATCGGCCATGAACCCGGTGGCGCACCCGATGGGTGGTGGCGAAGGGCGTCGCAGCGGCGGGCGTGATCCGGTTTCCCCGACCGGAAAGCTTTCCAAGGGCGGAAAGACCCGCAAACGGCGGAAGAACTCCAACAAGATGATTCTCCGCCGGCGGCGCAACGTCCGGTACGGGCAATTGGTACTGTAAAGGCTTGAGACGCAGGCAGGGACACCCGAAACATGACCCGAAGCAGGAAAAAAGGTCCATACGTTGACGAAAAGCTGTTCGGAAAGGTCGCCAAGGCCAAGGACAGCGGATCGCATGAGCCGATCAAGACCTGGGCCCGTTCGTGCACGATCGTGCCGGAATTCATCGGGCACACGTTCATGGTGCACAACGGAAAAGTCTTCGCCCGCGTGTTCGTGACCGAGGACATGGTGGGGCATAAGCTGGGCGAGTTCAGCCCGACGCGGATGTTCCGCGGGCACAGCAGCGGCAGGAAGGCCGCGGCCGCGCCGACCGAGTAAGGCAGGCGGGAGAGTACGTACGATGGCATGGCAAGCGAAACATCGGTATGCCCGGATGAGTTCCCGGAAGGTCCGCCTGATCGCCGACCTGATCCGCGGGCGTGACGTGCAGGACGCGCTGAACATCCTGAAATTCACGCCGAACCGGGCGGCCGGGATGATCAGCAAGGTGCTCCGAAGCGCCGTGGCGAACGCCAACGAGGCGGAAGCCGACGTCGAGAGCCTCTTCGTCCGCGAGGCATTCGTGGACGAAGGACCCACGATGAAACGCTGGCACCCGAAGGACCGCGGTCGGGCGCACCCGATCATGAAACGAACCAGCCACATTACCGTGGTCATTGAGCAAGAACAGTAACGAGGCGCGATTATGGGTCAGAAGGTATCCCCCGTTGGGTTCCGCACCGGTGTGACGATCGGCTGGAAAAGCCGGTGGTTCGCCCCCAAGAGCAACTTCGGCGAGTTCCTCGTCGAGGACGAAAAGATCCGGCGGTTCATCGACAACCGTCTGAATCGTCAGCCGCCTTATGCAGCCATCAGCGGCGTCGACATCGAACGGACGCGCGAGGAAGTGAAAGTCATCCTGAAGACCGCTCGCCCGGGTCTGGTCATTGGGCCCAAGGGCGCCGAGGTGGACAAGCTCAAGGGCGCACTGGAAGAACTGACGGACCGACGGGTGAACATCAACATCGTCGAGATCCGCAACCCGGACCTGGACGCGAAGCTGGTGGCGGAAGGGATCGCCGAACAGCTCAAGCGCCGCGCGAGCTTCCGCCGGACGCTCAAACAGCGTGCGGAAGGGGCCATGCAGGCGGGCGCGAAGGGAATCAAGATCCAGGTATCCGGCCGGCTGGGCGGGGCGGAAATGAGCCGCACCGAGCAGCAGATTCTCGGAAGCATTCCGCTGCACACGCTGGAGGCGGACGTGGACTACGCGTTCACCCCCTGCTACACGACATACGGGACGATCGGCGTGAAGGTCTGGTTGTACCGCGGACTGTTCGGAGAGGAAAAGGCCGAAGAGACTCAGGCGGCGGACATGACGATGACCCGTGCCCGGCGTCGGCGCGAACGGCGCAGTGACGGCGGTCGCGGCGGTCGCGGCGGCGATCGTGGAGCAAATCCCGAAATTGCGATGAGGCCGGGCGGTTCCCGGCTGGGCGCCCGCAAGGCGGCCGAGCAGAAGGCGGCTGAAACCGCCGCTGCCGAAACCTCCGAGGCGCCGGCGGAACCCCAGGGCGAATCGACCGGCGGCGAGACGCCGGCGACCCCGCAGGAATAGTACAGGAAGCGAAGGCAGGGATTCCCCATGGCGATGATGCCAAAACGAGTTCTGCACCGGAAACAGCAGCGCGGCAAGATCCGCGGTAATGCGACTCGCTGCACGACGGTCGCGTTCGGTGCGTATGGATTGCAGTGCCTGGGAATGGGCTGGATCACGGCCCGGCAGCTGGAAGCCGGACGCGTGGCGGCCACCCATTACCTCCACCGCGAAGGCAACGTATACATCCGGGTCTTCCCGGACAAGCCGATCAGCGCCAAACCGCTGGAAACGCGAATGGGCAAAGGCAAGGGTGAGACGGAGGCCTGGGTCGCGGTAGTCAAACCGGGTACCATCCTGTTCGAGGTCGGCGGAGTCGACGAGCCGACAGCCAAGGCGGCGCTGCGGCGAGTCGCCAACAAGATGCCGATGCGGTGCCGTTTCGTCCGCCGGCGTCATGGATTGTAGGAAGTCCCAGCAATGAAGATCAAAGAAGTGCGCCAACTGAACGACGAGGAACTGCGGACGGAACTGGCTCGGCTCCGGCGCCACCTTTTCGACATACGCAGCCAGGCGGTGACCGAGAAACTGGAAGATCCCAGCATGCTGACCAAGGCGAAACGGGACATCGCCCGCATCCTGACGGAGATGCGCCAGCGGGAACAAGCGGCGGGAAGCCGGTCCTCCTAAGTGGTGGACCTAGCGGAATACGAAAGAACCGACATGGCAGAAGCGCAAAAGACAATTCAGGGCTCCCGCAGTCAAAAGCTGACGGGCACCGTGCGAACCAAGAGCGGACAGAAGACCATTAACGTGGTCGTGGAAAACGTGGTGAAGCACGCACAGTATGGCAAGTTCATGCGTCAGCGGACGAAGCTGGCGGTGCACGATCCCGAAGGTCAGGCAAATGTGGGCGACCAGGTGGAAATCGTGCAATGCCGTCCGATCAGCAAGACCAAGAGTTGGCGGCTGCTTCGCGTACTTCGCGGGGCGCAGCTGCCTGTGGAATAACCATCCAGCGGACGTGAGGTTGGTACCGTGATCCAGCAAGAAGCACGAATGGAAGTGGCCGACAACACCGGCGCCCGGGTGATCGGGGTGATTCGGGTTTTGGGCGGTTCAACGCGGCGGGGCGGATTTACGCGTCGCACTGCCTCGATCGGCGACGTGATTATCGCTTCGGTGAAGAAGGCGATCCCGGGCGGGGACGTCAAGCAGGGCGATGTGGTGCGTTGCGTGATCGTCCGCACCGCCTTCCCGGTGCGCCGGTCAGACGGCAGCTATGTCCGGTTCGACAACAACGCGGCCGTCATCATCGACGAGAACAACAACCCGAAAGGGACGCGTATTTTCGGGGCAGTGGCCCGCGAGTTGCGAGAAAAGAACTTCATGAAGATCGTCTCGCTGGCGGCGGAGGTTGTATAGAGACATGGCTAGGCACGTGAAGAAGGGCGACCAGGTGATGGTCATCGCCGGCGACGACAAAGGAAAGACCGGCGAGGTGCTTCGGGTGGACCTGGCGGGCGACAAGCTCGTTGTTCAGGGCATCAACCGCGTCTACCGGCACCTGCGTCCGTCGCGGCAGCATCCGCAGGGCGGGCGCATCCAGAAGGAGATGCCGATTCACATCTCCAACGTGCTGCCGGTGGATCCGAAGACGAATCAAGCGACGAGAGTGGGATTCCGGACCAATGAGAACGGCGCCAAGGAGCGGTACGCCAGGAAGTCGGGCGATTCGCTGGGGTCCGTTCGGAAAGCAAAGAAGTAGGTAGAGGCCCATGGGAGCGCGTCTGCAGGAAAAATATAAAAGCGAAGTGGTGTCGGCGATGAAGGAGCGGTTCAAGTACCGCAATCCGATGGCCGTGCCCAAAATGCTGAAGATCGTCGTGTCGATGGGCATCGGACAGGCCCGCCAGGAGTCCGCACGCCTGGAAGGCGCGATGAAGCATCTGTCGCAGATCACCGGGCAGAAGCCCGTCGTCACCAAGGCCCGCAAGTCGATCAGCAACTTCAAGCTCCGCGAGGGGTACGAGGTGGGGCTGAAGGTGACGTTGCGGGGTCCGCGGATGTATGAGTTCTTCGACCGCCTGGTCACCTTGGCGATCCCGCGCGTCAAGGACTTCCGCGGGCTCAATCCGTCCAGCTTCGACGGGCGGGGCAGCTACAACATGGGGCTGACCGAGCAGACGATCTTCCCCGAAGTGGATCCGGCGAGCGTGACGTTTACGCAGGGCATGAATATCGCCATCCAGACGAATGCAAAAAGTGACGAGGAAGCCCGTGAGCTTCTGACGCTGATGGGCATGCCGTTCAGGAAGGATTAATCGTACGCCATGGCAACCAAAGCGCACGTAATCAAGGCCAGGAAGACGCCGAAGTTCTCCTCGCGGCGTGAGAACCGCTGTCAGATCTGCGGTCGTCCGCGGAGCGTCTACCGCAAATTCAGAATCTGCCGGATTTGTCTTCGGAACCTCGCCAGCGAAGGCAAGATTCCGGGGATGAAGAAGGCCAGCTGGTAAGAAGGATAGCAACGCGATGAGTCTGTCTGATCCGATTGCTGACATGCTGACCCGCATCCGAAACGGTCTGCGGGCGCGCCAACAGACGATCAACGTGCGTGCCTCCAAGACGTGCGAAGGCGTCTGCCGCGTGCTGAAGGAAGAGGGTTACCTCGCGGACTTCAAGCGCATCGAGGACGGCAAGCAAGGTTTGCTGCGGGTGTATCTGAAGTACGGCCCGCAGGGCGAGGAAGTCATCACCGAGATCCATCGCGTCAGCAAGCCCGGTCGCCGGGTGTATGCGAACGTGGATAACCTGCCCCGCCCGATGAACGGGATGGGCATCTCGATCATCTCGACCTCCTCGGGCGTGATGAGCGATCGTAAGTGCCGCGAGGCAAACGTGGGCGGCGAGGTCATTTGTAGCGTCTTCTAATACGAGAGTGCTGGACGATGTCGCGCATAGGAAAAAAACCGATTCCGATCCCTGCCGGCGTGAAAGTTTCCGTCTCCGGGCGCACCGTCAGCGTCGAGGGGCCCCAGGGAAAACTGAGCTGGACGCACCGGCCGGAAGTGGCAGTCGAACTCGACGAAGCCGCCAAGGAAATCCGCGTCACACGCAAGGATGACGAGCGCCTCTGCCGGGCGCTGCACGGGCTGACCCGAAGCCTGATTGCCAACATGCTCGAAGGCTGCGCCAAGGGCTACGAGAAGCATCTGGAAGTCTACGGCGTGGGCTACGGCGTGCAGGCGCAAGGGAACAAGCTGACGCTGAATTGCGGGTTGAGCCACCCGGTGGTGTTCGCGATTCCCGCAGGATTGACGGTGACGGTGACGGCGCCCCAGGCCCGCGGGGAGACCGAGCCCGCGCGGTTCAACATCAAGGGTGCGGACAAACAGGCGGTGGGAGAGCTGGCGGCCCGCGTTCGCAAGACCCGCCCGCCCGAGCCGTACAAGGGCAAGGGCGTGCGGTATGCGGGCGAGCGGATCATCCGTAAGGTCGGCAAGGCGTTTGCCGGAACCGGCAGCTAACCCTCCCTGGGCGATATTGAAAACAGGGCTGGAAAACCATGAAGGCAATCGTAAGAAAAAATGTGAGGCGGCAGCGGCGGAAGCTGCATGTGCGCAAGAAGGTCTCGGGAACTCCCGAGCGCCCTCGCCTCAGCGTCTTCCGCAGTCACAAAAACATCTACGCCCAACTGATCGACGACGTCGCCGGGCGGACGCTGATTTCCGCGTCCACGGTGGAAAAGCCGCTTCAGGAAAAGCTGGGCGCCAAGAGCGGAAACAAGACCGCCGCCGTCGCGGTCGGAGAAGCGCTGGCGACCAAGGCGGTCGAAGCAGGCATCAAGAAAATCGTCTTTGACCGGAACGGGTACCCGTATCACGGCAGGATACGGGAACTGGCCGAGGCCGCACGAAAGAAAGGCCTGCAGTTCTAGGCACACAGGAGCGCGCAACGTGGCGTTTGAACGAGCGACAAGAAAAGCAGCCGAGAGCTTCGAGGAGAAGGGCGGCCTCGAAGACAATGTGATCCAGATCTACCGGTGCGCCAAGGTGGTCAAGGGCGGCCGGCGGTTCAGTTTCGCCGCCCTGGTGGTCGTCGGCGACCGCAACGGGCAGGTTGGAATCGGATACGGAAAAGCTAATGAGGTGCCCCAGGCCGTCGAAAAGGGTATCGCGGATGCCAAGAAAAACCTGGTCCGCGTGACCCTCAAGGGGACGACCATCCCGCACGAGATCAAGGGTCAGGCGGGCGCGTCCCACGTGACGCTGGTTCCGGCCTCGGAAGGTACCGGCGTGATCGCCGGAAAGAAACTCCGCCCGTTGCTGGAGCTGGCCGGAGTCAAGGACGTGCTGACCAAGGCCTACGGGTCCACGTGCCCCAAGAACCTGCTGAAGGCGGGCATGGCGGCCCTGAAGCGCTTGCGTTCGGCAGAGCAGGTCGCCGCGTTGCGAGGAGTGAGCTTCTAATGAACCTGGACGAGATTCTCAGTTCAGCCGGAAAGTACAAGCGCCGCAAGCGCCTGGGGCGCGGCATCGGCAGCGGTCTGGGCAAGACCAGTGGTCGCGGGCACAAGGGCTATGGCTCGCGGGCCGGCGCCAAGTCGCGGCAGGGTTACGAGGGCGGGCAGAATCCCGTCATTGCGCGCCTGCCGAAGCGTGGATTCTCCAACGTTAACTTCCGCACCGTTTACCAGGTGGTCAACGTCGCCTCCCTCGACCGTTTTGAGGACGGCGCGAGGGTGGATGGCGCGGCCTTGGCAGGCGCGGGACTCATCGCCGACGCCGGGAAGCCCGTCAAGGTTCTCGGAAACGGCGAATTGGGTAAGAAACTGACGGTGGTTGCTTCGAAATTCTCCGCGTCGGCTGCGGAGAAAATCACCAAGGCCGGCGGAACCACCGAGCAGGCGTAACGGATTTTCGAGTTTAGGGCGAAACGGGTAACAGGAAAATGGCTTTTCGGGCATTCAGACTGATCGTCGGCGTGATCCTGGGGCTGCTGGGCCTCTGGC
>DNAS01000042.1:6063-8563 GCA_003485185.1 Phycisphaerales bacterium | reverse complement strand
TAGGCTCTGTCTGAAAACTCCTCGCCAGATGTACCAACAAGGGTGGCACTGCTTGCTTGCAAGCAGTGTTCTTGCGGCAACACGGCTTGACAAGCAAGCCGTGGCACCCCCGGATTCGGAGTTTTCAGACAGAGTCTAAGTCACCCGCACAGGCCGACGACCAGTTGCTGCAGCGCCGCCGTCGCGTCCAGGCCGCTCTTCATCCCCAAATCGGCGCGGATCAGGCGGCGGAAATCCTCCTCCACCTTCGCCAGGGGCCGCCGCTGCACCATTCCCAGGAAGCCGCGCTGGTCGAAGAACACGCGGGCGGCCTTGCACGCCTCCGGTCCCGGCGTGCCCGAGTCCAGCAGCTGGCGGACCTTGAGCACCTTGCGCAGGTGCCAGGCGATCATGCCCAGCGTCTTGAACTCCTCTCCGCGCTGCGTCAGCATTCCGTCCAGGGCGGTCAGGGCGCCGGCTGCGTCTCCGGCGGTCAGGGCGTTGGTCAGGGCGAAGGCCGCCGGGCCTGCCGTCGAGACCACCAGCGTGGAGACGTCGTCGGCGGTGATGTTCCCGCACTGCCCGACGTAGAGCGAGAGCTTCTCCATCTCGGCGTTGAGGGCGGCCAGGTCGGCCCCCTTGCAGGCGATCATCAGTTCGGCCGCCTCGGGCGCGATCTTCTTTCCCCGCTTCGTCGCCGCCGACTGGAGGAACCGCCCCAGGTCGCGCTTCGGGTCGGCTATACAGTCGCGGATCTCTCCGACCTTCGCCACGGCCTTGTAGAGGCGCGTGTTTTTCGGAAACGATCCGGCGACCAGCACCAGCGTTCCGGTGGACGACGGGTTCTTGAGGTAGTCCTCGAGCTTCTCGCGGTGGGCGCCGATGAACGCGTCGGCGTCGCGGACGAGCACGACGCGCCGGCTCGCCAGGAACGGCAGCGTGCGGAGTTCATCGAGCACGGCCGCCAGTTCCGCCGTGCCGTCCAGTGTCGAGACGCAGACCTGCGGATCGGCGTCGCCGATGACGGTTTCAACAATTTCCTTGCGATGCGCGTCCAGCAGGAACTGGTCGCTTCCGTGAAGGACATACACACACTTGGGCATGGAAGTCACCATCGCGCGGGCCTTTCCGGGAGGCATTGTGTCGACTCGCCCGCCCGATGTAAAGCCCCACACTCAAGAGGGATCGCGAATTGCGAATCGCGAGTCGCGAGTTGAAAAATCCTGCGCCGCGATGGTGAAGGTCTTCTCTTCCGCGAATTGCGGACCGCGAATTGCGAATCGCGAGTCGCGAGTTGAAAAATCCTGCGCCGCGATGGTGAAGGTCTTCTCTTCCGCGAATCGCAACTCGCAACTTGCGATTCTACTCGCGGGCGACGCCCAGAACAAACGAGCCGAGCCGCAGGCAGGCGGAGCGTCGCAGCAGCCCGGCCAGCGCCCGTCCGGACCGGTCGCGGGCCAGGTTGGCGACGGAGTAGTAGATTTCCTTTCCGTCACGGCGATTGACGACCAGGCCTCCCATGCGCAGGATGCCCAGATGATGCGAGACGGTCGGCTGGGGGGTTCGCAAGATCTTGCACAGCTCGGAGACGTTCCGTTCCCCCTCCTCCAGCTCCATCAGGATGCGCAGGCGAGTCGGTTCCCCGAGAATGCGAAACAGTTCCGCCAAGGCGTCTGCCTGGCGACGGGCCGGTGTGGCCATGGGTCACTCCTGTGAAACAAAAAAACAGTCCGCGAGTTCCGCTCCGTGCGGAAGACTCTTCACAGAGATGCTGGAAGACCAACGATTGCAGCGGCCTTGCCTTCGCGCCGGTCCGTTTCCGGTTCCCTCAGCGCTCGAAAGACCCCCGGAGATACTTCCCACCGGGGGGATCCTTCGTGCCGTCTTCGCCGCCCGAAGACAAGGAACATAAGCGGGGGCGCGCAATGGAACCGCGCGCCCCCACTGGGATTCGATTTACATCTGCTTCCGGCGGTAGATGACGTAAAACACAATCACCACGATCAGAAGGAGCAGCAGGGGGATCTGCCACCAGACAAAGTAATCACCCATCTCTGCCAGCGGGCTCAACATAGGGTCGTCTCCTTGCAGTGTCGTATTCGTAAGAAACGTCGGAACGTGCAGACCTGTATAGTCGCTTCCTGCCGGAGCCGTCAAGAAAAAATCTCTTCCGACAGGCAAACGCCCGGATGTGGTCGGAATCGACACTAGCGGCGACTGGACTCGAACCAGTGACCTAGGGCTTATGAATCCCTCGCTCTAACCAACTGAGCTACGCCGCCATCACTGGGATTCATCTTGAGCGATGGGGCGTAAATTTTCAAGCCCCAATTGCGCCATGCGGCTGTTTTCGCGACTCCGACGCCCGCTGCGCTCTTGCATCCGACCGGCGGCGAACGTACCTTGACCTGCTCTGTAGAAAACATTCGTTTCCGGGATGGGTGGCACGCTTTGCTCGCAAAGCGTGTTGCCCGAATTTGCCCAGAACACGGCTTGCAAGCAAGCCGTGCCACCCTCTCTT
>DNAS01000042.1:4887-5977 GCA_003485185.1 Phycisphaerales bacterium | reverse complement strand
TTTTGATGTTTTCTACAGAGCAACCTTGACCCGCTTTGGATTGCCTGACATGATCCTCCGATTCATCCTGACGGCAGCATTACTCCTGGCCGCGTCGGCCGGGGGGTACTGGGCCCGCCGGCGGAAACTCGCCGACGAGCGCCTGGCCGAAAAGCTCATGACCCTCGTGGTCGCCCTGGGGTATTCCGTCATCGGATTCCTGAGCGTCTGGAGCATCCGCCTGCACGCGTCGGACCTCTGGCTGCCGGTTCTCGGAGGGGCGCACGTGCTGCTCATGATCGCCGTCGGATTCGCCGCCGCGCGACTCGTCGCCGCCGACCGTTCCGAACGCGCCCTGCTGGGCCTGTCGGCCGGCATCGGAAACACCGGAATCACCATGGGCGGGTTCGTCCTCTACCTGCTGTTCGGCGTGGAAGGCCTGGGGCTGTCCGGCATCTACAGCCTCATGTGGTATCCCATGATCGTCCTGGCGGCATATCCCATCGCCCGGCACTGGTCCGAAAATCCCACCCGCGGCTCGCTGGGCGGGCTGTTGCTCCGCAGCGTGCTGGACTGGAGATCCATCGGACTGCCCATGACAGTCGTGGCGATCTTCCTGTCGATCGCCGAAGTGCCCTACCCCCGCGCCGTCGACGATTGGTACGTCGTGGACGCGCTGATGTTCCTGGTCATCGCGCTGGCGTATTTTTCCATCGGTCTGCGGCTGCATTTCTCCTTCCTCGCCGCGCTGCGATGGCAGATCGTTGTGCACGCCCTGCTGCGGTTCGCCGTCGCGGCCGGCCTGGCGGTTTTGCTGGTCTGGCTGACGCGACTGACCCCCTGGCCGCTGGAGGGGCTCAGCCGAAACGTCCTGGTCCTCGAAAGCTTCATGCCGGTGGCCGTCACCGTCGTCGCCATCGCCAACATGTTTTCCCTTAAACCGCGCGAGGCTTCCGTCCTTTTCGTCACCAACACGGTCCTCTACCTCGCCATCGTCCTGCCTATCGTCTTGTGGATCTTCTCCCGCCCCTGACGGGGACCATTTCGGATTTTTGATTGCGGATTGCGGATTGGAAGGCGGTTAACGTCACGGCGCATGCCCCGGGCTCTT
>DNAS01000042.1:3798-4772 GCA_003485185.1 Phycisphaerales bacterium | reverse complement strand
GCATGCCCCGGGCTCTTCAATCCCAAATCCGAAATTCGCAATCCGAAATCTCCTTCTCGACCCACCGCGGTCCCCGGGCAGGCGGATGCTGCCGGTGCCCAAGCGCGCCCGGCGCGGAAAACGAGGGGGTTCCATCTTTCGACCCGGCGGGTATAATCTCCCGTTTCCGCCTCCGGGACCGGAGCGGAAAACAACAATGTGCGGAATGTCGTCCGCGAATTTCCGAACAGAGGTCAGAACATGGCAACGTCAGAGGCATTGCAGGACCGGCTTCGCCGGCCTCTCGGTTTCACTCTCCGCGTGCGGGTCGTCCGGCCGGCCGACCTGTCCGCCAAGATCCTTCCCGCCGTCGCGGGCACCGGCGCGTTCGTCAGCGAGACGCGCTTCTGCCAAGTCGCGTCGGACGGGCTGGTCTACGAATTGACGCTGTTCGTCACGGGCGACGAGCAGCTCGCTGCCGCCCGCGCCGCGGCCGAGACCGCCGGCCTGCAAGTCCTCGAGACGATCGACCTGGCCATGGAAACCCACCGCGGCGGCGCCTGCGAAATGCGCGGACGCACCCCCATTCGCTCCAACAACGACCTGCGGATCGTTTACACGCCGGGCGTGGCGCGCGTCTGCAAGAAGATCCAGGCCGACCCGGAACTCGCCCGCGAATACACCGGCATCCACAACAAGGTCGCCATCGTCACCAACGGCACGGCCATCCTGGGCCTGGGCGACATCGGCTGCGTGCCCGGAATGCCCGTCATGGAAGGCAAGAGCGCGATTTTCTGGGAGTTCGTGGGCATTTCGGCCGAGCCCATCCTCGTGGACACGAAGGACCCCGACGAGTTCATCTTCGTGGTGGAGAAGATCGCCCCGACGTTCGGCGCCATCCAGATCGAGGACGTCAAGGCGCCGGAGTGCTTCCCGATCACGCGGGAGCTGGACCGCCGGCTGGCGATTCCCGTCATGCACGACGACCAGCACGG
>DNAS01000042.1:3208-3669 GCA_003485185.1 Phycisphaerales bacterium | reverse complement strand
GTCATGCACGACGACCAGCACGGAACGGCGACCATCGTGCTGGCGGGCCTGTACAGCGCCCTGAAGAAGACCGGCCGGAAGATCGGCGACATCCGCTGCGCCATCAGCGGGGCGGGCGCGTCGGGCACGGCCATCAGCGAACTGCTCCAGCGCGCGGGCATCGGCGACGTGATCCTGTGCGACTCCAAGGGCATCGTCTGCCGCGGACGCAAGGAAGGAATGAACCCGGAGAAAGTCGCGCTGGCTGCGCGGACGAACCGGGACAATCGCTCCGGAACCCTCGCCGACGCGATGAAGGGATGCGAGCTGTTCATCGGGTGCAGCCAGCCGAACATCGTCTCGCAGGACATGGTCCGATCGATGGCGAAGGACCCGATCGTCTTCGCGCTGGCCAATCCCATCAGCGAGATCTCCCGCGACGACGCGACGGAGGCGGGTGCCGCCATCTACGCCGACGGGCG
>DNAS01000042.1:2873-3045 GCA_003485185.1 Phycisphaerales bacterium | reverse complement strand
GGCGCGCTGGATGTGCGGGCGCGGGACATCACGCTGGAGATGATGATGGCCGCCGCGAGGAAACTGGCGGACATCGTGCCCGCCGGAGAACTCATGCCGGAAATGATGGACCCCGCCACGCACCGCGCCGTGGTCGAGGCGGTTCGCCAGGCGGCGCCGAAAAAGTGAAAAT
>DNAS01000042.1:2306-2775 GCA_003485185.1 Phycisphaerales bacterium | reverse complement strand
GGCGGCGCCGAAAAAGTGAAAATTGCCTTGAAACCCCTGCAAAAGAGCGTATGAACGTGCGGAGACCCGCGGCCGACCGGCTGTGGGTCTCTCCACTTTTAGGAACATCTGTTAAGGAACCAGACATGAAACGTTTCAAGAAGGCCGACGACATCCAGGTGGGCGTCGTCGGATACGGCGGGGCGTTCAACATGGGGCGGGCGCACTTCAACGAGATGAAGCAGGCGGGCATGACCCCCCTGGCAGTGGCCGACCCCGACGAGGAGCGCCTGGAGATCGCCCGCCGCGAGTTCCCCGGCATCGAGACGTACACATCGATGAAGGAGATGCTCCGCAAGTCGGCCGTCAACCTCATCACGATCATCACGCCCCACAACACGCACGCCCCGCTGGCGCTGGCTGCCTTGCGCGCCGGACGGCACGTGGTCTGCGAGAAACCGCTGGCCATCACCACCGCCGAGTGCGACGC
>DNAS01000042.1:1211-2135 GCA_003485185.1 Phycisphaerales bacterium | reverse complement strand
CCTACCACAACCGCCACTGGGACGGGTGCATCCTCCGCGCCGTCCAGGCCATCCGGAAAGACCACGCCGTCGGCGAGATCGTCCGCATCGAGGCGCACATGGGCGGATACGGCCTGCCGCGCGACTGGTGGCGCACCAGCAAGACCATTTCCGGCGGAATCCTCTACGACTGGGGCGTGCACCTGCTGGAATACTCCCTGCAACTGATCGACTCGGAGATCACCGAGGTCGGCGGGTTCGCCCACAAGGGGTTCTGGGCGCCGAAGACGGCTTGGAAGGCCGACACCAATGAGGACGAGGGGCGCGCGATCGTCCGCTTCCGCAGCGGGCAGTACCTCGAGCTGACCATCTCCTCCATCGAGTCGCATCCCAAGCAGGGGCAGCTCGAGATCACCGGCACGGAAGGCGCCTACCTCTTCGACGGCTCGACGTGGGAACTGGTCCGGCACGACAAGGACGGCAACTCGATTTCCACGCGGGGCAAGAACCCCCCCAGCGAGGGCTGGCGGTTCTACCAGAACGTCGCCGACCACCTGGTCAAGGGCGAGAAGCTCGTCATCACCGGCGAGTGGTCGCGCCGCCCGATCCACATCCTGGACCTCGCCTGCCGCAGCGCCGCGCGGAACGCGACCCTCAAGGCGAAGTACCGCTGACCGAACGAAAGCGAGCGAGACGATGAAAGCGTTGATCTTCCACGGCGGCTGGGACGGCCACACGCCCAAGGAAAGCTCCGAGGTCGTCCACCAGGCCCTGGAGCAGGCGGGCTTCGAGGTGGAGCGCCACGACAGCCAGGACTGCCTCAGCGACGGCGAGCGACTCAAGACGCTGGACCTGATCGTGCCGATCTGGACGATGGGCAAGCTGGAGCGCGACCCGACGAAGAACCTGCTGGAGGCCGTCCAGAGCGGCGTGGGCTTCGGCGGG
>DNAS01000042.1:611-1035 GCA_003485185.1 Phycisphaerales bacterium | reverse complement strand
TCCACGGCGGCGCGGGCGACGCCTTCCGCGGGAACGTCGGGTACGAGTGGATGGTCGGCGGGATCTTCGCCGGCCACCCGCACGTCGGCGACTACGAGGTGCGCCTCACCGGCAGAAAGCACGTCATCACCGACGGCCTGCCGAAGACCTTCCCCTACAAGTCCGAGCAGTACTACATGCTGGTGGACCCCGGCAACGAAGTGCTGGCCGAGACCGTCTACACGCACGAGGGGCGGCAGGTGGTCATGCCCGTCATCTGGACCAAGGCGTGGGGCAAGGGGCGCGTGTTCTACTCGTCGCTGGGGCACGTGGCGCAGGAGTTTCGCGATTACCCGCACGTGCTGGCGATGACGGTCCGCGGCATGAAATGGGCGGCCGAAGGAAAAACGAAAGCCTGCTCCTGCTGCTGCGGATGCAAGTAAAG
>DNAS01000042.1:0-432 GCA_003485185.1 Phycisphaerales bacterium | reverse complement strand
CACGGAACACGTTCCGTGGGCTGCTTTTTGCGCCGGGACGGTGCGCGACGGATAAACCGCGCCGTCACTCGCCGGTCTGCTTGCGCGCGTCGAGAAGCTCGTTCAGTTCCTTGGCGCTGAGCAGTTTTTTCTCCAGGCAAATCTCGCGGATGGTCTTTCCCTCGGCCTGCGCCTGCTTGGCGACCTCCGCGGCGCGGTCGTACCCCAGCCGCGGCGCCAGGGCGGTCACCATCGCCAGCGACTGCTCGACGAGTTGCCCGCAGCGCTCGGCGTCGACCCGCAAGCCGACGAGGCACTTGTCCATGAATATCTGCGCCGCGCCGGTCAGCAGGTGCGCCGCGTTGAGCAGGTTGGCGGCGATCATCGGCATGGCGACGTTCAGCTCCAACGCGCTGCCGACCCCGCCGGTGCACCCGGCGGGGTCGGCAGCGT
>DNAS01000030.1:59201-79654 GCA_003485185.1 Phycisphaerales bacterium | reverse complement strand
CGTCCTTCCTTGCATCCAGACGGATTTTGTCACAACGCGGCTCCTTCGACCTGCTGGGACAGGCTCTTACAGAGAATCCCGATTCTGTTGAATTGGTATCGACATCCTCCAGCCGGCAGTTGAGCAAGGAATACGTAGAAAATCCTCCCGCCATGGCTGGGCATTCCTGCCTTTTCAGCCTGCCGGGCGCTTGATTGACAGCCACGGGCGCGAACTCGTGGAACCGAGCGTGGTTTGCAAAGAGTTCCGTCGGGACGATTGAAGCGTTTCTTCCGCCCTTACCGGGCTCTGCTTGTGACGGAACGCCAACCGGGGGCTGACGCCCTCGAGCCACCCCTTCGGGACGAACAAGCGGCAAGGTCGTGGCGCAGCCGCGCACGCGGCGGTTTCGGTCCACTGATTCCAGTTGAATTCCCTCCTCGCGTTGATAGTCTTATGCCATGAACCTCAGTCGTCGCGACTTTATCGGGACGGCCGCCGCTTGCGCCGCAGGATTGGCAATTCCTCGATCTCTCTGGGCGAACGAAACGCCGAGGACAGGACCACGCAAGAACGTCCTGTTTTTCCCCGTCGACGACCTTCGCCCCGAGCTGGGCTGCTACGGCCATCCGATCGCCCGGTCTCCGAACATCGACCGGCTGGCCCGCGCGGGATTGCTGTTCGAGCGGGCCTACTGCCAGCAGGCGGTCTGCGGGCCCACCCGGGCCAGCCTGCTGACCGGTCTGCGCCCCGACACCACGCGCGTTTACGACCTCAAGACGCACATCCGCACGACCCTGCCCGACGTCGTGACGCTTCCGCAACACTTCAAGAACCACGGGTATCACTCCGAGGCCATCGGCAAGGTGTTCCATAGCGGCCTGGAAGACGAGGCCTCGTACAGCGTGCCGCATCGCGCCCCGCCGGGGCCGTCGTATTGCTCGCGCGAGAATCTCGACTTCATCGCCCGCAAGAAGGCGGAGGGTCAGGCCCGCGGGCTCCAGGGCGACAAACTGCAACGATACGCCAGGGGCCCGGCATGGGAGGCCGCCGACGTGCCCGACAACGCCTACCGGGACGGCAAGCTGGCGGACATGGCCATCGAGGCGCTGCGTCGCCTCGCGCCGGCGGCCACCGCGAAAAATCCCGCCGACCGCAAACCGTTCTTTCTCAGCGTCGGGTTCGCCAAACCCCATCTGCCTTTCTGCGCCCCCAAACGATACTGGGATCTGTACGACCGCGCAAAGATTCCCATCCCCATCCAGGACAAGCCCAAGGACGCGCCGCCCATTGCCTTCGCCGATTGGGGGGAATTGCGGTCCTACACCGACATTCCCGACGTCGGAAACCTCAACGAGGACCAGACGCGGGAACTCATCCACGGATACTACGCCTGCGTCAGCTACACCGACGCCCAGATCGGGCGCCTGCTGGATGAGCTGGACCGCCTCGGTCTGACCGACAACACGGTGATCGTGCTCTGGGGCGATCACGGCTGGAAGCTGGGCGAATACGCCACGTGGTGCAAGCACACCAACTTCGAGCTGGACACGCACGTGCCGATGATCTTCGTGGATCCCGCTCATCCCGGCGGGCGGCGCACCAGGGCGCTGACGGAGTTCGTGGACATATATCCGACGCTGGCGGAGTTGTGCGGTCTGCCGGCGCCCGCGCGCACCGAAGGCGTCAGCATGGTTCCGCTGTTCGAGGATCCGGATCGCAAATGGAAGTCGGCGGCATTCAGCCAGTATCCGCGCCCCGGCGCCAGCCTGGGGCACGACGGCAGGATCATGGGCTACTCGATGCGGACGGACCGCTACCGATATACCGAGTGGCAGATCCCCGGGACCGGCGAGGTGAAGGCCCGCGAGCTTTACGACCTCGACAAGGATCCCCTGAGCACGGTGAACCTCGCGGAAAATCCTGCGCAGGCGCAAACCGTGGCCGACCTTCATGAGAAGATGAAGGCGGGCTGGCGCGCGGCCAGGCCGTAGAAAGAAAAACGCTCAGGTCGCGGCACAATCACACACGCGGCATGTCTCTATTCGGCTTTTCGGCACAGCGCCGAACCATGCGTCAGAATCTCGCCGATGGAGACTTTCTCCAGGTCGAACGGGCGCTCCGGTCGAGGACTTGGGCACGGAATCCCTCGATCCTGGACGGCATCGTTGATCTCGCCATAAAAATCCTCCGCCTGGAGCCGCCACCACGGGCACCACAGTTCCGCCGCAAGCCGGTCCTCCGGCCGGATTCGAGTCGCGTCCACCCCGAAACACCGCCCCGCCGCTTCCAGGATCGCCGCGCACAGTTGTGCATCCTATTCCCTGCCCGATCCGCAGACGGCGGCCCACTCCGCCAGCGGAACCGGCGAACGCTCCTTGAAGAGCTTGCGCCGGGCCCGCCACTGTCCCCACCGCCCCAGCGGAACATGGAGATAACCGAATACGTATCTAAGGCGTTCCAGGATCACGCGATCCTCCGGACATTCCGGGAAACCGCAACGGTCCGGCGAACGGGTATGCGGGCGGGAGCCCCTTGCGGATCCGCAACCAGTTCCGGAACCCGACCGCGGCGTTGACGGAAAACCCGACGCAAGCGGGAGCCAGGACGACCGCCAGGTATGCGCCGAGACTTGTGACCCCGATCAGAAAGAGCACGGTGGACGCCAGCATGGCCAACATGCCGAGGACGGCCATGAACAGGACGGCGCCGAAATTCCATACCTGGCACAGTTTGGCCTGCTGGGCCAACTCTCTCTCGTCGTCGCGCTGCCTTGCGGACAGCCAGACCATCAAGGCCGAGAATCCGTACGTCCACGGCCCCAGCACGTGCACCCGCCACAGAGCCCGCTCATTCCGCCGCCGGGTTTCCTCTTGTGGATTCAACGTTGTGAACCTTTCCCCGTTAGGGTGCGCAACGCAGCCACGCGCGCGGCGGCTTTTATGATTGGCCGATGACTTTCCGGGACAGCGAGGGAATCCAGCACAGCCCCCAGTAGATCAACGCCAGAATCTGCTGTTTCGTGTGAGAATCCCCCTGTTCAAAAACTGAAAGAACCAGCATGAGAAGGAGAATCCCTCCCAGGGCAAAGATTCCGATTGCGTGACGAAAAAAGAAGACCAATCCGATGACCCCAATCCACACCCCGAACTGGAGCGTCAGAAGCGACATGGAACCCCTGTCAATGAATGGATCCACCTTGAATCGAAATACTCCGGCCAAAATGGTCAAGAGAAACAGGATGCTCCCCACGAACATGCCCGGAACGCCGATCCACCCATAAGGCTTCTTCATGAGGCCACACCCCTTTCCGTCGCCCTTCGAGGCGTCGTGGTCAGATTTGTCCGAACGCGCCGGCCTGGAGGTCGGGCTCGCCGCAGTAGAGGCATCGGGCGTGCTTGGCCGACATCACCCGGTCGCAGCGCGGGCAGCGCTTGAACTGGCGAGCGACCTTGCCGTCTTCCGCGCCGTCGCGCAGGTCGATCTCGCGGACCTTGGCCAGCAGGTCCTCCTCGGTCAGGCCGGTCCGCTCGCGGAGCAGTTCCCACATGGCCATGCAGGCCAGCGTGAGCTTCTCCACGCGGTCGTCGACGCGCTTGGCCTCCTCCAAGGCCGTCAGGGCCTTGCCCGCGGCGCGCCCGGCGGCGGCGCTGTCGCCTCCCCCACCGGGTTGCGGCATCACCAAAGGACTCCAGAACAAGTTCATGATCCACCCCTTTCCGCCAGGTTGTTGCGCTATTTGCGTTCGACGGACGCCTTGCTGCGCGTCCGCTGGAGCTCGAGGTTCGCATCGCGATGTTCGAGGATCGACAGGGAGATTTCGATCAGCTCCCGGGCCTCGTCGGGCGTGAAGGTTCCGACGCAGACCATATCCTGCGGGCGGATCGTCGCCCAGTTGAAGGCCATGCCGACCAGCGGGTGCATTCGCCCCGCCGCCATCGGCTTGATGGTGATGACGGGTTTGGCCGCCTTCCAGATCATGCGGTGGACCCAGTCCACCTCGATCTGCATGAGGAACCCGTCGGCGTTGTAGATCTGGATGTAGGTTCCGACGTCCAGTCCGCTCTCGTCGGCGTAGACGGGCACCTCGGGCATGTGGGTGGAGAGCCCGGGAATCATGCCGAAGCGGCGGATCGCGGCGGCGTAGACGTCCATGTCGCGGATGCGCCGCCCGACGCGGTCGACGAGGGCGTCGGTGGTGCACTGGTGCGGCAGGCAGACGGAGCATCCGATCTTGGCAAAGCCTTCGATGGTGCGCTCGTTGGCGGACTTCGCCTCGGGCTTGCCCGACAGGTCGAAGTGCGGCGTGCCCATCTTGACGGCCTTGCGCCCGGTGCGGTCCTCGGCGTCGCGGATGGCGTCCTCCAGCTGGTGGCTCTCGGGGCGGGCGCCGTAGACGGTGTCCACGCCCGCGCGGAAGAACACCTCCAGCACGTCGGCCATGGCCTTGCGGTCCATCCGGGCGGTGATGAGCCGGTCCCTCGCCTTGGTGCAGTGCGAATACCCGAGGAACCAGTTGGTCCCGATGATCATCCGCGAAACGCTCAAGTTCTCGATCTTCGTCCGGGGAAAGTCCGCCATCGCCAACCTCCGGGCTCGCGAGCCCGTCTATTCCGGCCAGTCGCCCGAGAACACCTCGGTCGCCGGTCCGGTCATCAGCACGTGATTGTCGCTCTCGCGCCACTCCAGCAGCAAGTCGCCGCCGGGCAGGTGCGCGGTGATCTTGCGTCCGCTGCGCCCGGTGAGCACGCCGGCCACGCACACCGCCGACGCGCCCGTTCCGCAGGCGAGCGTGATTCCGCTGCCTCGTTCCCAGGTGCGCATGGTCACTTCCTTCGGCGAGTGCACCTGCACGAAGTGTGCGTTGACGCGCTCGGGGAACTGCGGATGGTGCTCGAACGGCGGGCCGACCTGCTCGAGCGGGACGGCCGCCACGTCGTCCACGTACACCACCGCGTGCGGGTTGCCCATCGACACGCAGGTCATCTGGTACGCGTGCTGCCCGACGCGGATGGGCAGGTCCACCACCTGGCGGATTCCGCGCGCCGCGACAGGCACGCGCGCGGGGTCGAGGATCGGCTCGCCCATGTCCACGGTCGCCAGGCGCGCCTTCCCGTCGGCGCCGAGCGAAAGCTCGATGGTCTTGACGCCCGCGAGGGTCTCGACTCGCAGCGGGTTTCCGCCCGCCAGGCCGTGATCGTGGGCGTACTTGGCCACGCAGCGGATCCCGTTTCCGCACATCTGCCCTTCGGACCCGTCGGCGTTGAACATCCGCATGCGGACGTCGGCCGTCTCCGACGGCAGGATGAGAATCAGCCCGTCGCCGCCGACGCCGAAATGACGGTCGCTGACGGCCCGCGCCAGCGCAGCCGGGTCGTCCACCCGCTGCTCGAAGCAGTTGACGTAGACGTAATCGTTTCCGATGCCGTGCATCTTGGTGAAACGCATGAAAGTCCTTCCTGTCGGGAAACTTTCAGTATACGAAACGGAGGGAAATCAAGAAATGCTTTTCAGTCGGTTCGCCAGGCCGGTTGGCCCCCCGGGACCGGATTGTCGCCCCCCTGCCGTTTGCCCTTACCCGACGTT
The DNA here is from genome assembly GCA_003485185.1 of Phycisphaerales bacterium. Classification (GTDB taxonomy): domain Bacteria; phylum Planctomycetota; class Phycisphaerae; order SM23-33; family SM23-33; genus UBA12270. Next base: position 74,089 of record DNAS01000030.1, on the reverse strand, counting down.
CAGCTCCTTCTTGCGGCGTTCGAGCTGGTGCTTGAGCCGGCTGAGGATCGACGAGTGCATCTGGCTGACGCGGCTTTCGGACAGGTCGAGGGTCTCGCCGATTTCCTTCATCGTCATTTCCTCGAAGTAGTAGAGGATGATGATGAGCCGTTCGGCCCGGCTGAGCCCGCGGGTGATGAGTTCCTTGAGGTCCTTGCGCTGGGCGGCGCGGAAGGGGTCGTCGCTGCGTTTGTCCTCGAGGACGTCGATCTCGCGGACGTCCTTGTTTCCGTCGGTCTCGAACCACTTGCGGCTGAGCGAGACCAGCCCGGTGGCGTGGGCGTCGCGCTGGAGCTTGTGGAATTCGCGGAGGCTTATGCGCATTTCGGCGGCGAGTTCTTTCTCGTTGGGCCGGCGGCCGAGCTGGGCCTCGAGGGCGGCCATGGCTTCGTTGAGCTTGTGCGCGCGGCTGCGGACGAGGCGCGGAACCCAGTCCATCGAACGCAGCTCGTCGAGGATCGCCCCGCGGATGCGCGGCGCGCAGTACGTCTCGAACTTCACGCCCCGCCCAGGGTCGAACGCCTTGATCGCGTCCATCAGCCCGAAGATGCCCGCCGACATCAGGTCGTCCACGTCCACCTCGTCGGGCAGTTTGGTGTGGAGCCGCTCGGCCGTGTATTTCACGATCGGAAGATAATGCTCCATCAGGCAGTTCCGGGCCGTCTCATCCTTCGTGCTGTGGAACTGCTTCCACCACTTCTCCACCTGCTCCGATGGGGCCTTGGCGTCCTTGGAGGTTGTCATGGTCGAAGACTCCTTGAGTTTCATTCCGATTTTCGACCCGCGGATTCTGGACATGTAAGCTCTTTCCATTTAAGGACTAAGAATGTGTCGCCGGACTCGTTTTCCTGTCTTTTGTCGTATGAGACAATGTCTTGGAAACATTTGGAATTCGGATTAACTCGACCAAATTCTTTATTCTATTTAGATTTTTTATACTGCCTATATTATCAAGTCAACCTATTTTTACATTTTCTTTTTGTTTTTTCCGGGGGGGAGGCCAGACCCAATTGGGAGCTAAATAAGAAACGACGGCCGCGGAGTCGCAGAGACGCAGAGGGTGAATGAATTCGTTGTGGTTTGGAGAGTTCTTCTCCGCGCTCTCTGCGTCTTTGCTGCCGTTGTGGGGTGCCATCCGTGTTGTCGTTGCACAGAGCATCCATGCTCTCCGGGTTGTTCGGCGCGGTCAGGCGAACCAGTTGGCGACTCGCCGGAAGAATCCTTCTTTCCGTTCGACCAGTGCCCCGCCGGCGCAGAGCTTGGTGGCCAGGGCCGCCACGCACCGGCTGGCCGGGCACCGCGGGAACGCCAGCACGAACGGTTCGCGCTTGCGGACGGCGTCGCGGACCTTCGAGTCGTGCAACACATACCCGGCGTCGAGCACGCGGGCGTCGAGGAACTGCCGGGCGACGCTGGAGATCCGCTGGTAGGCCTGGCGGGCCTCGTGACGGTCAGGCGCGAAGTTCACCAGCAGGCTCAGTTGCCCGCGATAGTCGCGCTGGGTGAGCACCTTGATGAGGGCGTATCCGTCGGTGATGGCCGTCGGCTCGGGCGCGGTGACGACCAGGACGGTGTCGGCGCAGGAGGCGAACTTCAGGACGTCGGGCCCGATTCCCGCGCCGGTGTCCACGATGACGATGTCGTTGTCGGCCTCCAGGGCACCCAGGTCGTCCAGGAGCTTGGCGCGCTGGAATTCGGACAGGTCGGACAGGCCCGCCAGCCCGCTGGCGCCGGGGACGAACTGCACCCCGCTGGGCAGGTTGACGACGATTTCCTCCAGGCGGCGCGTGCCCGCGACGACGTGCGAGAGGTTCCACCGGACGTCGGCGTCCATGAGCACGTCGAGGTTGGCCAGGGCCAGGTCCGCGTCGACCAGCGCCACGCGGTTTCCCGCCGCCGACAGCAGGATGGCCAGGTTCAGCGAGACGTTCGACTTGCCCACGCCGCCTTTGCCGGACGTGACGGCGATGGTTCGCGTCTGCCGCGCCTGGCTCATGAGGCGACGGAGATTCCCCGCCTGGTCGTCATGCGACATAGCAGCCTCCCTGCACAATCCTCTGGGCCAGCAGCTCCGGGTCGGCCGGGGCGATGTCGTCGGGAACGTTCTGGCCGTGGGTCACAAAACTGAGGGCCGACCTCCTTGCGACGTTGAGAATTGTGCCGAACGTTCCCGCTTCGTCAAGCTTTGTCAGAAGAATCCTGTCCGCCCCGAGCGACCCGAACCGCTCCATCACGCCGCGGATGGACGCCTTGGCGGCTCCGGCGGAGATCACCAGGTGCACCTCGTCGGCCCCGGCCGCCGACAGGAACCCCGCCAGTTCGTCCAGGCGCGAGTTGTCGTTCTGGCTGCGCCCGGCGGTGTCGATCAGCACCACGTCGCAGTCGGAAAACGAGTGGATGGCCTGGTGCAGCTCGCCGCTGCCGGAGGCGACCTTCAGCGGCACCTCGATGATCTGGCTGTAGGTGCGGAGCTGGTCGACCGCGGCGATCCGGTAGGTGTCGATGGTGACCAGTCCCACCGAGAGGTTCTCGCGGAGCTTGTAGTTGGCGGCGAGCTTGGCGATGGTGGTGGTTTTTCCCACTCCGGTGGGTCCGATGAGGGCGATGACGCGCGCGCGGCGTCCGTTTCGCGGCCCGGCCGGGTCGGCCACCCGGATCCGGTCGGCCACCAGGTCGCCCAGGCGCTGGCGGAGCGTCTCGCCGTCGAGTTCGTCGTAGCCTTCGGCGCTGCGGTGGAGGTGATCGAGAATCTCGTCGGCGAGGTCTTCGTCCACGTCCTGGTCGAGCAGCAGGTCGCGCAGTTCCGCCAGGGGCGCGGGCAGCGCGGCGGCGCCTCCGTCGGCCGCCGCTTGGCGCTCCATCAGCGCCTGGACGAGGCGGTGAATCTCCCCCACCTGTTTTCCGAGCGTCGTCTCGACGGGCAGCGGCGCCTTGGCGGGCTCCTCGGCCGGCGCAGGCTCGATGCGCGGCGCGGGCACGTATTCGCCCCGCAGGCGCGGCGGCACGTTCAGGTGGTCCACAGCCGTGACTTCCCACACCCGCCGCCCGCCGATCAGACCCATCAGCGCGCCCTTGCGCAGGCGGCGAGTCTGGAGAATCACCGCGTCGCGTCCGAGTTCGCGTTTGACGGCCGCCAGGGCCTCCGACATCGACGCCGCCTGGTATGTCCTGGGGTTCATTCTTCCACTCCTATCTCTACGGATTCAATTTCCGTGCTTTCGATCTCGTTGTAAGCGAGCACTGCCGCCGCCGGCTCCACCGTCGACAGGGCCTTGCGCAGCGCCGGCCGCAGCGCCGGCGAGCACAGCACCACCGGCGGATGTCCCTGCCTGCGGAGCGCGCCGAGCCCTTCGGCCAGCGCGATCGTCGCCTTGCGGGCCAGTTCCCCGTCGCCGCGGGGACGGTCGGAGACGAACGCGCCTTCGAGCGTCCGCTCGAGGCGCGCGGGCAGGCTGACGCAGCGGAGCTTTCCGTCGCGCCCGCAGTACTGCTGGCTCAGCGCGCGGGACAAGGCGCTTCGCGCCCGGGCCGTCAGCGCCTCGACGTCGCCCGACAGGTCCGCGCAGTCGCTGATCGCGTCGAGGATCGTCTCCAGGTCGCGCACCGAAACCCGCTCCCGCAGCAGCGCCTGGAGGACCTTCTGCACCTGCCCCAGGGGGAACTTCTGGCGGATTTCGTCCACCAGGTGGGCGGCGCGGGCGTGCAGGGCGTCGAGCATCTCGGACACCTGCTCGCGGGTGAGCAGGTCGGCCGCCCGCGAGCGAACCACCTCGCCCAGGTGCGCCATGAGCACCCCGGCCGGGTCGGCCACCGTGTAGCGGAGCATCTCCGCCCGCTCGCGCTGCACGGGGCTGATCCAGACGGCGGGCAGGCCGCTGGCGGGGTCGGTCGTCTCCCGCCCGACGAGCGGCTCGGCCGCGCCCTCGCCGGCGATGGCGAGCATCTGCGCGGGATACACCCGCCCCGTCGCCACCCGCGCGCCGCGCAGGCGGATGACGTAGGTGTGCGCGGGAATCTGGAGGTTGTCCACGATGCGGATCGGCGCGACGAGAAGCCCCAGCTCGCCGGCGATCTGCCGGCGCAGGGCGGAAATCCGGTCCGTCAGGTCGCCGCCCTGGTTCTCGTCGACCAGGCGGACCAGCGCGTATCCGATCTCCAACTGGAGCGGATCGACGACCAGCAGGTCCTGGAGGCTCTCCGCCTTGGGCTTTCCGGCGGCTGCAGCGGGCGGAGCTTCGTCGCCCTTGCCCTTCAGGCCCGTCCAGGCCAGCGCGCCGCATCCTGCCGCCAGCAGCAGCAGCGGCGCCGTGGGCAGGTTCGTCAGCGCCAGCGCCGCCAGAAACACGCCCGCCAGCGCCAGCACGATCGGCCGACCGGCGAGCTGCGCCAGCACGTCCTTGCCCAGGTCCGTCCGCGCCGTCGGGCGCGTGATGAGCAGCGCCGCCGACAGCGAGACGATGAACGCCGGAACCTGCGTGACCAGCCCGTCGCCGATGGTCAGGCGGGTGAACAGCTCGGCTGTGTCCGACCAGCTCCAGCCGTACTGCACCATGCCGACGTAGCATCCGCCGAGGATGTTGACCAGGGTGATGAGCACCCCGGCGACGGCGTCGCCGCGGAGGAACTTGCTGGCGCCGTCCATGGCGCCGTAGAAGTCGGCCTCGCGGGCGATGGTCTCTCGCCGGTCGCGGGCCTCGGCGTCGGTAATCAGCCCGGCGTTGCGGTCGGCGTCGATGGCCATCTGCTTTCCGGGCATGGCGTCGAGCACGAAGCGGGCGGCGACCTCGGAAATCCGCCCCGCCCCGCGCGTGATGACGATGAACTGCACGACGATCAGGATGGCGAACAGGATCACCCCCACCGTCAGCGAGCCGGAGGTGACGAAACTGCTGAACGCCCAGACCACGCGCCCGGCGGCGTGGCGAGCCTGCTCGACGGTCTGGCCTTGCGCGCCGGCCGTCAGGATCAGGCGCGTCGTCGCCACGTTCAGCACCAGGCGCAGCAGCGTCGCGCCCAGCAGCACCGACGGGAACACGCTGAAGTCCAGCGGTCGGGCGACGTAGATGGCCGTCAGGAGGATGACGGCCGACAGCGCCAGGCTGCCGGCCAACAGCACGTCCACCATCGCCGGCGGAAGCGGAACCAGCACGACGAAGACCATGCCCGCCGCCAGCACCGGCAGCGCCAGCCCGCGGTGGCGCGCCAGCCAGCGGGCGGCGGATTTCAGGTTGTCGGGCATCTCAGCCATGGACGCGCTCCTCGCGCGGCAGTTGCGTCAGTTCGGAAACGGCGCCCGCAACCAGTTTGCGTCTGCGGCGGCGGACGGCCGGGTCGCCCTGCGTCTGGCGGAGGTCTTCCAGCACCTCGCGCCGGGTCATCCGCAGGTCCTGCACGTGCTGCCACCGCTGGAACAGGTAGTCCGCGCCGCCGAAGACGGCCAGCACCGCCCCGATGGCGATTCCGCATCGTCCGACGGCGTCTCCGACGGTCTGGGCGAGCGCTGCGGCGCCGCCCGCTTCCGCGCGCCCCAGCGCGGGCAGCGCCGAGCGGAAGGCCAGCACCGCCAGCGCGCCGGCTGCGACCACCTTGACGACGGCCATCCCCGCCCGCCAGGCCGACCGCGCGGAGAACATCCGCCGCAGCCCTGCCGCCGGTGAGAGCCTGGCCATATCCGGCGAGACGTTCTCGCCCACCGCCCGCAGGCCCACCTGCGCGGCGTTGGCCAGCAGCGCCAGCAACAGCACGCCAGCCAGCAGCGGCGTGATTCGCAGCGCGAGCCGCCCGAGCGCCTCGGGCAAACCCGCCCACGCGGCGCGGGGGCCCTGGCCTGCCGACGAGACGTCGAGCATCGAGCCCGTCAGGCGCACCAGCTCGCCCAGCAGCGTGCCGCCCAGCGCCCACAGAAGCGCCATCGCGCCCAGCGCCGTCGCGGCAGCCACCAGGTCCGCGCTGCGCGGAACCTGCCCGCGCCGCTTCGCCTCCTCGAGGCGCAGGGCGGTCGGCAGTTCGGTCCGCTCGCCGATGTCGTCGCGTCGCGCCATGCGTTTCGTTCACCTCGCGGACAGGGCAGCGTTCAGTTGCCCCATCGCGCCCTCGACGGCCGCCGACAGCAGCGGCGCCGTCGCCGCCACCGTGGCGGCAATGACCAGCAATCCCAGCATCGCCCGCAGCGGCAGGCCCACCGAAAGCAGGTGGCACTGCGGGACGGTCTTCTGCACCAGGCCCATCGCGACCGTGGCCAGCAGCATCGCCACGAGCACCGGCGCGGCGAGCTTGAGCGCCAGCAGAAAGGCGGCGGCGAGGACGGCCGTCGCCGCGCCGACCAGCGCCGCGCCCGGCGCGAACCCGCCGACGGGAATCGCGTCGAACGTCCGCAGCAGCGCGGCGAGAACCTGCCGGTGCCCGCCGATCGTCAGAAACACGGCCGCCGCGAGCATCAGGTACAGCCCGCGCACCACGCCGGAGGCCTCCTGCGACGGGTCGATCACGTCGGCCAGCGCCACGCCCATCTGCTGCCCGACGTGCGCCGCGCCCAGCTCCACGCCCGCGAAAACCAGCCGCGCCACCAGCCCGATCGTCGCGCCGAGGGCGAACTCCAGCCCGCACGCGGCGGCGAACTGGGCGGTCGTCGCGCAGGCCGCCGGACTCGCCGCACGACCTGCCACAGCCAGCGCGATCACCACGCTCATGGCCGCGCGAAGCTTCACCGGCACCGCCTGCGACGCGAACACCGGCGTCAGCAGGAAGATCCCGCCGACGCGCGCGGCCACCAGCCAGAACGTCGCCAGCCAGGCTAAATTGTCCATTCCGTGCGTCATCGGGTTTCCCGGGAATCGCGAGTTGCGAGTCGCGAGTCGCGAGTTGAAGAGGATCGTCGCGCCGCAGGCTTGGCGGACTGATTCTGGAGCGTTTTGACGCTCGCAACCAGAATTCCGACGACCTCGTTGTATTCGCCGATCAAGTTCTCAAGCGCCTGTCCGTCCGCCAAGCCGCTGTCCCGGATATTTCGGAGCCACATCAGCGTTTCACGGGCTTCCTTCCGCGCCAGGTTCACTTTGTTGAGGAAATCCGGGCCAGTGATCGCCCCTTGCGCTTCTTCCAGGTTCGCCGCCACACTGTTGCTGCTTCGAACAACTTGCTTCCCAATCTCCCAACCGGCGGGATTGCGCGGCAATTGGGCGGAGAACCGGATGACAGCCACCGCGGCCTGCCGTGTTCTCTCGCAAAACTTTTTCCCGAACGAACTCATTGCCGATTCCCAATCCACTCGCGATTCGCGAATCGCGATTCGCAACTCATGGCAGTTGCCCGAACATCTCGCGGCTGAATTCGACCAGCCGGGCCAGCATCCACGGCCCGGTCAGCAGCAGCGTCAGCAGCATGACGAGGATTCGCGGCACGAAGCTGAGCATCTGCTCCTGCACCTGCGTTGCGGCCTGGAAGACGCTCACCGCCAGCGCGATGACCAGGCCCGCCAGCAGCACCGGCGCGCCGAGCAGCAGCGTGAGGGTCATCGCGTGCCGCAGGCAGTCGAGGATTTCGCTCGTGTTCATGCGTCGGTCCTATCCGAAGCTCGTCATCAGCGTGCCGACCACCAGGTGCCACCCGTCGGCCAGCACGAACAGCAGCAGCTTGAACGGAAGCGACACCAGCACCGGCGGCAACATGAGCATGCCCATCGACACCAGCACGCTCGCCACCAGCATGTCGATGACCAGGAACGGCAGGAAGATGCGGAAGCCCATCAGGAACGCGATCTTCAGCTCGCTGACGACGAACGCGGGGATCAGCGCCGTGGTGGGCACGTCCTGCCAGGTGAGCTTCTCGCGCGCGGCGAGCTGCTCGTCGAGGAACAGGTAGACGTCGGCCTCGTTCTGCCCGCCGCGAATCTGGCGGATCATGAACTCGCGGACGGGCTTCTCGCCGGCGCGGACGGCGTCTCCGGCGGCGAGTTTGCCTTCGAGGTACGGTCCGACGGCCGCGGCGTGCACGTCGCGATAGACCGGGGCCATCACGACGGCCGTCACCAGCAGCGCCAGCCCGAACAGCACCTGATTCGGCGGCAACTGGTGCGTCGCCAGCGCCTGGCGCAGCAGGCCCAGCACGACGGCCACGCGCGTGAAGCTCGTCACCATCACCAAAATCGCCGGCGCCACCGACAGCACGGTGATGGTGGCGATGAGCTTGAGGTACGATCCGCCCTGCGCGGCGTCGGTTTTTGCGGCGGACTGCTCGATCTGTGCGATGACGGCGTCGGCGGCGCCGGGTTTCGCCGGCGCGGAGGCCGGCGCGGGCGCAGCGGCGGCGATCGCGGAAACCGCCGCCAGCACTCCCGCCGTGATGAGCCCTCGCCGCGTCATGGTTTGCCCTCGTCGCGGCCGGCCGGCTGCCGGCGCGAGAATTTTTCCCTGAGCGTCTCGACGACCGACGCGCGGCCCGCCTCGGCCGACTGCGTCAGCGCCGCCACTTCCGCCGGGTCGCGCACCTCGCCGAGGGAGGTCATGCCTTCGGGGCCCGAGCCGACCACGAGCAGGCGCTCGCCCAGGCGGACCAGCAGCAGTTGCTGGCGGCCCGAGACGGTCGTCCGCGCGATGACCTCCATCGGCCCGCGCCGCACGGCGCTCGGCGAGCCCATCCGCCGCAGCACCCAGCGGAGCAGGAAGATCAGTCCCACGACGATCGCCAGCGCGGCCAGCGTGCGTCCCCACCCGCCGCCGAGGTCCGTGCCGGTCGTGTCCCGCGGCGGGGCGACGGTCTGGCCTTCGAGGCCCGTGGCCGGCGCGGTCTGCGCGTCCGCGCGGGCGGCCACCCCGCCCAGCGTCATCGCCGCCAGCAGCGCCGCGGCCAGGATTTTCGTTCTCGCGTTCATTCCGTCCGCCTCGCGCCGGCGACGACCTGCCGCACCCGCACGGCGAGTTTTCCGTCCACGACGACCGCCTCTCCGCGGGCCAGCAGCGCCCCGCCGGCGTACAGGTCCACCGGTTCGTCGTGGCGCGTGTCCAATTCGACGACGCATCCGGCGTCGATCTGCCTGGCCTGCCCGTCGGTCAGCCGCCCGCGGGCCAGGTCGATCCGCACGCGGACGGGCCCGCCCGCCGCGCCGTTCCGGATTGTCCCGTTGCGTTCCGTCATGCGTTCACCCGCAACTCGTCCCGCGCGGCCGCGTGGTTCGCGCCGGCGATTTCCTCGTTCTCGCGCTGCTCGCGCTTCGCGCCGGCGAGCACCATCGCCGCCTCGAACCGCTGGCGGAGCAGGTCCACGGCCTGGCGCTGTCCCCGCGCCTCGGCGAAGGTCTCGCGCGCCTGTTCGAGCCGCCCGGCCCATCGCGCGACCTCGGCCGTCTCGCGCGCTGCCGTCACCTGAATCTCGGCGATCCGCTCGCGGCAGGCGGCGCCACCGGCGGAGTCGCCTTCCAGCAGCATCTCCCGCAGGCGTTGCGAGACGCCCTGCACCTCCGCCCGCAACTGTTCGATTCGTTCCCGCCGGGCCGCCTGCTCACCCGCCAACGCCGCCAGGGCGTTCCGCGCGGCGTCTTCCTGCCGCGTTCGCAGCTTCAGCAGCCCTTCCAGCGGAAATTTCCCGCGTTCGCCCATTCGCCGTCACTCTCATGCGGCCGGGGTTTCCCGCCCGCGCCCGAATCGTTCCGCCAGTTCCACCACGCGCGCCGCGGTTTCGTCGTAGTCGGCCGCCCGCTCGACCGGCTGGGCCAGCAGGTCGCGGATTTCTCCGACGGCCTGGATGGCGCGGTCGTAGTCGGCGTTGGCGCCGTTCTTGTAGGCCCCGACGTTGACGAGGTCTTCGACCTCGGCGTAGAGGGCCAGGAGGTTCCGCAACTCGTCAGCCGCCGCGCGGACGCGGGGCTCGGTCACGTCGTTCCGCACGCGGCTGACGCTCTGAAGCACGTCCACAGCCGGGTACTGCCCGCGCTGCGCCAGCGGGCGCGACAGCCACACGTGCCCGTCGGCGATGGCCCGCACCGCGTCACAGACGGGCTCGGCGGGGTCGTCGCCCTCGACGAGCACGGTGTAGAACGCGGTGATCGAGCCGCTCTCGGTCCTGCCGGCGCGTTCCAGCAGCCTCGGCAAGAGGTTGAAGGTGCTGGGCGGATACCCCCGGCTGGTCGGCGGCTCTCCGGCGGCCAAGCCGATCTGTCGCTGGGCGGTCGCCAGGCGCGTCAGGGAGTCCATCATGAGCAGGACGTCGCGTCCGTCGTCGCGGAAGCCCTCGGCGACAGCGGTGGCGACGGCCGCCGCCTGCACCCGCACCAGCGGGGGCTCGTCGCTGGTGGCCACGACCACCACCGAGCGCCGCAGGCCCGCCTCGCCCAGGTCTCGCTCCAGGAAGTCCCGCACCTCGCGCCCGCGCTCTCCGACGAGGGCGATGACGTTCACGTCGGCCCGCGAGTGCCGCCCGATCATTCCGAGCAACATGCTCTTGCCGACGCCCGAACCGCTGAAGACGCCCATGCGCTGCCCGCGCCCGACGGTCAGGAAGGCGTCGAGCGCGCGGACGCCGGTGGGCAGTCGCTCGGAAATCCGCCGGCGGCGCATCGGGGCGATGGGCTCCGGCCAGACTTCCATCCGCCGCCCGCCGTGCAGCTCGCCGCGCCCGTCGATGGGGCGGGCGAACCCGTCGAGCACGCGCCCGAGCATCTCGTCTCCGGCGGCGACGGTGGTTTCGGCCGTGGCGCACTGCACGCGGTCGCCCCGGCAGACGCCTTCGACGGCGCCGAGGGGCATCACGAGCGTCTGTTCCTCGGCGAATCCGACGACGCGCGCGTCCACGCCGCGCCGCCCGCGGACGATCCGGCAGGCCGCCCCGACGGGCGCGGGGAAGTCCGACACCGTGACCGTCAGCCCGCGCACGCCGCTGACCCGCCCGGTCACCCGCGCCGGCTGAACATGCCGCAGCATCTGCCTGTGTCCGTCAAACAGTCCCATGATCCACCGCCGCGTCCGCCGCGCCGGCCGACTGCCGCGCGGCGTGCGAAACGTAGTGTCCCGAAAGCTCCCGCGCCTCGGCGCGGCGCGGGCCCAGCAGCGCCGTCACCACGGCGTCCAGTTGCGCCTCGATCGTCGCGTCGATCTCACCTTCGCCGACCATCAGCTTCACCCCGCCGGGCGAGACCGACTCGTCGGCCACCAGTTGCACCTGCCCCGCGCCGAGGGCGTCGACCAGTTCCCGGCAGTGCTGCCAGAGCCCGTGCAGTTGCGCGGGGTTCACCCGCGCCGCGACCTCGGTCCGCGCGCCGCAGACTTCCAGGGCCTTGGCGAGGTTCGCCGCGGCGGCCGAAAGGTCCGTCCCCGCCACGCGCCCGACGATGCGCTCGGCCAGCTCGACGGCGAATTCAAGCATCTCGCGCCGGGCCTCGGCGAGCAGCTCGCGGCGGTTGGCCTGGAGCGCCTCGACGAGTTCCCGCGCCGTCTCGACGGCCTGCCGGAGGGATTCTGCGGCTTCCGACGTCGCCTGCGCCGTTTCCTGGCGGGCGGCGGCGAGGCCCTGGGCGTATCCTTCTTCGGCTGCCCGGGGGCGGGCCTGCTCGGCCTCGGCGCGGGCCTGGTCGGTCAGGCTGGCGGCCTGCGCCCGCGCGTCCAGCACGACGCGCCGCGCCTGGTCCGCCAGGTCCGCCAGGCGCAGGGCAGGCGCCGCCCCCTCGCCCGTCTCGCCGGCCTTGATCACCCTTGCCATGCCCTGATCCCGTCACGCCATTCAACTCGGGTGCCACCCTCAAGCGCCGTCTGCTTGAGGGTGTCTTTCCTGGGTGCCACCCTCAAGCGTTGTGGGCTTGAGGGTGTCTTCACGGCCAGCGTCGCTGCGCTCCGCGGGCCGTGGCACCCATACCCGTGGCACCCAACTTGTCACGCCATCAACTCGCTGCGTTCTCCGCGCAGCACGGAGACGTATTCGCCGTTTTCCATCCGCCGGACGGCCTCGACCGCGCGCTGCTGGGCCGCCTCGACGTCGCTGAGGCGCACCGGCCCGATGCGTTCCATTTCCTGTCGGACGCGCCCGGCCGCGTCGTTCGACAGCGCCGCCAGCACCTTGCGCGTCAGGTCCTTGCCCGCCGTCCGCAGCGCGATCGCCAGCTCGTCGCTCTCCAGCGTCTCCAGCGCCGCGCCGAGCCGATGCGGCGGAACCTGCGAGAGATCCTCGAAGACGAACAGCTTCGTCCGCACCGACTCGGCCAGCGTCGGCTCGCTGTCGGACAGCGCCGCCATGACCGCCTGCTCGGTGGTGTATCCGGCGTGCTGGAGGATCTTCGCCAGGGCCTCGGTGCCGCCGGGCCCGCTCAGCGCGCCCTGGCGGGCCATCCGCGCCGCCAGCGCCCGCTCCACCTCGCGGAGGGTCTGCGGGTCGGCGGGCGAGAGATTGGCGATCCGCCGGGCGACGTCCACCTGCTGCTCGCGCGTCAGGCGGCCCAGGACGGCCGCCGCAAGGTCCGGCTCCAGGTGCGAAAGCACCAGCGCGATCGTCTGCGGGTGTTCGTCCTTGACGGCATCGGCGAGGGTCTGCGGTTCGGCGTGTGCGAGGAAGGCGAACGGCCGGCCCGTCAGCGCCGGCTCGGGGCAAAGCGCGTCGGACGCGTCGCCGTGGGCGGCGCGCCTTCGGGCCCGCGCCAGCCACCACGCCCCCGCGCCCGCCAACATCGCCGCGAAAAGCCCCGCCGTCGCCAGCGGACCGGCCGGTGATGCGCCCCGACCGGGCGAAACGCCCGCCGGCGCGCCCGGGCCTGCCCGCACCGGCGCCGCGTCGTAATACCAGTCCACCTTCACGTCGTCCTCGGCCGCGCCGAGAACCTTCGCCGCCGACTGGCGGATCTTGAGCGTCTGGGCGGCGATGGCCGACTCCACGTTCTCGTCGGTCGGTTCCAGTCCGCCGGCCTGGCAGACGCCCGCGAAGTAGCTCCGCGGAACCGCCACCGACGCGCCGGTGCAACGGGCGGGCGAATCGCCGCCGGACACGTTCACCCCGACGATCAGATTGTCGATGTACGGCAGGGCCGCGCGAATCTTCTCGGCGTAGAACGCCTCGGCGGCGCGGAGGCGTTCCAGGGCGCCGGCCGTCGCGAGCGAGCCCTCGGCCGCACGGTAGCTCCGCCCCGTGCCGTCCACGATGCAGACCTTCCCGCGCTCCATGTTGGGGATGTTCCCGGCCACCAGGTCGGCCGCCGCCTCGACCAGTTGCGGGGAGACCTTGACGCCCGGCTTCATGTCGATCTTGACGGCCGCCGTCGGCGGAACCTCCGGCGAGCCCAGGCGGCGCGGCGAGCCCGGCTCGTAGACCACCGTCGCCTTCCGTACGCCCTCGATGTTGCCGATCTCCCGGCTCAGCCAGGCCATCTTCGCCGCCTGCCATCGCTTCGCGTTGCGGGAGTCGGTCGACCAGATGTCGCTCTCCTGCGCGAGCTGCGCGAACAGGTCGGCCCCGTCGCGCCCCAGCAGGCCCTCGTAGACCAGCAGCAGACGCGCCTGCGGAAGCTGCTCCGACGGGACGAGAAGATTGCCCGACTCGCTCTTGCAGGCGATGCCGTGGGCGTCGAGCAGGGACTGGGCCTCGAGGAGTTCCTCGGCCGCCAGCGGGCGCGGGGAGACGGCGACGTAGTTGGGCGACGGCCCTGCCGTCGCCAGCCAGATGGCCCCGCCTACCAGCAGCACGGCTGCCGCCGCCAGCGCCGGGCGGGCCGGACGGGACATCCATGCAGACCGCCGCCGCATCCGTCGGAAGAAACTTCGGATCGCGTTCATTGTGCCCGGTCCTCCATGACCAGGTGCGTTCCCGGCGGGACTCGCCCGCCTCGCCGCCGCGACGCGCGATGCGTCCGCTCCGTCGCGGCCCGATGTTCACTTTCTCTCGCCCCGGCTGCGACGCGCCGCGATCCTTCGCGGCCGCCCGGGCGGCCTGCGTCAGCCGTCCTGCCGGTCGGATTGGTCAAAATGGTCGCGAATCTCGCGCAGTGACTTGTGATGCGACTTCAGGTCGCCGATCCGATCCAGACGGTCGAAGACTGACTCGTCGTACAGGCGATGCCCGCCTTCCGTCCAGCGCGACTCCTGGAGCAGGCCCATCGTCGTGTAGTTGTGGATCGTCTGTCGGCTGACGCCGGAATACGCCACGACCTCGCCGATGCGGTACAGCTTGGGCGGGAGCGGCCTGCGCCGCCCCGAGCCGCCGATCCGCGCCGCGACTTCGCCCGCGCCTACTGACGGCGCGATGTCCGGCGCGAACGACTCCACGCTTGCCCGCGCGCCGCTGACGCCGCGATTCTTCTCGCCCGCATTGCGCGAGTCCCCCCGATCGCCGTCGCGATTCTCCCCCCGCGCGCCACTGCCGCCGCGCGAGTCGCCGTCGCCGTGCGATCCCTCCCGCATGCCTCTGCCGCCTTGCGATTCCGCCGGCACTCCGCGCGAAACATCAGCATTGCCAGACTCGCCACGCGCGCCGTGTTTCTCCTCGCGCGCGCCGCGCGATTCACTGCCGCCGCGCGAGTCATCCTGCACTCTGCGCAAAACATCAGCGCTACGAGACTCGTCGCGTGAATCGCCGTCGGCCTCCGCGCCGCTCGAAGATGTCTCCACGTTGCTCATGAAATGCCGACCACCCATTCGTACAGAAGACGTGAAACTATTTTTACGTTTTATAAAAGGTATATTGTGGGAGACCAAGTGGGAATTGCTATTGAAATTTTCCCAAAATGACGAAAAAAGTAAGTTTCAACTCCCACCACTCCAAGGACATGCCGCTGATCCACAAGCCGTCTGCCGCGAAAAACCACAACATCTTGGGCCCCCGCCACCAAACTGCCCAACCTGTCCGACTTGCCGAGATTGCCGCTCCCGCCGCCCCACTGC
>DNAS01000030.1:58671-58996 GCA_003485185.1 Phycisphaerales bacterium | reverse complement strand
CGCCCCACTGCCCCGGCCACAAATGGATTTCACAACAGAATTCATTCTCCCCGCCGGCTATCGTGGCCGATAAAATGCCACCCATGATTCGCGCTGTGACAACCTGCGTGCTGGCGGCACTGCTGGCCTGCGCGGCTGGGACTGCCGGCTGTCGACGGCAGGACTCCTCCGCCCCACCCCGCCGCGCGGGTGCATCCACGCGGCCGGCATCGGCGCCGCGCGGCGCGTCGGGCGCGGAACGCATCGTCCGCGCGGCGCGGCGCGAGACGGCGCGATGGCTGACCGATCCGTCGGCCTGGCCGGATCTTCGGCGCAGGCTGCGGGC
>DNAS01000030.1:22648-58584 GCA_003485185.1 Phycisphaerales bacterium | reverse complement strand
TCTTCGGCGCAGGCTGCGGGCCGCGGCTGTCGCGGGCGCGCGCGGCTTCGACGCCGATCCGCGCGCCCATCTGGCTGCGGGAAATCGCGCGCTGGCCGCCGGACGCGCCGACCTCGCCGCCGACTGCTTCCGCCGCGCCGTCCTGCGCGACGCCCGCAACCTCGACGCGCTGAAGGCCCTCGCCACCGCCCTCTCCCGGCTCGACCGATATGCCGACGCGGCCGAGACCTACGAGCGGATCTGCGCCCTCACGCCGACCGACGCGCAGTCGCGATTCAACCTCGCCACGGTCTGCGCTTACCTCGGCCGATTCCCGCAGGCCGAGAACGCCTACCTCGCCATCCTCGAGCAGGACGAGACCCACCGCCAGGCGCGATTCAACCTGGCCGCGCTGTACCAGGTGCAGGGCAAACTCACCGCCGCGCGAGACGCCTGGCGCGCCCTGCTGGCCAACGAGCCGGATAACGCCGACGCCTGGGGACAGCTCGCGCAAGTACTTGCGGACCTTGGTGATGCGTCCGGCGCGGCCGACGCATGCGGGCAGGTGGCGCGACTAGAGCCAAAGAACGTTTCGAGCTGGCTGAACCTGGCCGCCGCCGCGCAGGCCGCCGGCGGATACGGACGGGCGGCCGTCGCGCTGGAACGGGCCGCGGCGCTGGCCCCGCAGGACGCCGCCGTCCTGGCGCGCATCTCCGAGCTGCACATGGAGTTATACCGCGCGACGGGCGAGGGGCGCTTCCTCCGCTCGGCCGCCGACGCGGCGCGACGCAGCCTCCGGCTCGACGACAACCAGCCCGAGGTCCGCCGCCGGCTCGAGCAGTGCGAGGCCCTGCTGGCCCGCTCAAAAACCCCGCAAACCGCCCCGAAAACCCCCGCGAAAAATCCCTAGAATAGGCGCGGAAAATGGCGAAAATGTTTCGTATGGACCCCGAAATCCGAGGAAAAACATGCCCTTAGACCTCCAAAAGTTCGCCCAAACCGTCCGCGTCCTGGACGGCGCCTGGGGCACCGAGTTGCAGAAGCGCGGGCTGCCGGCCGGCGCCTGCCCCGAGCTCTGGAAAGACCAGAACCCCGCCGCCGTCGAGGCCGTCGCGCGGAGTTACGTCCAGGCCGGAAGCGAAGTCATCCTCACCAACACGTTCGGCGGAAACCGGTTCGTCCTCGCGCAGCACGGCGCGGGCGAGCGTGCGGCCGAACTATGCGAAAAGGGCGCGGCGATCAGCCGCAAGGCCGCCGGCGGCGCGGCCAAGGTCTTCGCCTCGCTCGGGCCGACGGGAAAGATCGTCATGATGGACGACGTGCCGGCCGAGGAACTCGCCGATGCGTTCGCCGCGTCGGCCGTCGCGCTGGAGCGCGGCGGCGCCGACGCCATCGTGCTCGAGACGTTCAACGAGCTGGCCGAGGCCGGGATCGCGCTGC
The DNA here is from genome assembly GCA_003485185.1 of Phycisphaerales bacterium. Lineage (GTDB taxonomy): Bacteria > Planctomycetota > Phycisphaerae > SM23-33 > SM23-33 > UBA12270. The sequence goes on along the minus strand of DNAS01000030.1, from coordinate 57,165 downwards.
GCGCCGTGCGCGGCGCGGTCGCGATTCCGGTGGTCGTGTCGATGACGTTCTCTTCCGGCCCGGACAAGACGGCGAGCATGATGGGCGACGCGCCGGACGACCTGGCGCGGGCGGCCGAGGCGGGCGGCGCTGCCGCCGTCGGCGCCAACTGCGGCGTCGGCCCGGACAACTACGTGGCTGTGGCGAAACTCTTCCGCGCCGCGACCGCCCTGCCGGTCTGGATCAAGGCCAACGCGGGCCTGCCCCAGGTGCGCGCCGACGGCGCGACGGTCTTCCCGATGGGCCCGGCCGAGTTCGCCGCCTTCGCGCCGAAGCTCGTCGCAGCCGGGGCGAACTTCCTCGGCGGCTGCTGCGGCACCACGCCCGACCACATCCGCGCCCTCCGCAAAACGCTGGGGAAATGAAACCACGACAAAGAAGTTTCACCACAGAGGGCACAGAGAACGCAGAGGAATTAGAAGAATAAAACGAATTTTTTCTCAGCGGCCTCTGCGTACTCTGCGGTGAGTCTTTTTGTTATGGGATTTATGACGTCCCCGATTCTTGACACGGCCAGGCCGCAAATCTACCGTATCACCATGGCGGGAATAATGACGGGGAAAGATGGACAAGGCCGCTTGCGAGCGCGCCATCCCGCACACCATTTGAAAAGGGGTCAACACGATGAATGCCAAGTTCCGAAAGTACGTAGATTCGCTCCATCCGTCGTTTGAAAAGCTCATGGCCATGCCGCCCGTTCCTATCGACGACTTGCCGGCCGGAGTGCCCAAGTGCGGCGGGATTTACCTTCTTTCGGAGAGGGGAAAGCCGTTATACGTGGGCCACTCGAACCACATCTGTCAGCGTCTCCAGCAACACCGCCGTCTTTCTTCCACGCACAACAGCGCATCCTTTGCCTTTCTGCTTGCACGCAAGAAAACAGGCATGAAACCGAGTTACAAGATTTCGAATTCACGAAAAATGCTTGAATCCAATCGTGTCTTCCGCGAAGCCTTCGAGCAAGCGAAAAAGCGGGTCCGCAGGATGCGAGTGCAGTATGTCGAAGAACCCAACCCCATGCGACAAGCTCTCTTGGAAATGTACGTCGCTGTGGCATTGAGCACGCCCTACAACAGTTTTGAAACCCACTGAGACGGGTCAGGGAGTCATGTCATGAGAATGCCACAAACCAAGGCAAGCAAGGGAAGCCAGAAGTGGATTCAACAGCTCGTGAATGAACACCGCGACATCTTCGCGGAAGAATTGGCGGCGCATTTGCCCCGCGGACTTGCCGAAAACATCGAATGGTTGTCGCCGCTGAAAAATGACGATTACGCGGAGTACCGGGATGTTTCCTTCCTGAACCGACTCGGCATAAGGAATCCAAAAGACGTCTTGCGAAACTTCTGGCCGAATCGGGGGCCCCAGTGGGATGCCTTGGGAAAAGCAGGCGATAACGGCCCGTACTTCCTCGTAGAGGCAAAGGCCAATATCCCCGAAATCGTATCGTGCTGCGAGGCAAAGTCAGAACGATCGAGAAAGCTGATCCGAAGCAGTTTGCGGCGAACTCAGGGACATTTTGGATACAAGCCGCTCCTTGACTGGATGACAGGTTTCTACCAATACGCCAATCGCCTGGCGCACCTCTATTATCTTCGAGTATTGAACAAGCTGGATGCGCGATTGGTCTTCGTCTATTTCGTGAACGATGATACGCACATAGCGACCAGTCTTGACCAATGGGAAGCAGCATTGACGCTCCAGAAGAGGCTCATGGGAATTGGGAAACATGGTTTGAAGGATGCGATTCTGGAGCTGTTTGTTGACACGAGAAAATTGTAGAGCGGCGAGTGGCATGGCTTGCAAGAAAATCGTTCCGGCCGCCGAAAAGGAATACGGGCATGGCCGAATTCTCTCGACAAGGTGCGATCCTCAGGCCTCTTCATCCTCCCCAGCCAATCCTGCTTTTTGTCGATGAGACATTATTCCCCGACACAACTGCTTTCGTGCAAACCGCTCTCCCATTCATCCGCAACGTTTACGAGGAACATCTTCGTCCGAAAGCTGCGGAACTCCTCCGGAAATTAGGCAAAGATGCAAAAGAATTCAAAGGCGGAAAGATATGTAAGGGAAATGCGCACATCTACAAAGACTTTTTTGAAAGGATAATGTTAGTGCTGGGCGCACAAGCAAAAAAGTCAGATATGCGTCCGATAGTCTCTGTTAATGCAAGCGATGTATATGAAGGGAAAAACTCCGAGCTGGCGTATAATGTGATCTGCAAAAAATTGTTGCAGGTCGGGATTTCCAATATTCCACAGGCAACGTCAGAATTCGCAAAGCAGTTGCTCTGGCTGCACAATCATTTCCCCCAAATACGCCCAAGACAGGTCCCCAACAGTTTCGACTTGATCTTTGACGAGAAGCACTCTTATGCCAAGGAACTGCGAGATTTACGGGTAATTCGTCGAATAGATGGCAGCGTGGTATTTTTAGAGTTCGGGGAAATACTTACCTCTTGCGCCAATATGTTGTTCAGACGCGTATTACGTCCAACTATCGAACCGGTCCGTGTGCGACACTTCCAATTTGAGTCGTCGCGGGATAGCTTTGGCATACAAGCGGCAGATATCCTAACTCACTTGGTCTATATAGCACTCATGCACAACAAAGGCCTCAAGACAAAGAACAGTGCATTGAAGGTCAGTTTGCTCCGGGAATTTTTTCCTGACGGAATCGGATGCAACATACTTGACGATGCTATCCAAGTAAGAGACGGGAAAATCACGTGTGTCAAACCAGGTTTCCGCCTTACGATGCAGATCAACCCAGCCGTGTAGTTTTCAGGCCCGGCAAGACTCGCGGAAACGGATTCATTTTTCACCCACGGCTGACGCCGTGGGCTGGTACAAAACGCCAGGCCGAAGGTGTCCTTTTCCGGGTTTCCTGTTCCTTGTTCCGGGTTCCTTGCTCTGGCCTTCGGCCTTCGGCCTTTCCCCTTTGTACGCTCCACTCTCCACTCAGAGCAGTTTCAATAATTCGCGAGGATGGGCGAGGAGGGTTTTAGCGCCGTGCCGGCGGAGTTCGTCGGCTGTGCGGAAGCCCCACAGCGCGCCGGCGGCGTACATGCCCGCGGCTGTGGCGGTCTTCATGTCCGTGTCGGTGTCGCCGACGTAGAGGCACTGGGCGGGCGGCAGGCCGAGCTGCGCGGCGACCTGCGTCGCGCCGGTAGGGTCGGGCTTGGCGGGGGTGTGCGGGCCCTCGCCGCGCACGACGGCGAAGGTCCAGCGGCTGAGGAATTTCGCGACGACGGCCTGCGTGGTTTCGTGCGGCTTGTTGCTCAGGACGGCCAGCGCCAGCCCGCGTTCGCTCAGCGCGTCCAGCAGTTGGGGGATTCCGTCATAGGGGCGGGTCTTGTCGGCCCAGCGCCGGCCATACTCCCGGCGCTGCTCAGCCACTAGGCGGGCGAGGGTTTGCTCGTCGCGCCGGTCTGCCGGCAGGGCGCGGCGGACGAGGTTCACGATTCCGTCGCCCACGAAGTATTTGTACTCGGCCACGCCGTGCGCGGGAAAACCGTTTCGCGCGAGCACGTCGTTCATCGAGTCGGCCAGGTCGTCAATCGTGTCCAGCAGCGTACCGTCGAGGTCGAACAGCACGGCCTTGAACTTGCCCATGTTCACGTCAATCCAGGTTGAGCGTCAGAAGGAACTCGGCGTTGGTCTTGTATTTCTGGAGGCGGCTGATGAGCAGTTCCATGGCCTCGGTGGGCTGCATTTCGGCCAGCACCTTGCGGAGGCGCGAGACGAGTTTGAGTTCCTGCGGGTCGAGCAGGAGCTCTTCCTTGCGGCTGCCGGAGCGGCTGATGTCGATGGCCGGCCAGACGCGCCGGTCGACCAGGCGGCGGTCGAGGTGCAGCTCGCTGTTTCCGGTGCCCTTGAACTCCTCGAAGATGACCTCGTCCATGCGGCTGCCCGTCTCGATGAGGGCGGTTCCGATGACGGTCAGGGAGCCGCCGTTCTCGATGGCGCGGGCCGAGCCGAAGAAGCGCTTGGGCGCCTGGAGCGCGCTGGCGTCGACGCCGCCGGTGAGGATCTTTCCGCTGTGGGGCGCCTCGGCGTTGTACGCGCGGGCAACGCGGGTGATGCTGTCCAGCAGGATCACCACGTCCTTTCCGTACTCGACCATTCGGCGGGCCTTGGCCTGGACCATCTCGGTGATCTGGAGGTGGCGCGAGTGCGGCTCGTCGAACGTGGAGGAGATGACCTCTGCCGTCGTGCGGCGGCGCATGTCGGTCACTTCCTCGGGGCGCTCGTCGATCAGCAGGACGATCACGTACGCCTCGGGATGGTTGGCGGTGACCGCGTTGGCGATCTTCTGGAGCAGGACGGTCTTGCCCGTCCGCGGCGGGGCGACGATCAGCATGCGCTGCCCGAACCCGATCGGAGTGACCAGGTTCACCACGCGCATGTTGATCTCCTCGGGCTTGGTCTCCAGGAAAATCCGCCGGTACGGGTGCGTGGGGGTGAGGTCCTCGAAGTTGACCTTCTCGCTGAGGCGGTCGGGCTCCTCGAAGTTGACGGCCTCCACCCGCAGCAGCGCGAAGTACTTCTCCGACTCCTTCGGCGGGCGGATCTGCCCGGAGACGATGTTGCCCAGGCGCAGGCCGAAGCGGCGGATCTGGCTGGGCGAGACGTAGATGTCGTCGGGGCTGGGCAGGTAGTTGTAGTCCGGGCTGCGGAGGAACCCGAACCCGTCGGGCAGGATCTCCAGCACGCCCTCGCCGTACATCAGGCCTTCCTTCTGCACGCGGGCCTTGACGATCTTGAAGATCAGCTCCTGCTTGCCCAGGCCGGCGTATTCGTCGATCTCCTCCTGCTTGGCGATCTCGTGCAGCTCGGCGACGCCCATCTTCTGGAGATCGGTGATGTGCAGCGCGCCGCGCTTGACGCGCTCGTACTTCTGGTGCATTTCCTCGTCGAAGCCGGTGTCGGATTCCGCCTCGGGCGCGGGCTCGGCGGGCGCTTCGGGCTCGGCGGCGGGCGGTTCGTCGCTCGCGGCCGGGGCGACGGGTTCCGCTTCGGGCTCCGCCGGCGGCGCTTCGGCCGGCTCCTCGTCCACCGGGATTTCATCCAGCGGGGAGACCGGTTCGAGGTCTTCGACCTTCCGGGGTTTCCGGGTGGTCTTGCGGGTGGTCTTTTTGGGTGTCTTGGCCATGGATTTCCGTGCCTCCGTCAAAACGGCGTGCCGCCTGCCCGTAGCGGCGCGGCGGGCGTGCCAATGCAAGGCATTGCGGGTCGCGCCCCACGCGCCATGGGACTTTTCTGGGGAATCTCTTGCGACTGGCTGTCGCAACCTTCTCGTCGGCGCGGGTGGCGCCGGCAGGGAACAATTCTCAGGATTGCCTGCCCGCAGCTCGGAACGCGGTTTCCCTAACGTCGGGAAACATCCGAAATAATCCGGAAAAACAAGCGTCGGATTTGCTCTTTGAGGGAGGAAATACTGGAGCTGTTCTCTAGGGTATCGTAGCAGCGGGCGGCCTTGCTGTCCAGTGGAATTTGCGCTTTTTCGCGGCTTTGCCAGAGGTTTCGGCCCCATCCGCGGCTGTCGCGGACGCGCCGGGCCCGTTGCGCGTCGCCCGCGCGGACGAAAACCATGTGCGTGCAGAGGCGGTCCCACCCGGCCTCGAAGGCGACGGCTGCATCGAGCACGACGCCCCGCGCCGACGGGTCGGCCTGCGCCGCGGCGATGCGTTCGGCGATCCGCTCGCCCATCCGCGGGTGCAGAATCGCGTTCAGCGCCGCCAGCTCCTCCGGGCGGTCGAACACCTTGCGCGCCACGGCAGCGCGGTCCACCGAGCCGTCCGGCAGGAAGATCTCCGCGCCCCACCGCGCGCGGAGCGCCGCCCGCACGGACTCGTCGTCCAGCAGCTCGTGGCCGATCCGGTCGGCGTCGATCCGCGCGCAGCCGAGCGCCTCAAGCTCCGCAGCCACCGTGCTCTTTCCGGCCCCGATGCCCCCCACCAGGCCGATGACGGGTTTTGTGGAATGGGTCGCGTTCATGGACGGATGGCATTGTTCGCGGCGCGAGCGGACAAGTCAAGACGGTACCGAATCGCTACCGACCCGCATCAGCCCGCTTCGCGGATTCGCGAGCGCAGCGGGTAGATGTGGACGCACAGGCCGCGGTGGAGCAGTTCCTCGGTGAAGGCCGAACTCGGCAGCCCGGCCAGTCGGCAGGCGTCGGCGTGATCGACGCGGTTGTCGGCGTAGAACTGGAGGGCGACGGCGAGCCGGATTTCCGCCTCGCCCGCCTCGGCGTGCAGCAGGATGTCGTCGGGAAAGGAAAGGTTCATGTTCGGGCCCTCGGGCCCCGCGGGCGCTCGCCGCGGAACATCCGCCCTCATTCCCGGTTATCGGCCAATTCGGGCGGGAGATGAATTTCCCCGCGCAAATCTTACGGCCCAGGCATCCGCCGGCGGAGCATTTCGACGAACCGGGCGAGTTGTTCGGGCGTGTGCCCCGCCGACAGGCTCACTCGCAGGCGGCTGGTCCCGCGCGGAACGGTCGGCGGGCGGATGGCCGGCACGAGGAACCCCTCTTCGAGCAGCCCGCGGCTGAGTTGCACCGCCCGGGCAGGCTCGCCGACGACGATCGGCACGATGGGCGTCGCCGGTTCGCGCGGGTCGGGCGTTGGGGCCAGGCCCGCAGCCGCCAACTGCTCGCGCAGCGCCGCCGCCAACTCCAGCAGCCTGCCCCGCCGCTGGGGTTCGCGCTCGACGATCTCCAGCGCCGCCAAGGCCGCGGCGCACAGGGCCGCTGGCGGCGCGGTGGTGTAGATGAACGCCCGCCCGCGGTTGCGGATCGTCTCAACGAGGACGGCAGGGCCCGCCACGAATCCTCCCAGCGAGCCGAGGGCCTTGGACAACGTTCCGACGACCACGTCGACGTCGCCCTCCACGCCGAGCAGTTCTGCCGCCCCGCGCCCGGACTTGCCGAGCACGCCGGTGGCGTGGGCCTCGTCGATCATCAGCACGGCGTCGTAGCGCTTCTTGAGTTCCGCCAGTTCGCCCAGCGGGGCCAGGTCGCCGTCCATCGAGAACAGCGAGTCGGTGACGATCAGGCATCGCTTCGCGGCGGCGCGGTGGGCATCGAGGAGCTTGCGCAGGCGGGCGGTGTCGCGGTGCGGGTAGGTCCGCACGCGAGCCCCGCACGCCAGGGCCGCGTCGAGGATGCTCGCGTGGTTGAGCTTGTCCGACAGCACCAGGTCGCCCGCGCCCGCTAAGGCGTGGATAGCGACGTGATTGGCCATCCACCCGGTGGAGGTGACGATCGCGGCTTCGGCGCGCTTGAACTGGGCCAGGCGGCGTTCCAGCAGGGCGTGCGGGCTCTGCGTTCCGCTGACCAGCCTCGACGCGCCCGCGCCGACGCCCCACTGCCCGACGGCCTGGATCGCCGCCGCCCGGATGGCGGGGTCGGCCGCCAGCGAAAGGTAGTCGTTGCTGCACAGGCAGACGACCTCGCGCCCGCCGACGCGCACCACCGGCCTGCAGGGCGAATCGACCTCGGCTGGGCGGCGCAGGAGGTCTTCGGCCTCCAGGGCGTCCAGCTCGGTTCGCATCTGTTTCCACACGTCCATGGCCAAGGTTCCCGGAATCCCGCTTGCCATACCGTAACCGATGGAACCCCGGGAAAGGAACACGGAACTCGGAACAAGGAACCGGGAAAGAAAATGCACGATCGCGCCACAATTCCGGGTTCCTGGTTCCTCAGTTCCTGGTTCCGGTTCTTGGCGCGAAATCGCTTGTGGACAGTTGACAAGACCCTGCCCATGCCCCCATAATCCGACATGGGATTGGCAGCAATCCAGTTCGCTTCGCGGGGCGTCTTCCGCCCCACCCGGCCCGGGCGTCCGCTTGGGGTCGAAATCCATGAAAACCCTGCCCGGCACGGACTCCGCGCATCCGCGCGGCGCGGACCGGCCGGTATGCTTCCGGAGATGCCATGAAGGACAAGATCATCGGCGAAGGAATCACGTTTGACGACGTCCTGCTCGTGCCGGCTTTATCCAAGGTCGCGCCGGCCGACGTGGACATGTCCACCCAACTGACGCGGAACATCCGCCTGAACATTCCGCTGGTCTCGGCCCCGATGGACACCGTCACCGAGTCGTCGCTGGCCATCGCGCTGGCCCAGGAGGGCGGGCTGGGCATCATCCACCGCAACCTGTCCAAGGAGGCCCAGGCGCTGGAGGTGGAGAAGGTCAAGCGGTCGGCCAACGGGATCATTCCCGACCCGATCACGCTCCCCCCGGACGAATCGACGGAGACCGCCCGCCGCCTGATGGTCGAGCAGAACATCTCGGGTTTCCCCATCGTGGACAACGGCAAGCTGGTGGGCATCCTCACCCGCCGGGACATGAAGTTCCAGTCGGGCGATTCGAAGGTCTCGGACATCATGACGAAGGGCCGGCTGATCACCGCCCCGGCCGACACGTCCATCGACGAGGCCGAGAGCATCCTCAACCGCCACAAGGTCGAGAAGCTGCTGCTGGTGGACGCCGCCGGTCGCCTGGCGGGGCTGATCACCATGCGGGACATCGACAAGATGCGCCAGTTCCCCCGCTCCTGCCGCGACGGGCGCGGGCGCCTGCGGGTCGGCGGCGCGGTGGGCGTCCTGGAATACGACCGCACCGACGCCCTCGTCGCCAAGGGCGTGGACGTCATCTGCGTGGACACCTCGCACGGGCACAAGGAGATCGTCCTGGAGACGATCCGGCAGATCAAGGCGCGGCACAAGATCGACGTCATCGCGGGCAACATCGCCACGGGCGACGCGGCGAAGGATCTCATCGCCGCCGGGGCCGACTCCCTGCGGGTGGGCATCGGGCCCGGGGCCATCTGCACCACCCGCGTGGTGACGGGCGTGGGCGTTCCGCAGATCACGGCCGTCTATGACTGTGCCAAGGTCGGCGACGCCCACGGAGTGCCCGTCATCGCCGACGGCGGGATCCGCCTCAGCGGAGACATCGTCAAGGCCCTGGCGGCCGGGGCCTCCTGCGTCATGATGGGCAGCCTGTTCGCCGGGCTCGACGAGAGCCCCGGGCGGATGGTCATCTACAAGGGGCGGCGCTTCAAGGCCTACCGCGGAATGGGGTCGATGGACGCCATGCTCGCCGGGTCGGCCGACCGGTACAACCAAGGCGGCACGCTCGATCGCAGCCGGCTCGTGCCCGAGGGCGTCGAGGGGCGCGTGCCCTACCGCGGGTCGCTGGCGGATTTCGTCTTCCAGTTGATGGGCGGGCTCCGCAGCGGAATGGACCATTGCGGGACGGCCGACATCGAGCAGTTCCGCACGCAGGCGAAGTTCCTGCGGATTTCCGCAGCCTCCGTCGCCGAGAGCCACCCGCATGACATCGCCATCACCCAGGAAGCGCCCAACTATTCCATGTGGCGGAACGTCGAAGAGTAGCGTTGCCTTGCCCCGCGGCGTAGAATGGGCCGGTCGATTCGGAATCGGCGTGGAAGACAGGCAGGAGACGGATCATGAGACGGCACGGCTGGATCGTATTGGCGATGGTTGCGGCGGGCGCGCTGGTCGGCTGCGGGCCCCGGACCCCCGGCGAGTCGCGCATGATGGGGCAGGTGGAGTATCCCGCCGCCTTCGCCTCCGCGCGCGACGTGTTCGCGCAATACTTCTCCGTGGCGTCGGCCGACCTCGACGCGGGGGTCATCCGCTCCCTGCCCCGGAAGATCGACGCCCCCAACGACCGACTGCTCGGCGGCTCGCCCGCCCGGCAGGTGGCCACGTTGCGCCTGCGGCGAGACGGCGGGAACGTCGTCGCCCAGGTCTGCGTCGAGACGCATCGCCAGGGCTCGGCCGTCTACCGCCAGATGGCCACGCGCGACGAGAACTACGACTCCGTGCCGCACGAATCGCCAGCGCAGATCGATGCCGCCACCACTCCCGAGCAGAACGAGACGTGGCGAACGGCCAGCCGCGACCGTGCCCTCGAAATCAAGATCCTCAACGACGTCTACCGCGCCCTGCACCCCGGCGAGAAATGACCTCCAAGGCCTAAACTGCCTCCCATGAACCGCCCCCGCCGGATGCTGCTGCTGACATTCCTGGAGAGTTTCGCCACCATCTGCGTGGAGCGCGGCGTCTACTTCTTCGCGCGCGACAAACTGGGCTTCACGCGGGCGGATAACCTCTGGCTGGCCCTGGCGTTCGGCGTGGCCTACGCGGCCGGGGCCCTGTGCAGCCACCGAATCTCCCTGCGCCTGAAGGAAAAACGACTCCTGGTCGGCGCCCTGTGCCTCCAGTTCGCCGGGCACGTGTTCCTCGTCGGCTTCTCGGGCGTGCCGGTGGTGCTGTTCGCCTTCAGCACGCTGCTGGGGCTGGTCAACGGCATGAAGTGGCCGGTTGTCGAGAGCTACGTCAGCGCCGGACAGGACGTTTCGGACACGGCCAAGGCCGTCGGAAGGTTCAACGTCGCCTGGGCGGCGTCCGTCCCGCTGGCGCTGGCGGCCGCGGGACCGCTCATCGACCACTGGCCCGCCGGGCTGTTCCTCGCCCCGGCGGTTCTGAACCTCTGCGCCCTGTGGCTCGCCCGCCCGCTGCGCCTCAGCCCCGTGCACCTGCCGCAGGACCACCCCGCCCGCCCCACGCCGGAAAAACTCCGCCGCTGGAAGAGCCTGCTGACCGCCAGCCGGTGGATGATGCTCGCCAGCTACTCCGCCCTGTGGGTGCTGGCGGCGCTGATGCCCCGCGTGTTCGACGATCTGAAGTGCGGCGTGTCGGCCGGGGCGGCGCTGTCGGGCTTGCTGGACGCCATGCGCCTGCTGGCGTTCCTCGTGCTGGGCGCGACGGCGGTCTGGCACGGCCGGCCGGGAATGATCGTCGCCGCCATGATCGTCTTGCCCGGCGCGTTCTTCCTGATCCTGTTCGGCGGGTCGCTGCCGACCGTCCTGGCGGGCGAAGTCCTCTTCGGGTTCGCCGCCGGGGTCATCTACTACGGCGCCCTGTACTACGCCATGGTCGTCGCCAACGCCTCCGTCGACGCCGGAGGGACCCACGAGGGGCTCATCGGCGCGGGGTTCGCCCTGGGACCAGCCGCCGGGCTGGCCGGGGTGGCGCTGGCCGGCGCGCTGGGCAACGAAACCGCCGGAATGCTGCTGGGCATCGGGCCACTGTTCGCCGTCGCGGCGGTGGCGGCGGCCGTCGCGCTGTGCAAAATCCATCCACCCACCGCTGGGGAGAAACCATGAAAATCGAACACGTCGCGCTGAATGTCGCAGAACCTGTCGCCATGGCTAAGTGGTACGTCGAGCATCTGGGCCTGCGCGTCGTCCGCGCGGGCGGCACACCGGCGTTTGCGCGCTTCCTCGCCGACGACTCCGGCCAGGCTGTCCTGGAGATTTACCACAACCCGTCGGCCGTCGTGCCCCACTACGCCGCCCTGCCGCCGGCGAGCCTGCACCTGGCCCTGGCCAGCGCCGACGTGCCCGCCGACCGCCACCGACTGATCGCCGCCGGCGGGACGGCCGAGGGCGGAATCGACGTGGCCGAAAACGGCGACACCTTCGCCATCGTCCGCGACCCCTGGGGCGTGCCCCTCCAGCTCGTCCGGCGCAAAACGCCCCTGTGAGGCAGCAAGAACACTGCTTGCCAGCAAGCAGTGCCACCCAGTTGGGCGGGCTCGCGGCGGGCCGGTTAGTTTTGCTCATCGACTCTATTACGAAGATTCACTTCGCCGGCGGTGCGGCTGCGGCGACAATCCCCCTGCCCGCCGGACAGGCGACAATCCCAGATCACCTCCGCGTTGTCCCGGCCGGGCCGAAACGCTACACTAGGAGCCCGCGGTCCGGTTTCGCCCCGCCGCCCCAGACGGCCGGGATCGGTCCGCCGGCGAACGCGACAGGGAATACGGAACCGACAGCCAGGAAAGGATTTCTCATGGGCGGTTTTTTCGGCGTCGTCCACCGGGATGACTGCGTCACCGATCTGTTTTACGGAACCGACTACCATTCGCACCTGGGCACCCGCCGCGGCGGAATGGCCACCCTCGGGGAAAACGGCTTCGCCCGCTTCATCCACAACATCGAGAACGCCCAGTTCCGCTCCAAATTCGAGGACGACGTCGACCGCCTGCACGGGCGCATGGGCGTCGGGATCATCAGCGACTACGAGGACCAGCCGCTGATCATCAGCTCGCACCTGGGCGTCTATGCCATCGTCACCGTCGGCAAGGTGGCCAACCTCGACAAGCTCTCGCACGAGGCGTTCCGCAAGCGCACGACGCACTTCTCCGAAATGAGCGGTGCGGAGGTGAACCCCACCGAGCTGGTCGCCACGCTCATCAACCAGGAAGCGAGCTACGAGGAGGGCATCGTGGCCGCCCAGCGGGCCATCGAGGGCTCCTGCTCGCTGCTGCTGCTGACGGACAAGGGCCTCTACGCCGCCCGCGACCGCCTGGGACGCACGCCGGTCATCCTGGGGCGCAAGGACGGCGCCTACGCCGCCACGCTCGAGACCTGCGCCCTGCCGAACCTCGGATACGAGGTCGAACGCTACCTCGGCCCCGGCGAGGTGGTGCGGATCACGCCCGACGGCATCGAGCAGAAGGTCGCCCCCGGCAAGCAGATGCAGATCTGCTCCTTCCTGTGGGTCTATTACGGCTATCCCGCGTCATACTACGAGGGGATCAACGTCGAGCACTCGCGCAACCGCTGCGGAGAGGCCCTCGCCCGGCGCGACAACGTCCACCCGGACCTCGTCGCGGGCATTCCCGACTCGGGCATCGCCCACGCCCTCGGATACGCCAGCGCCGCCGGAGTGCCCTACCGCCGCCCGTTCGTCAAATACACGCCCACCTGGCCGCGAAGCTTCATGCCCCAGAACCAGACCATCCGCGACCTCGTCGCCCGCATGAAGCTCATTCCCATCCCCGAGCTGATCCGCGGGAAAAGCCTGCTGTTCGTCGAGGACTCCATCGTCCGCGGTACCCAGCTCCGCGACACCATCCAGAGGCTCTACGACGCCGGCGCCCGCGAAATCCACATGCGCCCCGCCTGCCCGCCGCTGGTGTTCGGCTGCAAGTTCCTCAACTTCTCCCGGTCGCGCAGCGAGATGGACCTGGCCGCCCGAAAGGCCATCAAGGAACTCGAAGGCGACCCCGACAAGGATCTGCAAACCTACGCCGACCCTGACTCCGACAAGCACTGCGCCATGGTCGAGCGAATCCGCTGCCACCTGAACCTCACCACGCTGAAGTACCAGCGACTGGACGACCTGGTGGAGGCCATCGGCCTGGACGCCTGCAAGCTCTGCACCTTCTGCTGGAGCGGAAAGGGCCTGGAGTAGGCGCAACAAGCCCCCCTGCGTCAGCAGGGGGACGAATTGGACATGACGAAGAAACGGCAAGAACCCCCGCGTAACCGCGGGGGCTTGTTACAAACCACGGTGCCCAACCCCTTGCCTCGGCGCATGCGCTTGATATTCCCTGCCGCGCCCCGTACGATTCCGGCTGGACCTGGGAGACGCCGTCTATGGAATCCAAAGCCTCATTGGGCGTGACGATTGTCGGGTGCGGAACGGTCGGCGGCGGCGCCGCGACCCTCCTGACGCGCGACCGGGAGATTCTCGCCGCACGGATCGCCCCGGCGTTGGAGCTGCGCCACGTCGTGGACGTGAACTTCGCCAACGCCCGGCGGCTCGGGCTGGACGAAAAGCTGCTCTCGACGGACCTGGACCGGGCGATTTCGGACCCCGCCGTCGGCGTGGTGGTCGAGCTGGTCGGCGGCACGACATTCGCCAGGCGCGTCATCGAGCAGGCCCTGCGGGCGGGCAAGCACGTGGTGACCGCCAACAAGGCCCTGCTGGCGCATCACGGGGCGGAACTCTACGCCCTGGCCCGCGCCAACGGCGTGTGCATCGCCTTCGAGGCGAGCTGCGCCGGCGGCGTGCCCATCCTCCGCGCCTTGTGCGACGGCCTGATCGCCAACCGCATCGACGCCCTCTACGGCATCGTCAACGGGACGTGCAACTACATCCTCACCCAGATGACCGATCGCGGGCAGAGCTACGCCGACGCCCTCGCCGACGCCCAGCGCGACGGGCTGGCCGAGGCCGACCCCACCCTCGACGTCGCCGGCACCGACTCGGCCCACAAGCTCGCCATCCTCGCGGCGCTGGCGTTCGGACGGCGCGTGGACTTCGAAAAAATCCCCGTCGCCGGAATCGACTCGCTGGAGCTGTGCGACCTGCGCTACGGGCGGGAGCTGGGCTACGTCGTCAAACTGCTGGCCATCGCCCAGCGCCGCGGGCGCGGCGTGAGCCTGCGGGTCTGCCCGTCGTTCATCTCGCTGGAGCATCCCCTCGCGTGGGTGTCGGGGCCGTTCAACGCCGTCAGCGTCTACGGGCACGCCACCGGGCACACCATGTACTACGGGCGCGGCGCGGGGTCCTTGCCGACGGCGTCTGCCGTCGTCGCCGACATCGCCTCGGTGGCCATGGGCGTGGCGCCCAGGCTGTTCGAGAACCTGCGCCTCTGGCCGGACCTCGCCGCCCCGGCCGAGCAGCTGCCCCCGGTCGAGACCCGCAGCCGCTACTACCTGCGCGTCATGGCCGAGGACCGCCCCGGCGTCTTCGCCAGGATCGCCGAGGTGCTCGGGCGGCACGAGATCAGCATCAGTTCGGTGCTCCAGCACGAGGCCCCGGAAAACGCCCAGGCGTTCGGCGTGCCCGTGGTCATCACCACCCACAGCGCCTGCGATGGCGCGGTGCAGCAGGCCCTCGTCGAGGTCGACGCGCTGGACGTCATCAAGGCGCCCAGCGTCCGAATCGGGATTGTGGACGAACATCCGGAACAGTTTTGACAAGGCGACAGGCCCCAGACGCGCATGGATTGCCAGACATGAAATACGCCATCATCATCCCCGACGGAGCGGCGGACCTGCCGCTGGACGAACTGGGCGGAAAGACCCCCCTGGCCGTGGCGGAAAAGCCCCACATGGACTGGATCGCCGCGCACGGGAAAACCGGGACCGTCCGCAACGTCCCCAAGGCGCTGCCCTGCGGGTCCGACGTGGCCATCCTCTCCGTGCTCGGGTTCGACCCACGCAAGTACTACACCGGGCGCGCCCCGCTGGAGGCCGCCGCGCAGGGAATCGCCATCGGCCCCGACGAGTGGGTCTTCCGATGCAACCTCGTCACCATCGTGGACGGGCGGATGGAAGATTACTGCGCCGGGCACATCTCCACCGAGGAGGCCGCGCCCCTCATCGACGAACTCAACCGCCAGCTTTCCGGAACGCACGTGAAGTTCTACCGCGGCGTGGGCTACCGCCACCTGATGACCTTCCGCGGCGAGTGCGACCTCCAGACCACGCCCCCGCACGACATCCTCGGAAAGCCCGTCGAGGCGCACCGCCCCCAGGGCGCCGGGGCCGACCTGCTTCGCACCATCACGGACCGCAGCGTGGACATCCTGACTGCCCACGACGTCAACACCGTTCGGCGCGACCTGGGCGAAAACCCGGCCACCAGCATCTGGCTGTGGGGACAGGGCAAGATGCCCGCGCTGCCCTCCTTCGCCGACACGTACCACGTCCGCGCCGCGGCCATCACGGCCGTGGACCTGGTCCGCGGACTGGCCAAGCTCATCGGGTGGGACGTCATCGAGGTTCCCGGCGCCACCGGGTACGTGGACACCAACTATGCCGGCAAGGGCGCAGCCGCCGTCAAGGCGCTCGACGATCACGACCTGGTCTTCGTCCACGTCGAAGCGCCCGACGAGGCCGGGCACAATGCCGACGTCAAGGGCAAGGTGCACGCCCTCGGGCAGATCGACCGGCACATCGTCGGGCCGGTCCTCAAGCGCCTCCAAGCCGAGGGCGACGAGTGGCGGATTCTCGTCCTGCCCGACCACCCCACCCCCTGCACCGTCCGCACGCACACGCCCGAGCCCGTGCCCTTCGCCGTCGCGGGCAAGCGCATCGAGGGCGTCCTGACCGAGCCGTTCACCGAAGAAAACGCCGCCAAGAGCGACCTGCACATCGCCAAGGGCTTCGAGCTGATGGAGTTCTTCCTCTCCGTCCGGTGAACGGGATCGATAGGGAGCAATCGCCCACGGAATGCTTTCCGTGGGCGGATTACGCATATTTGGGGAACGATTTGCACCTTTCGTGCGTCTGAATCTGCGCCGCGGTTTGATTGCGTTTCGGATTTCGAGATTCGAATTTTCTTCCGGAAAGGGGATTTCATGAGCAACACAACCGGCGTGACGACGGGGCGGTCGACCAAACGGGTGGTGGAGGTTCTCCTGGTGATCGTGCTTCTGGTGGGCATCCTGTCGGTGCTGATGCCCTCCCTGCGACGGTCGAAAGAGGTGGCGCGCCTGGCCCGCATGCGCGACGGGGCGCAATTAGAGGTGTATCCAACCGGGGCAGTCAATACCGGACTTCCCCACCAGCCCTCCCCCGCCGTGCTGGCGCAGGTGCAGAGTTTCGTGGCGGAGATCGACCTGACCAGCCGCATCAGCATCGGCACGGCCCAGCCGGAAAGCATCTACCAGGCCAAGTTCCACGCGAAGGTGGAAGCCCGCAACCCCGCCGCCGCGCAGAGCGAATGCGAGCTGCGCCTTCCCCTGCCTCCGCAGTTGATCTCCCTGAGCGACCTGACCGTGACGGTCCAGGGCGACCCGAGCGAGGACGTGCAGGTGCAGGGCGCTACGCTCGTCTGGCGGGGCCGACTCGACGCCGGAAAGGCCACCCCGGTGGAGATCACCTACACGGCCATGGGAAAGGGCGTCTACGAGCTCCAGGTTCCGCCGGGCAAGATCGTGGACCGGTTCGCCGTAACGCTGACGGCCAACAGCTCCGACCTGCGGATGATGGAGCTTTCGCTCCAGCCTGCCGAGCCCGTGCGCGACGGGCAAAAGACCATCTACAAGTGGGACTACTCGCGGCTGATGATGGGCAGGCCGATCCGCATCGACATCCTGGGCGTCGCGCCGATGGACCGCCTGGGCGGACTGGTCTGGCTGGGCCCGGTGAGCGTGCTGGTGTTCGGCGTCCTGGCGGCGATGGTGTTCCTGGCATATCGCCCGGCGCTGCTGGACAAGTGGACGCTGCTGCTGGTGGTGGGCGCGTTCGCGGCTGCGTATCCGCTGATGTACTACGCCCAGGAGTTCGTCTCGCTGGGCACGGCCATCCTGGGGGCGTGCGCGGCGATGGTCGTCATCCTCGGCGTCCGCGCGGTGACGCTGCTGGGCCTGCGCGTCGGACTGTTCGGGATCGTGCTTTCGGCCGGGGCCATCCTCACGCTGACGGTCCTGGCGGCCACCAGCGGAAGGCTCCAGGGCATCCTGCTGACGGCGGAGGCCGTCGGAACCCTCGTGGCGCTGATGGTGCTCGTGCCACGGGCGCAGAAGGCGTTCACGCCCCCGGCGCCGCCCGCCCCGCCGGAACTGCCCCGCGACAGGGAATCACAATGACTGGTTCGGTGATGTGAAAAAAGCCCACGGAATGCTTTCCGTGGGCTTTTTTTCATCCGAATTCTCGCGTCAGTTCGCCGCCTTGAGGCTTTGCTCGTCGCAGATCGCCCCGGCCGACCGCAGGTGCTCCTGGAGCTTCCGCACGTCGAGTTCGCGCGGGGTGCAGCGGGCCTGGAGGCTCAGCGCCGCGGCCGCCCCCGCCGCCTCGCCCAGCGCGCCGCACTGCGGCATGACGCGCGTCGAGCCCAGCGCCACGTGCGTCACGCTGATGCATCGCCCCGCCACCAGCAGGTTGTCCACCTTCTTCGGCACGATGCTGCGGTAGGGAATCTGGTACTTGAAGCCCTTCTCCGGCCGCCAGCTTTCCTCGTCCATGCCGGGGCCGGTGCAGTTGTGGATGTCGATGAAGAACGAGCCGTAGCAGATCGAGTCGTCCCACGATTTGCAGGCCACGATCTCCCGCTCGTTCAGCACGTGCTCGCCGACGATGCGCCGGCTCTCGCGCGTGCCCAGCAGCGCCGCCGTGGACAGCAGGCAGCAGTCCTCCATGCCCGGGATGTATTTGCGGAGAACGGGAATCATGTGGAACGCCTGGCGCCGCCCCTCGATCGTCGCGCGGGTGATGCTCTCGGCGTTGGTGCAGTCGGTGCCGAAGATGTGCGTGAAGTTCACGCCGACCTGGTCGGGGCGCGTGGGCGTCCACCACCAGCCCATGATCTGGTTCTGGAACGGTTCCATGTCCCCCGCCTTCTGCGCCGCTTCCCAGACGTGCTGGAGCCTGTAATCGCCCTTGCGGAACTCGCAGACGCGCTTCCAGTCCACCCCGCCGATGGTGAACATGAGCGTGGCGGGCTGGCAGGCGCCGTCGCCGGGGCGGCCGAGCTCGAACGGAGCGCAGGCCGACGCCGCCACGTCCGCGTCGCCCGTGGCGTCGATCACCTGCCTCGCCAGCACCGCCTGCCGCCCGGTCTTGTTCTGGATGGCGGCCCCCACGCACCGCCCGCCCTCGACAATCGCGTCGGCGAACAGCGTGTGGTACAGCAGCTTCACGCCCGCCTCTGCCGCCATTTGCTCCAGGGCGAGCTTCAGCCCCTCCAGCTCGAAGTCCACGCTCCCGCCATGCGCCTTCTTCGGCTCGTGGTCCCACGCGCCGTAGCCCATCTTCACCACGCGGTCCATCATCTCGAAAGGCACGCCCGCGACCACCCGCTCGCCGCTTGACCAAGCCGTATACAGGCACAGGTGATTGTGCCCCCCCGCGCCGGCGATTCCGCCCAGACAGTTGGTCTGCTCCAGGAGCAGGACCTTCGCGCCGCCCCGTGCGGCCGCGATGGCGGCGCAGAACCCCGCGGGCCCTCCACCGCAGACCAGCACGTCCACCTCGTCGCAGACAGGAATCTTTCTCGCCGGGTCCAGATGCGTTTTCATTCTCATGTCTCCTAAAATGGATTTGTTGCTATTATAGCTATTTTATTCCCCCGCGAAAGCCCCCCCTTCGGAAATTCATCCCCTTCCCGGCTGCGGAATGCGGACAGGATCGCGCGGCGAATCCGCCAAAAACGCTGGACTTTTCCCCGAAATCCGCTATGGTTTACCGCCTGTCGACCGGGGCTCAGCTCAAACCTCCCCCCGGCGACCGGAGCAAGGCGACAGCATGAGCATCGTGGTGATGAAATTCGGCGGATCGAGCGTGGCCGACGCGGATCGCATCCGCGCCGCCGCCTCGAGGGCGATCAAGACCCGCAAGCAGGGACACCAGGTCGTCATGGTGGTCTCGGCCATGGGCGACACGACGGACCACCTGGTGGACCTGGCCGGGCAGATCACGCCCGCCCCGCCCAAGCGGGAGATGGACCAGTTGCTGGCGACGGGCGAGCAGGTGACCATCTCGCTGGTGGCGATGGCGCTGGAGGCGATGGGCCAGCCCGCGATCAGCTTCACCGCCGGGCAGGTGGGCATGGTCACCGACGACGCCCACACCAAGGCGCGCATCCGCTCCATCGACGTCCGGCGCATTCACGAGCAGCTCGACACGGGGCGAATCGTGATTGTCGCGGGCTTCCAGGGCGTCACGGAGGAAGGCGCGGTCACCACGCTGGGGCGCGGCGGCAGCAACGTCACGCTGGTGGCCATCGCCGCGGCCCTGAAGGCGGACGTGTGCGAGAACTACACCGACGTGGACGGCATCTACACGGCCGACCCCCGGATCGTCCCCAACGCCCGCAAGATCGACCGCGTCAGCTACGACGAGATGCTCGAACTGGCGAGCCTCGGCGCGAGCGTGCTGCACAACCGCGCCGTCGAGTTCGCCAAGAAATACAACGTGCCGATTCACGTCCGCAACAGCGGAAACGAGAGAAAAGGAACCCTGATCGTGTCTGAAACCCAGGACATGGAACGGATCGTCGTCAGCGGCGCCGCCCTGAAGGACAAGCTTGCGCGCGTCACCATGCGGAACGTGCCCGACCGCCCGGGAATCGCCGCGAAAATCTTCCACACCATTGCCAGCCACAAGATCGTCGTCGACGACATCATCCAGACCACCGCCCCCGGCGGCGCGGCGACCGTCTCGTTCACGGTCGACCTGGGCGAACTCGCCGACGCCCGCAAGATCGTCGACAAGCTCGCCGCGGAACTCCGCTGCGAGGTCGTCTACGAGGACCGCCTGGCCAAGGTCTCCGTCGTCGGCGTGGGCATGCGCGTCCACACCGGCGTCGCCGAGCGGATGTTCGCCGCGCTGGCGACAGAGGGCATCAACATCCAGAACATCACCACCAGCGAGATCAAGATCTCCTGCCTGATCGACCGCGAGCAGGGCAAGCGGGCGCTCCAGCTCGTGCACGACGCGTTCGAACTCGGCGGCAGGAAGGTCAAGCCCAAGGCCACCCGCAAGGCCCGCAAGTAACCTGCGGCCATTTCCGACAGAACCGCAAGGCCCGCCCGTACCTGGGCGGGCCTTTCTTTCGCGCCGCGCGGCGTTTCCCCTGTGGCGCTGGCGTGCGCGACGGGTCGATGGTAGACTTCCCGCACATGAACGCCCCGGACAGGAAACTGAGCGATTCCCGACGCCGCTTCCGATGGGCATCGCGAAAGGCGATGTGGGCGGTCTCGCTCGCCCTGATTGTCGCGGCCCTGGTGGCGCTGGACCGGGCGGGGTGGTTCGGCCAGCTCGTCCCACCCGACCGGGAACGCTACGATGGCCAGATATTCCGCGTCCTGCGGGTCATCGACGGCGACACGCTGGACCTGGACGCCCCCGACGCCGTTCGCAACGAGAGCCACACCCGCGTCCGCCTCTGGGGCGTCGACACGCCCGAGACGAAAAAGCCCCACACCCCCTCGCAGCATTTCGGGCCGGAAGCGACGGACTTCACGCGCCGCCTGACGCTCGACCAGGACGTCCGCATCGAGCTGGAGCCCGACAAGTGGCCGCGGGACAAGTACGACCGCCTGCTGGCGTTCGTCTACCTGCCTGACGGGCGGATGCTCAACCGCGAGCTGATCTCGCAGGGCTACGGGTACGCCGATCCGCGCTTCGACCACCACTTGCGGGGCGAGTTCCGGGGGCTCCAGATCGAAGCGAAGGCCGCCCGCAGGGGCCTCTGGAAGGACGTCTCCAAGACAGACCTGCCCTACTATTACCGCGACAAGCTCAAGCTGCCGTAGCGCGGCGCGGATAATTTCGTGAGGCCTGCCCAGGCGCCTGCCTAGAATGAATGAGTGTCTGTGTTTCCGCCTCGTCGGCGGATAGACTCGCGGCGGACCTGGCCAGACGGCATTGGAATCGGAAAGGAGCGGCTTATGGCGTGCGAACAGTTCGCGATCTACAAGTGCGAGTGCGGTTGCACGGGACTGGTGGAGATGATCCTCGGCTGCAAGGAGGATTGCGAGATGTCCTGCTGCGGCAAGGCGATGACCGCCCTGCCGGCCAAGACCGCCGCCCAGGAAGGCAAGGAAAAGCACGTGCCCGTGATCGAGAAGATCGACGGCGGATACCGCGTGAAGATCGGCTCGGTTCCGCACCCGATGGAGCCGGACCACTTCATCCAGTTCGTCGAGCTGCGGGCGGGCAAGGACGTCCTGGTTCACTTCTTCGCGCCGGGCGACGCGCCGGAGGCCGTCTTCAAGACCGATGCGAAGACCGTCACCGCCCGCGAATACTGCAACAAGCACGGCCTGTGGCGGTCGTAGCGCCGCGCGGGGACGGAGCGGGCGCTATTCTTTCGCCGTCAGCGACGCGTGGGCGTCTTTGAGCTGCGCGCGGATCGCGATCTTCTGCGGGCATTTTGCCTCGCACGCGCCGCACTCGCTGCACTGGTCCGCCTTGGCGCCCTTGTCCCACGGGTGGACGCCCAAGCCGGCGTACGCCTTCCGCGCCGAGTCCCACAGGCCATACACCCGACCCCGGTTGTACCGCTCGAAAATCTTCGGGATCGCCACCTCCCGCGGGCACGGCATGCAGTAGTTGCAGCCGGTGCAATACAGGTCGGCCAGGGCCTTGAGGCGCACTAGGTGCGCGTCGATGGCGGACCGGTCCGCTTCCGTCAGGCTGACGGGGTCGGCCGCGATCCGATGGTTCTCCTCCACGTGCTCCATCGTCCACATGCCCGACAGCGCCACCGTCACGGAAGGGTTGGACAGCACGAACCGCAGCGCCAACTCCGGAATCCGCTCGATTCCGGGAACCAGCGTCCGCAGCACGTCGCTGGTTGCCCCCAGGCGACCGCCGCCCACCGGGCCCATCACCACCACGCCGATGCCCTTGTCCCGCGCCGCCGCGATGCTCTCCTCCAGTTGGCGGTCCAGCAGGTTGTATTGCACCGTGACGACCTCCGGGTAGCCGGATTCCACGATCTCCCGCAGCATCTCGTTGTTGTCGTGGAACGACAGGGCAATGTGCCGGACCAACCCCTGGTCCTTCGCCTTGCGCATCCATTTTCCCACGCGCGGCAGGATGTGCTCGTGAAACCTCTTGCGGTTGGCGCCGTGGTGGTGGTACACGTCGATGTGGTCCGTTCCCAACCGCTCCAGCGAGTCCTGGAGGTTCTGCCACCACGCCTTCTCGTCCTCGCCGTAGTAGGGATTCTTGGTCGAGACGATCACGCGGTCGCGCCAGCCCTTCAGCGCCTCTCCGACGGCGCGCTGGCTGTCGGCGTTGCAATAGCCGACGGCCGTGTCCACGTAGTTCACGCCGCCCTCGAACGCCCGGTGGAGCAGCGCGGTGACCTTCTGGCGGTCCACCCGCGCGCCTTCGCCGTCGCCCGTCATCGGCAGGCGCATCGCCCCGAATCCCAGTTGCGAGACCTTCAGCCCGGTACGGCCCAGTTCACGATAGATCACGACGCACTCTCCCGGCTCACTTCGCGGAAAACTTCGCCAAAACGCCCCGGGCCTTCTCGAAGGCGCCCGGCAGACGCCAGTAATAGACGCTGTTGCACTGCTTGCGGCATTGCACGAGCCCCGCCTGCTTGAGGATGCGCAGATGGCGCGACAGGTTCGGCTGGGAACCGCCGATCTCCTCGACCAGTTCGCCCACGTTGTACATGGCCTTGCAAATGGGCTCGGCCGGCAGCAGCTCGAGTATCCGAAGCCGCGTCGCGTCGCTCAATGCCTTGAACACCGCCGATTCCTGTTCCGCGTTCACGGTTCCTCTCCCGAATGATTCGTGTTTAGCTATATTCGCAAATACGAATTGACTTTGCAAGCCCGTTCGCGCCCCCAATCCGTCGCGGAGGGAAAAATCTTCCTTGCCTCCGCCGCTGGCGCGAGCCTATCATTCGGTTACTGTCCTGGCAGTGCTCAAATGCAGAGCACAGGTTGATGTTTCGTCAACCGTGACGTGCTGTGGCGCCTTACAGGGCGACGACCGTGTCGCACACGGTGCAGGGCAGGACGGACACGGGCTGACAGGCTCGTGTCCGTTTTCTTGTCATCATTTTCCTTCAGGGGCGGACGATCATGGGACTGGGCGAATGGATCGGCAGGCTGTTCGGCGGCAAGTCACAGGACAGGGGCGGGAGCGTCGCGCCCGGGCGGCTGGTGCTGGTGGAACTTTCCGCACGGCTGGGCGTGAGCGTGGCGGAACTGCAAGCGGCCAGGGTTGAGTATGCGCAATTCACCGTCCCGAAACGCCGGGGCGGGCAGCGGAAGATCTCCGCCCCCTCGGACGGGCTCAAGACCCTCCAGCGCCGCATCCTCTATCGCCTGCTGGGCCGGCTGAAATCACACCCGACCGTCCAGGGCTTCGAGCGGGGACGGTCCATCGTCACCAATGCCGTCCCACACGTCGGGCGAGCCGTCGTGCTGCGGATGGACATCCGCGACTTTTTCCCTACCACCACAGCCAAGCGGGTCGAAATGTATTTCCGGCGGACGGGATGGGACGCCGAATCCGCCGCGCTGCTGACCCGTCTCTGCACGCATGAGGGAGGGCTTCCGCAGGGCGCTCCCACCAGCCCCCGTCTGAGCAATCTGGTCAACCATCCCATGGACGCCCGCCTGGAGGCCCTCGCCGCGACGGCCGGCGCGACCTACACGCGATACGCCGACGACCTGACCTTCTCCCTGCCCCAGGACACCCCCGGGACCACGGCGAGACTAATCGGATCGACCAAGGCCATCCTCCGAAGCTACGGATACCGTCTGCACCAGGACAAGAAACTTCGCATCTGGCGGCGGCACGACCGGCAGATGGTGACCGGGCTTGTGGTCAACGAACGCGCGAACCTTCCGCGCCGATTGCGGCGGAAACTGCGGGCTATCGAGCATCATCTGCTCACGGGGCGACCCGCCACCCTCACGGCCGACCAGCTCAACGGGTGGAAGGCGCTCCAAAACATGGTCGACGCGCAGGCCCTTCCGCCCGCACAGGAATGAAACGACCGGAGCGATCTGCCTTGGACCCCGCCCTGCGTGAACGATTCGACCGGCTCCTGGAAGAGGTGCTCGACGAGCTGCCCGACGACGTGCTGGACCTGCTGGAGGAGTGCCCGCTGGTGGTGGACGACGAGCCGTCGGAGCGGACGCTGCGGCAGATGCGCATCGGCGACCGGGACTACCTCTGCGGGCTCTACACGGGCATCCCGCTGACGGACCGCAGCGTGGAGCATTCGGGCGTGCTGCCGGACCGGGTGCAGGTGTTCCGCCGGGGCGTGGTGGCCGCCGCCCGCGCCCGCAAGGGGCACGTCAGCGACCGCCGCCTCAAGCGGCAGATCCGAATCACCGTCCTGCACGAGATCGGCCACCACTTCGGCCTGGACGAGGACGACCTGCGCGAACTCGGCTACGAGTGACGCCCTCAGGCGGAGGCGCCGCCGTTTTCGGCGTCGTCCTTGCGTCCGGGCGTGTAGCGATCCACCGCCAGCTTGCCCCGGATGGACTCCAGGCGGGCGGCGCGCTTGCCGATCTTCCCGACCAGCAGCATCATCGGCTGGCGGCGCTGGTCGGCGAAAGTCACCACGATCCGCCCGAACCCCAGCAGGCGCTCGAGAAAATCGCCCGTGTCCACCCGCGTGCTGAATTCCTCGCGGCTGACCTGCTCGCCCGTCTCCGTCGGGCCCACCTGGATGTTCATGTAGTTGGGCGTGATGGCGACGTAGTAGAACAGCCCCTTCAGCCAGGAAATCGTGATGGCCAGCAGGAAGATGGCGGAAATGACCATGTAGCCCGTTCCGCTGATGGCAATGTCGAGTCGCGTGAAGACGCGCAGGAACGGCTGGAGCCAGTCCAGCAGCGTCAACCAGAGCGCCAGCACGATCGCGCAGAGCACGATGATCAGAAGGACCTTGATGCTGAGCTCGTATTCGTCGACGAGGAAATTGAGGAAGAACACCGCCAGCCAGACCCCGCCGACCAACTCGCCGTTGAGCGTGGGCCAGACGCCCCACTGCTTGAGGTACATCAGCGCCGCGGCCAGCAGCGAGGCGAGGATGGTCGGCACGTAGAGCACCTTGCGGCTCCAGTTGAACACGACGAGCCATTCGTTGATGTCGGGATCGTCGCGGAGTTGCCGCTCCATGCGGTTGCGGGTGCGGAGGGTTTTCCGCAGCAGCAGCCAGGCCAGTCCGCCCAGCGCCAGCAGCGCGAAGGGAACCGCGAAGATCGCCCACTTCTGCCACGACCAGTCGCCCATGACTTGCCCTTTCCCCGAAAGTTGCGCCCGCGAGCATACCACGGCCCGGCGGGCAATGCACGTGTGAGGGGGTGGAGTCTACAAGGTTCATGATACGGATACCGATTTGCGCCAAGGCCTAAGAAAAATAAACCCGCGTTCGTATATTCCGCGTAAAGGTATAATTGTCCCTATTAGTACCCCATCGTAGAACCGGAGAGGCCACTATGGAAACCTTGAGGTACAGGGAACGGATTGATCCATTCGATGCGCAGCACCTCGAGTCAATTGCAAGGGTTTTGGCCGACACAAGCGACGGTCTGACCGGAAGTCAGATTGGATACTTGCTTCAAGATTGCAGGATACCGGACACTGATCCGACGATGACGAAGTGGAAACGACTATTCAACGCCTTCGTGGGCTTCCAGCGTCAACATCGGGTCGGGAACCACGTGGTCGTCTTCATCAGGAAAGCCATGAATCCTGTGAGTTACACCAGCAATCCGTCCCTGTTTCAGTTGCGGAGAGACGGGTTGAACAAGGTACTCGCATTCCGCGGGATGGAACTGGGCGAAGATGGAAAGGTCCACCGCGTGAAAGCAGTACAAAACTTGGACGAAGCTATGTCGCGGGCTAATCGAGTTCGGAGCGCGCTCCTGCAAAGAGCCGTGCATCAGAAGGTACTCAAGTACTGCACCGCTGAGATTCTTCAAGAGAATTACTTTCATGCCGCCTTTGAGGCCATGAAGAGCATCACAGCCAGAATTAGGCAGCTTTCGGGGCTAACAGCCGATGGCGATGCGATTGTAGGCCAAGCTTTCGGCTTCGCAAAAGGAGCGAAGCCGATGGTGGCTATCAATTGCTTGTCAACGGAGACGGAGGAGGGAGAGCAACGTGGATTCGCCAACCTTCTCAAGGGGCTCTACGGAACGATTCGCAATCCTTTGGCTCACACTCCGAAGATTGAATGGAGCATGACGGAGCAGGACTTGCTCGACATTCTTACCGTCGTTTCCCTGGTCCACAGGAAACTCGATCAGGCACGTCAAACCTGATCGTCTTGAGGCATGGATGCCGCTGACCCTCACAGAAAAACTCGACAGTCGCAAGTGGAACACAGGCGACAAGTCTAGCAATCGCGTAAGACTCACAGACATCGAACTGTTTTTCGCCCCGACGGGGCGAGGGAGGGTAGCCGGGGGCGTCAGCCCCCGGAACCCGGCCCCCTTATCCATTCAGCCCCGAAGGGGCGTCGGAAAAACCTGTCCCATTCTCCATCGCCCCGTCGGGGCTCTGCCGCTGGGGGGTTCGCTTACCGGGGGTTCACTCGTCCTTCGGACTCGCGTCACCCCCGGCTACCCTCCTACGGCCCTTCGGGCCTGAGAAACGGTCTGCCGGACGGGTGCCACGGTCAATTGCGGGTGTCACCCAACTAATCGACCGGCCGGTCCAGCAGCACAGTCAGGGTCGCGCGGCAGCGGGCCATCATCGCCTCGTCCGGCGGGGCCAGCCCTTCCAGCGGGCAGGCCAGGTCCATCGCGGCATACTTCGCGCGAGCCATCGCGTGGTACGGAAGCAACTCGATCTTCCGCAGCGTCCGCAGAGGATGCAGCACCCCGGCCAAGCGCCGCAGGTCGTCCGGCGAGTCGTTCCAGCCGGGCACGATCACCTGGCGCACCCACAGGTCGATGCCCGAATCGTCCACGTGGCGGAGGAACGCCAGCGTCGTCGCCAGCTTGCCGCTGGTCAGCGCGCGGTGTCGCGCCGCATCGGCGTGCTTGACGTCCAGCAGCACCAAGTCGGCAAAATCCAGCGCGCGGCGGACATCGGGCGTCAGGGCCGCCCCGGCCGTGTCCAGCGCGGTGTGGATTTCCGCCTCCCGGCAGCGGCGCAGGATTTCCGCGGCGAACCGCGCCTGGACAAGCGGCTCGCCGCCGGAGAGCGTCACGCCCCCGCCCTGCGTGAAGTACGGGCGGCTCCGCAGCACGCGATCGACGACGGCTGTCGCGTCCCATTCCTGCCCGCCGCGCCCGGACCACGTGTCGGGGTTGTGGCAGTAGAGGCAGCGGAGCGGGCAGCCCTGGAGGAACACCACCACGCGCAGGCCCGGGCCGTCCAGCGCACCCAGCGTCTCGATGGAATGAACCCGCCCGGTCATGCCGGCCTCACAGTCTCTCGTGGAACGTCCGCGCGACGACTTCTTCCTGCTGCGCCCGGCTGAGCGTGTGGAAGTTCACCGCGTAGCCCGACACGCGGATCGTCAGGTGCGGATGCCGCTCGGGGCGCTCCATGGCCTCGACGAGGTGCTCGCGGTTGAGCACGTTGAGGTTGAGGTGGTGCGCCCGCTGGGCAAAGTACCCGTCGAGGATGGCGACGACGTTCCGAACCTGCTCGCCGTCGGCGCGCCCCAGCGCCTGGGGCGTGACGGAGAAGGTGCAGCTGATGCCGTCGCGGCAGCACTCGTAGGGAACCTTGGCGACGCTGTTGAGCGAGGCGACGGCACCCATGCGGTCGCGGTGGTGCAGCGGGTTGGCGCCGGGGGCGAAGGGCTCGCCCGCCTTGCGCCCGTCGGGCGTGGCGCCGGTCTTTTTCCCGTAGACCACGTTGGAAGTGATCGTCAGGACCGACAGCGTGGGCTCGGCCCCGCGGTAGCACGGCGTTTTGCGCAGGGTGGCGAGGAAGTCTCGCACGATCTCGGCCGCCAGGGAATCCACGCGGTCGTCGTCGTTGCCGAAGGCGGGATACTCGCCCTCGACGCGGAACTCGCGGATCAGCCCGCCGGCGCCGCGGACGGGCGTCACGCGGGCATGGCGGATCGCGCTGAGCGAGTCCGCCAGCACGCTCAGCCCCGCCACCCCGAACGCCATGAACCGCTCCACGTGCGTGTCGTGCAGCGCCATCTGGAGCTTCTCGTAGGCGTACTTGTCGTGCATGTAGTGGATGACATTCATCGTGTTGACGTACAGCGCGGCCAGCCAGTCGCGGTAGAATTCGTAGCGCCGGCAGACGTCAGCGTACTCGAGCGGGCCGTCGCCGATGGGCGCGGTTTGCGGGCCGATTTGCTCGCCCGAGAGTTCGTCCCGCCCGCCGTTCAACGCCATCAGCAGCACCTTGGGCAGGTTGCACCGCGCGCCGAAGAACTGCATCTGCCGCCCGATCCGCATGGCCGAGACACAGCAGGCGATTCCGTAATCGTCGCCGAAATCGGGGCGCATCACGTCGTCGTTCTCGTACTGAATCGAGTCGGTCTCGATCGACAGGCGGGCGCAGTACCGCTTGAAAGGCGCGGGCAGTCCCGTCGCCCAAAGGACCGTCAGGTTCGGCTCGGGCGCCGCGCCCAGCGTCCGCAGCGTGTGCAGGAATCGGTACGACGTGCGCGTCACGAGCGTGCGCCCGTCTTCGCCCATGCCACCGACGGCCTCCGTCACCCACGTCGGGTCGCCCGCGAACAGCTCGTTGTACTCCGGCGTGCGGAGCTGCCGCGCCATCCGCAGCTTGAGTAGAAAATCGTCCACGATCTCCTGCGCGCCGCTCTCGTCGAGCAGGCCGGCGCAAAGGTCGCGCTGGAAATAGACGTCCAGGAACGTGCCGACGCGCCCGAGCGACATGGCCGCCCCGTTCTGCTCCTTGATCGCGCCGAGATAGGCGAAGTACGTCCACTGCACCGCCTGGCGGGCGTCGGCGGCGGCCAGCGAGATGTCGTGCCCGTACCCTGCCGCCATCTCCTTGAGCTGGCGCAGGAAGTCGATCTGCCGGTACAGTTCCTCTGACAGGCGGATGTTCTCCTCGGTCATGGGCCGGCGGGCCAGTTCGGCCTGGTCGGACAGCTTGCCCTCGATGAGGCGGTCCACGCCGTACAGCGCCACGCGCCGGTAGTCGCCGATGATCCGCCCGCGCCCGTAGGCGTCGGGCAGGCCGGTGATGACCCCGCTGCGCCGCGCGGCCCGCATCTCGTCGGTGTAGACGCGGAACACGCCGTCGTTGTGCGTCGTGCGGTAGCGGAAATACTCCTCGACCTTCGCGTCGAGGGCGTAACCGTACGCCTCGCAGGCGGACCGCGCCATGCGGATGCCCCCGAACGGGTTCACCCCGCGCTTCAGCGGGCGGTTGGTCTGAAGCCCGACGATGATCTCGCGATCGCGGTCCAGGTATCCCGGGGCGTACGTCAGCAGGCTGGAGACCGTCGAGGTGTCGATGTCCAGAACCCCGCCCCACTCCCGCTCGAGGCGAACCAGGTCGCGCAGCTTGTCGCGCAGGCGCTCGGTTCGCGCGGTGGCCGGCTGGAGAAACGACTCATCACCGTCGTACGGGGTGTAGTTGCGCTGGAGGAAGTCGCGGACGTCGATCCGCTGCCGCCACGGACCCGGGGTGAAGCCTCGCCAGGCGTGCTCGTTCATGGCATGCTCCCGTGCAGGAACCGCACGCCCGCGTCCCGGCCGTCAACAAAAACGCCCGGGCACGCAGACGTGAGCCCAGGCGGTCGGCTTCAAACTCTCTCGCCCCGATCCCCTGTGGTTGGTTCCACGCTTGCCGCCAGTTTCGGGACGATTCCGGATTGTCGTACGACAGTATACCCCCCGTCTCCGCGCAATGCAAGAGACTGCCGCGTCAGCTTCCGCCGGCAAATCCGATCCGCGCCAGCCAGTCCGCGCAGAGCGAGGGCCAATTCCTCACGGCCGGGGTATCCGCCGCCAGGCCCAGCCCGTGCGACCCGTGCGGGAAGACGTGCAGTTCAAACGGAACCTCGCTCTTGCGCAGCGCGCCGGCCAGCAGCAGGCTGTTCTCGACGGGCACCGCCTGGTCGTCGCTGGTGTGCCAGAGGAACGTCGGGCACGTGCGGGCCGTGACGCGGTTCTCCAGGCTCAGGTAGCGCCGCAGGTCCTCGTCGGGCGGGTCGCCCAGCAGGTTGATCAGCGTGCCGTGGTGGCGGAAGCGGTCCAGCGTGATGACGGCGTAGCAGAGGACGGCTGCGTCGGGTCGGCAGGAGAACCGCTCGACGGGATCGATGGCGTCGGGATCCCCGTCGTCGAAGATCGTCGCCGCCGACGCGGCCAGGTGGCCGCCCGCGCTGAAGCCCAGGATTCCCACGCGGGAGGGATCGAGGTTCCACTCGGCCGCGCGGGCGCGGACGGTTCGGATGGCGCGCTGGGCGTCGCCGAGGGGGATGGGGTGGCAATAGGGTTTCACGCGATAGTGCAGGACGATCCCCGCGATGCCCAGCGAGCACAGCCAACGGGCGACGGGTTCGGCCTCGTGCGGAGCGCGTTTGGCGTATCCGCCGCCGGGGCAGACGATGACGGCTGCCCGCGGCCCCGCCGAGGGCGGCAAAAACGGCAGCAGGCGGGGACGATCCTCGAGCGAGTCGCCCATCGCGCCCGGCGCGCCGCCCGGCCAAAGCTCCAACGCCTGCACGTCATCCGCCATCGTCCGCACTCCTGCCCCGCCGTTCACTCCGGCGACAATGTGCAAGTCTGCCCGGCCTACCCGCAAGCGTCAAGGTCTTTCAGCGCCGTGGGCGCAAAGAGCCCTCCTACTCGTATGGACAGGCCTCCTCCGAGGCGACTCGAATCCGGCTCAGGCCTCGGATTTCTCGCGGGGGGCGTGCCAGGATCGCATGGTCGCCATTTTCGACACCGGAGGACGCTTCAGGATCAGCTTTCCGCAATTCAACTTCCGCTTTCCGATCCGCAGCGGGCGCTTGGAGGAAGAGGTTCGCTTCATCGTCCTACGTGCCGTTTGGATCCTGATGGCCATCGCCACTCTCCTTCGCATACGGTACCGAAGGTGCAATCCGGCAAACTATTTTTCGTGTCAGGCCGACCCGTGTGATCGGGCCGACTCGCAGTCCACTCTTTCTACGTTCATTATAGGATGAGGGTTCGCCGCCACGTCTTCTCCGCACACAATCCATTGATTATAAATCACTTGCGCATTACCGGTTTTCGCATGGCGCCGAAATAACACTTGTCCGATCCGCCGGAGCTTCGCCAGGGTTCCGCGCGTACCCGTCGCAGGCGTCCGATTCCCCAAAGGTTGCGTGAATTTTCCAGGCCGACTTGGTCGATATGCTAACTGTCCGGCCAGGTAAGGAAAAACAGAACATGGAAGTCTACCAGCTCGATCAGATCTCGGATGCCTGGGCCCCACCTACTCGCGAAATCATCGAAGAGCAGCGGCAGAAACAGCTCGATGCCCTGCGGAATGTCCGTCAGAGGCTCGATCAAACCCTCTGCCAGGCGCGAATCCTGTCGGTGAGGGCAAGAATAGTTGCCTGACGCGGTCGGAAATCGTAAGTACCAGTAGGCCGCCTGTGCGGATGGTCCGCAGCGGGCGGAAACAAAAACGAAATTACGAGGCGCGACCCTTCGAAGACGAATAACCAGGCCTTCTCGCATCGAAGGCAACCTAAATTAAAGCGGGCTTCGCCGCCTCTGACTCGGACGCCATGCAGGCGTCCGAGTTTTTTATCCCCCCTTTTCCCTGCCCACGCAGGCAGGCTGTATTGTGCTTGAAACCCCGCTCGCAATGCGTATGATGGCCGGTCCGCATGAGGTTTCCCGGGTTAACGAAACGTTTCCCATTGGTCCGATAACAGCAAGAGGAACATTCGATGTCGACGAAGATCAAGGCGATTCAGGGCAGGCAGATTCTCGATTCGCGCGGCAACCCCACCGTGGAGGTGGACGTGCTGCTGTCCGGCGGAGTGCTCGGGCGGGCGGCCGTCCCCAGCGGGGCGAGCACCGGGGAGAACGAGGCCTGCGAGCTGCGCGACGGGGACAAGAAGGTTTACGGCGGCAAGGGTGTCCTGAAGGCCGTCGCCAACGTCAACGGCGAGATCGCCAAGCTCGTCGTCGGAAAGGACGCGACCGACCAGGCGGGCATCGACAACGCGATGATCGCCGCAGACGGCACGCCGACCAAGAGCCGACTGGGCGCCAACGCGATCCTGGGCGTATCGATGGCCATCGCCCGCGCCGCCGCCAGCGCCACCGACAAGCCCCTTTACCGCTACCTCGGCGGCGACAAGGCCGTCACCCTCCCCGTCCCCATGATGAACATCCTCAACGGCGGAAAGCACGCTGACGGGACCGTGGACTTCCAGGAATTCATGGTCCAGCCGTGGGGCGCCAAGAGCTTCTCCGAAGGGCTTCGCATGGGCACCGAGGTCTTCCACGCCCTCAAGAAGGTCCTCAAGAGCAAGGGATACAACACCGCCGTCGGAGACGAGGGCGGATACGCCCCCAGCCTCAAGAGCAATGACGAGGCGCCCGAGCTGATCCTCCAGGCCATCGAGATGGCTGGGTACAAGCCCGGCGAGGACATCTGGATCGCGCTGGACCCCGCCGCCAGCGAACTGGCCAACGAGGCCCGCGAGAAAGGCAAGGAAGGTTACTGCTTCTTCAAGAGCAACCCCGATCGGATCGCCACCAGCGATGAGATGATCGACCTCTGGGCCCGCTGGTGCGCCAAGTACCCCATCCGCAGCATCGAGGACGGTCTGGCCGAGAACGACTGGGCCGGCTGGAAAAAGCTCACCGCCAAGCTGGGCGACAAGGTGCAGCTCGTCGGCGACGACTTGTTCGTCACCAACGTCAAGTTCCTCCAGCGAGGCATCGCAGAGAAGTGCGCCAACAGCATCCTCATCAAGGTCAACCAGATCGGCTCGCTGACGGAAACCTTCGCGGCGATCGACATGGCCCACAAGGCGGGCTTCACGGCCGTCACCAGCCACCGCAGCGGCGAGACGGAAGACTGCACCATCGCCGACATCGCCGTCGCCAAGAACACCGGGCAGATCAAGACCGGTTCGGCCAGCCGGACCGACCGCGTCTGCAAGTACAACCAGCTTCTCCGCATCGAGGAGCAGCTGGGTTCCAAGGCCGTCTATGGAAAGTGGCACAAAGGCTGATCCGTCCTGCGGGACGATTGGAGCCGTCTTCGCCTTCGGGCGATTGGTGGGTTTTTTCGCGCTGGCCGGGACGGCAACGGCCGTCCTGGCCGGCGTGATCCTCCTGCCGGAGTTGTCGCGCCTGGCGCAAACCACTTACGAGCTGGACGTGGATCGCGCCAAGACGGCCGACCTCCAGGGACAGGTCGACGCCAATCGGCGGTTCCTGGAGGCCCTCGAGGAAGGCTGCCCCGTTCTCTACAAGCGCCTGGCGATTCACCAGGCGGCCCAGTCCCCCAGCAACGAGAACGCCTTCGGGCCGCCGGTGCACACCTCGCTGCCCCCCGGAATCATCCAGACGCCCCGGACGCCGCGCCCCGATCCGCCGGACGGATGGGTGCTTCGCACGGCAAGGAAGCTTGAGAATCCCTCCACGCGGCGCGGGTTGCTTCTGCTGGCGGCGGGCGTGATGCTGGCGGCGATGTTCCTCTTTGCCCCGCCGAATCGGGACGGCGCGGACTCGCCCCAACGGTAGCCTCCCCGCTCAACTCAGCAGGTCGGCCTTCTGCGGATAGAACATGCGGCGGAGTTTCCGCAGCGCCCTCAGCTCGATCTGCCGGACCCGCTCCTTGGAGATGTCCAGGCGGTGCGAGAGCTGCTCGAGCGTCCGGGGTTCGTGCCCCTCTTCCAGGCCGTAGTGCCCGATGAGGATCGTCCGCTCGCGCGGCGTCAGTTGGGCCAGCACCGCGTCGATGCTCTCGCGCAGTTCCGGCAGGTTGACCTGGTCCGCGTCGTACGCCCGGAGGCTTCCGGCGATGTCCAGCACCTCGTCCTGCCCCGTGGCGAAACGGTCCATCTGGTACCGTTCCCGCGGCACGGACCGCGCGTAGTTCCGCATGATCGCCCACGATGCGTATGTCGAGAAGCGGTTTCCCCGCGTGTAGTCGAATTTCTCCACCGCGCGCATCAGCGAGACGTTCCCGTCGGAGATCAGGTCGAAAAGGGTTTGCGGCCCGGAGACGTGCTTCTTGGCGATCGACACCACCA
>DNAS01000030.1:16457-22534 GCA_003485185.1 Phycisphaerales bacterium | reverse complement strand
CGACACCACCAGCCTGAGGTTCGCGCGGATGATCTGGTTCTTCACGCCGTTGGCCCGCAGCAGGAGATGCTCGACCTCGCGGAGTTGCCCGGTGCGGATGCGGGCGGCGTCGATTTTCCTGCGAAGGCGGTCGGCCTTGTATTTGAGATAGTTGTACCGGCGGAAGAGATCCTTTTCCTGCACAGCTGTCAGCAGTGGAACACGGTACAGCGCGCGCAGGTACGGCGGCAGATCGGGCGGCGGTTTGGCGGCCGGCTTGGCGGAGACGTCCTTTCCGTCCAAGTAATCCACCTCCTCACCGAGAATCAATTCGTCGGCGTTGGGCAGGTCGAATTCCGGGCTGAACATGAAATTGATGGGCTGGTCCACCAGGCGGCGCGCCCGCATCTCGTTGATGATCCGGTAAACGCTGCCCCGTGTGCGGTTGTACTGTTCGGCCAGCGCGGGCACGGGAACGCCGCGCAGGAACGCGCGGTAAATGGCGTCTTTCTCCTGGTCACCCAAGGGCGAGGCGAGATACGGGAACACCGCGTTGTCGGGGTGTTCCGTGTCGTGCTTGCGGATCGTGTAGCGGATGGTTTCCACCGCCCGCCCGGTGCGCTCGGCCAGGCGGTGCGCCACGTCGCTCAGGCAGCAGTGGGTCAGGGTCGCCATCCGGCGCGCCCGGCGGATGATCTCCTCGCGCTCGAACGCCGTCATCTGGCGGAATCGCATGGAGCGAAGCACCTGCCGACGTCGCTGCTTCACGAACCACTTCACCGAGCTTTCCAGGAAGCCCATCCGCCGCGTGCCGTCAGGGAACACGAGGTTTCTTGCCGCCAATCCCAGCTTGCGCCAGCGTTGGATGGTCTTGGTGGAAATGTGGAACCGTCGCGCCAACGTCGGGTTGTCGCACGCGGGTTCCGCATAATCCTCCGCGCGCAGATCGAAACTTGCCGAGACGTCCAGCATCAATTGGAGCAGATCCTGACGAAGTTCCTCGCCGTTCATGGGCGAGTGCTCGCCGCCAGGGGGACGGAATTGCGTCAATCGGAAAACGACAAACTCGTATGGGTAGGTCTGATCAGATTCGACGGTCTGCGCCAACGCCTCGGCTGCGTCCACATACGCCTTCCGCAGGCGGACCAGGCCCGCCGAAAGCTCCGTAGCCAGCTCCTCCATCGAGTCATTTACATATTTCCGCATGGCTCGCCCGTCGCAATGAGGAACAGAAGAATCCGGGGGCAGACTCAGTGGACAACGCCCCCATCACCTATTCTGATTTTCGGCTGCGGCTCGAGAGCAATCGACCTGTTGGCAACTATCCGAAGCGGCGGTTCGACAATGGTAACCTACGTACTTCCTGAAGCATATAGT
The DNA here is from genome assembly GCA_003485185.1 of Phycisphaerales bacterium. Classification (GTDB taxonomy): domain Bacteria; phylum Planctomycetota; class Phycisphaerae; order SM23-33; family SM23-33; genus UBA12270. Next base: position 21,178 of record DNAS01000030.1, on the reverse strand, counting down.
TTTCAGTATCCCCCAGGCTTTCATCGGGGTCAAGAAAAAATAGGACAAAGCTCTGCGCGCCGAGTGGGTGTCGCGCGCCTCAGGTGCGCAACAAAACGGGGCCGGACGATTTCCTCGCCGACCCCGTGTTGCGTTTCGTTTGTAAGTCCTTTTGCGACTAGCCTCTTGCCAGAAGGTCTTGAAGCCGTTTCACGTCGGACAGATACGGCGAAGCTGCCTTGTCCTGCATCGCTTCGCTCAGGACTTTGGCGGCTTCATCCCGGTAGGTCGCGTTGCCCGTCAGGACGTACAAAGCACGATACGCCGCGCCGAGCGCCCCCTGGTATTCCCAGCGAACCTTCTGGTCGCGCACGGCGGAAATGGCCTTTCCGTACAATTGCGTGGCGTCCGTGTAGAAGCCGACCATCAACTCCTTGTCCTTGGTTTCGTCCTGCCCGTATGCCTTGATGGCTTCGATCACCTGCGGTGCGGGTTGCTTGGTGGGAGCCGCCTGCCAGATCGTCTCCAACTTCTGGAGGAACGCCTGGTTACCTGCGCGGAAGATCGCCCTGCGAACATACAAACCCGCCTGGGTCATCTTGAGGTCGGCCTGGCCGGCGATCGCATTGGGATTGGAAGCTTCCGCGCGGACCTGGTTTGCGGCCTGGAGAAGGTTTTCTCCGGCCTGCCGGTAGGCCTCGGCCGCCTCTTTCTCCGCCGCAGCGGCTCTTCCGCAGGCAGCGCCTGCCGTCCTGAGCAGTTCCTCGACCGACTTCTGGGCCTCCGTCATTTCGTCCAGGATCCGCTTTTGCGTTGCCTTCAGGGCATCCAAGCCTGCGGTCTGCTTGGCCTGAAGGTCGGCGGTTTCGTCCATCACGCTCTTTTCCGCCGCAAGGTTCAACTCGATCTCCTTGCGTTCCAACTGGCGGAGAGAAATTTCCGATTCGAGACGGGCAGCTTCCGCGGCGGCTTCATCCGCCGCCAACTGCTTTTCCCGCGCCTGATCGCGAATCTTCAGCCCTTCGTCCCCTTCGGCGGTGGCGCTGCGGGATCGGAGTTCCGCGGCATCGGCTTCCAGTTTCAGGTTTACGTCCGTTTTTGTTTTCAGTTCGCCCCGGATATCCTGGAGTTTCTTGTCGGCCTCGGAGAGTTTCGTGGTCAGTTCCTGGACCTTGGCGGCGGCAGCGTCGTGGATTTCCCCGGCCGCGGTCCCGCTGGAAGCGAGGATCTGCTGGTACTGCTCATGCTGGAGGGTCTTGGCGCGGATTACGTCGAGGAGGCTTTCGGCCTGCAGGCGGGCCTGACGGGCTTTGTCCTGCTCGGTGGCGGAAACCGCCGCGTCCCACCCTCCGCGGAGAATCAACGCCCTGGCCAGGACCGACTGGGCGAATGCCTTGTCCGCCGGTGCGGCCTGGGCGTTAGCCTTGAGCGACTCGCCCAGTTCCTTCACCGCCTCGCGGATTGCCTCCAGCGCCTTGGGGTTCATCTCCCCGGCGCCGGGAATCACAACGTCCGCGGCGGAGCGAATCTTGTCGCCCACGAACGGCGCCGCTTCGCCGCCCTTGGTCTTGTAGTAGGGGTTGTCGAGGATGGCGATGGCGCGTTGGCATCGGCGATGGGCGAGGGAAGCGTCCTCGCGGAGCCGTCGTCCCTGGGTCTGCTGAGCGGACTCGCCGCATCCCCCGGCCAGGAGCAGTCCCGCCAGGCACGCAAGAGAGACACACACGCGGATGGGAAAAATCATTCTCTGCACTGTCAGTCTCCAGTCATTCGGCCGTGATTCGGACACTCGACCGTTGGAACTTGTATCACGCAATGCCGGGGTTTTCAATGCTCTCCAGACGGAAATCCCTGTTGGGGGAAGGCGGTTGGGCGATTTCGGAAAGCCCTTCCGCTCGTGCCCGGATCGTCTCGAGGATCTCCGCCAGAACGGGGAGTCGGCAGGCGTATTCGCCGCCCCTCCCCTTGTTGGGAAGGCACAGCAGGAGCGTTCGCCCGCGGACCTGCATGCTGGCGCCCTCTTCGGCCAGGGACAGACATGCCCCCGCGAGCAGTTCGCCCATGGCGTCGCTTCCGGTGCAGGTCCAGCAGGCCCTGTGCGTCACGGCGCCGCGCGGGAATAACGGGGCCGCTTCTGCGTCGCGGTCGTTCCACATCAAGACCGCCGGCAGAGGCTGGGGCAAGTCCGTGGTGAACACGCCGTAATGCCGGCTGATCCGTCGCGTTCCGTGCCCCACCTCATACCACAGGTCAAACGCCCGGACGGTCTGCCCAGCCAAGCTGCCGCTGATAACGTTCTCCGCACGGACACTGTGCCCGCTGGCGATCAGGGCAAATTCTGCACAGCGATACACCAGACCAAACGGATCTTCCGTTGAAAATCGCAACCCCCGCTCATTGGCGATTCGCCCGAGGCGTCGCGTCCGACGATGCTGGCGAACGCCCATCGCCGCGAAACTCACGACGGCCAGGGCAAGCACCGCGATCAGCAGGATGCGAAAGGCCGCGTCCACGGGCAGCTCCGCGCCGTGCTATATCGGCAGGTTTTCCTTGGCGGCGGGACCCGTCGCCGGGGCCGTGGTCGGCTCCTCGCGCGGAGGCAGGTCCACGGCGCTGCGGAAGTTCAGTTTCATCCCGAACGGAGGTTGGTATTTCAGCCCGTACTCCGGGTGCGGTGCCTTGTGGAGGTTCTTGATCCACTCCAGCATGAGAGTGTATTTCGGGTCTTCCCGGCTACGGTACATGAAATGAATGGATCCGGGGTGATTCCGCTTCGCCTGTTCCTTGGGAAGCCCAAACTGGAGCAGCAGCGAGTCTTCCGGATGGTCCCGATCGATCAGACGGAGCGAGCCCTTGGCATATCCATCGAGCAGGATGTAATTGGTGTAATCGGCCCGGACATTCGAACCGGGAATGCTGAAGAGTTTCAGTCCGCTCTTGGGCTTGGCGCCCCCGTGACATTCCGAGGTGGCGCAGGACTGCTGGATCATCGGCCAGATGCGGCTGCGGAACTCGATCATGAAGCGTGGATCCGTCTTGACGAGGATGTCGTCGCGGATGCCCGGATCGTCCTGGGCCCATTCGAGCATGTAGCGCACCTTGGTGGTGGGCGAAGCCGCCAGGAACGCCTTGTCGGCGCCCGGCTCCCGGAACGCGTCCCGTCCGGCCATCTTCTTGATGAACCGTTCGACCACGCGGTTGGCGAAGACGATCACCACGCGGTCGTCCTCGCGAAGCTCCCACCGGCGGATGCGGATCATGTCTTCCTCGTCGACCAGCCACTCGGGCTTGATCGTTCCGCCGGTTGAGGCCACCTCCCCATTGCCGGCGGGCATCTTGGGTTCCTCGCCTCCGCCCTTTTTCTCCGCCAGGGCGGCGTTGACCTGCCGGAGCTTCAGCTGGGCACGGGTGAAGTCGGGTCTGGCCTTGAGGGCGGCCTCGAGCGCCTCCTTGGCTTCTTCCAGCAGGTCGGCCTTGGCGGCCCATTCCGCCAGCGCGTAGAGTTCGTCGGCATTGCTCGCGTCGATCTTCGCCAGGCGCTGCTTGTATTCGTCCTTCGGATCCACGATCTCCTGGATGGACGCCACCTGGTCTTTGGAAAACTCGAGGGTGGGACCGAATTCGGTCTTGACCAGGTACTTGCCTTCCTGTTCGGAAACTTCGCCGCGGATCTCTCGCCCATCCTTGAGCTTGACCAGCTGGAGTTTCCCGAAGGCCATCCCGGTCAAGAAGAGCCCCAGCAGCACGATGAGAGTGGATTTCCTGAGCATGGTGGCGTACCTCGTCCTGGGTGTTTGTGGAGTCCTCGTAATTATCGACACTCCAAACGTCCCTGAGATAGGAAAGATTCCCGAATCCCCGACCGACCCGTACCGGCGGACGGGACAGGCGGCAGTGGGATTCGAACCCACGAATAACGGATTTGCAATCCGTCCCCTTGGTCCACTTGGGTATGCCGCCGTGAGGACACGCACACAGTATAGGCGCCGCTTGCGTCAGGTCAACCGTACGGGTGCGAATCACTGCGAAAGCTGTTCTGCGCGGGACTCGATCGCCTTGAATTTGGCCTTCAGGCCTCCCATGTTTCCGCCCTTGTCCTTCAACTCCAACTGGCGGATCTTGACCTTCAGGTCCCGCATGGCGCCCGGTTTGTCGCCAAAGGCGGCCAAAAGCGTTTCACAAGTCTCCAACTCCATTTCCCAGTAGAACTTGGGATTCACGCTCGGATTCACGCCGAGGATGAGCCGCCGATACAAGTCCATCGCCTCGGGGTATTGCTTCATGCCCCGCAGCACCCGCGCCTGGAGCAGCAGGTTCCCGGCGTCGGTCGGCACGCGGTCCTTCAGGTCTTTTCGCAATCCTTCCAGAGCCGCCAGCAATGTGCGGTGAATCTGCTCCGTCGCCTGCTGCCGCACCGAATCCGATGGAGACGTCAGCTCTTCGTAGTTTCTGAGAGCGGCCGACAGGTTCATCGCATACGCCTTCTGATCCTTGCTGATCCTCGCCGCTTCCAGCATCTCGAAGAATGTTTTCGCCTTGGCCCGCAGGGCGTCGGCATTTTCCCGATCCGCCCGAACCGTCTGCACGAAAGGGTTGAACCGCCCGTCAATCTCGTCCAACGAGACCTTACGCTGCTTCTGCTCGTAGGCAAGACACTCGTCCACGAGCGTTTTGGCCTTGCCGAGATTCGCCTCGCTGGCGTTGGAAACCAAGGCGTCTGCCAGGAGACGCTTCATCGGGCC
>DNAS01000030.1:12062-16287 GCA_003485185.1 Phycisphaerales bacterium | reverse complement strand
AAGCTTCATCGGGATCATCTCTTCCGGCGAAAGTTTCTGCTCCTCGGCCCGGGCATACAGATCGTTGGCGAACTCGAGGTACGCTTCCTTGTATTTTCGCAGGTCGTCCTGACGGGCCGGATCGTCCTTGAGGCGGTCGATGCTCGACTGAATCTGCGAGACGACCAGGCGGATCAGGTCTGCCGCCCTGGCAGGATACTTCTGACGGAATTTTTCCACCTCGTCGATCGCCTGACGGGTCTTGTCCTCATCGACCAGCTTTCGAATTTTGTATTCCACCACCGCCGGCGCGACGTCCGTCGCCCCCCAGTCCGCGTTCCCCTCGATGGCGTTCAGGTCCGCCATTGCGCCGACGTGATCTTCCAGCTTTTCGTATTTCGCCTTCGCGACAGCATAGGCCGCCATCGCTGCCCAGTTCCGCAGGTCGTCGGCGAGCTCTTTTTGCGCGGGATCCGTCATCTTGCGGCACTGACGCATCGCCTCGGCGCTGAAGGCTGCCAGCCTGCTGATCAGGTCGCGCGCCTTGGTCTTGATCTGTCCGTCCTCGCCGCCCGTGCCCAGCAACTCAACTTCCAGGCGCAGCGAGAAGCTCACCGCGGCCATGTGATTCGAGGCACCCGCGGGAACCTTCTGGTACGCCTCGACCGCCTTGGTCATCAGGGCGTTTCGCTCGGGGCCTTCGTCCACTTGCTGTGCGAACTGATCGTATTGCCAGCCCAGTTGGAACTGCCACTGTTGCGCTTCGGGCTTGGCGATCCAGTCCTTGTTCCCCAGGAGCAATTCCATCGCCTGGATGAAGCTCCGACGCAGCTCCGCATCGATCAATTGCCCCGTTTCCCGGCGCTCCTGGAACACGCCGTTGTAACTGATGACCGCGAACAGGGACGACTGGTAGGCGTAGGGATGGTCGGGGTATTCCCTGGCCACGCGCATGAAATGTCGGGCAGCGTCGTCGTTAAGCCTCTGGCTGTTCTTGAGCATGCCCAGGTTGAACAGGGCAAGGGGGCGGAATATCTTGGACACTTCGTCCTCGCGACCCAGGACCATGCTCAGGAGCTTGTCGCCCAAGGCCAGATCGCCCCCGCTGCGGATTTCCCGCAGCCCCATCGCCAACAGGACCACCGAGCCGAGGTTGTCGTAGTCGGTCTTCCCCCGGTACTTCATGGCGAGCATGTTGAGCAAGAACGTCTGTTCGCCGGGATCGGTGAATTTGACGATCAACTCGGCGAAGGGCTTCTGGGAGGCTGCGAGATACTCCGCCTTTTTCTTTTCGTCCTTGGTTACGGTCGCCCATCGCTCATAGAGGTAGTTCTGGAGCATGACGCGCTTGAGATCGGTGGTCAGTTCCCAGTCTTTCCCCTGCGCGTAGCCTGCCTTGCCGAACTCGTCCACAAGCTTGACCGCTTCGGCGAACTTGGCTTCGCCGGCCTGGGCGTTCGCCTTGGGCCCCTTCATCAGCGACGCGCCCCACTCAATTGCGTTGCGCGCCTTCTCGAACTTCGCCTGGAGCCTCAGGTCCACGCTCTGGGCCATGACGACGTCGGCCTGTTCCAGGTACTTGGCCGCCAGTTCGTGCTCGCCCAATTCCCGCAAACACATCCCCACCAGCAGCAGCGACCAGTACTTGACGCCCTGCTCGTTGTCGCCCAGCGCGAACTTCTCCACGTTGGCCTTGGCGTCGTTGAGGCGCCGGGTCTTCAATTCGCCGGCGGGCAGCGAGATCGCCTCGCGGAAATACATCCACGCGCTTTTGTATCGCACGTCATCAAGCAATTGCTCGACCTGCGGGCCCATGAGGATCGAGTCCCGGGCGTCGAGGTTCACCGACTGCCGCAGGCGATCCGCCGCGGCATAAGCGCCCCCGCACAGCTGCGCTGCCTCTTTCGCCAGGGCGTTGAGATCCTTCAGGTCGGCTTCGCTGGCCATCAGATACACGATGCGGCGGACGTGGGGTTCGGCCTGCTCCTGCCCGAGGAGTTCGGCGAGTTTGATCCTGCCCTTGAGGTAAGCCAATTCCTCGGCAGAAGTGCGATCAGTCTTTTTCTCCGCTTCGGCTAGAACTTCCCGCTGAACGAGGACGGCCTTTTGCAACAGTTCGTCGCGCTGGTCCTCGTCGACTGCCAAACGGGCCTGGCAGGTCAGCAACGCAACCTGAACCTTCCTGGCGCGAGTTTCGTCCCCCGCGGCCGAAAGCTGTTGCCGCAGGGCCTCGAGTAGTTCGACCATTCCCAGACGGGCCATCTCGTCGGCCTCAACCAACGGATTGAGCTCGGAGAGCGGGGAAACGTCGCGCCGGACAGGCGCCTGGGCCCACGCAGCGGCTCCTGCCGCCAGCACTACCACCGCCATCCACACGCTTCTATGCATTCCTCGCTCCTCTGACCTGCCGACGGTTCCGCGCGAAAACCGCCCGGCCGAAAGGCTCTAATCTTCCGTGACGAATCCGATATTCTCGAATTTTGCCCGGACCGCCTGGTTGAATGCCTCGACGACAAAGGTCCATCGCACGTTCGGTTTGGGCTCGATCGTGACCGGAATGTCCCGCGACCCAAGCTGCGTCTGCTGCTGGAGCAGCGCCTGGAAGAGGTTCTCCGGCTCGACGTAGCGGAAATTTCCCATCTCGTACGACGCGCTCTTGTTGTCCTCTCCCTGCGGCCAGAGGCGGATCCGGATCGGATCGCGAAGGTCCTCCGGCCGGCTGACGTTGACGATGCCCTTCTCAGGCAACGTGCCGGGAATCTGCCCTTCCGCCTGGCGGAAGGTCATCGTCAGCAGGAAGTACAGCAGCAGCTGGAATGTCACGTCAATCATGGGCGTCAGGGGCGGCTGCATCTTCGGCTTGGCCACGCCTCGCATTTTGCGGGCCGATACGTAATGGACCGCCTCTTCGCCTTCGATGTGTTTCAATGACTGGGCCATGGTCTGTCAGTTCCTCGCCACTTCCGCGTCGATGCGCATCTTGACCACGCCGGCTTCGGCGGCGGCCTCCATGATGGGAGCCACCTGGCTGTAGGCGACGCGGTGATCCGCGCGAATCTCCACGTAGAACTCCCCCTGTTTCCCGGCCGCTTCCCAGGCCTTGCGGCGGTCCGTCAGCAGTTTTTCCAAGGAGGCGATGTCGCCCACCTTGAACTTCTGCCCGTTGATGACGTACCGGCTGGCCTGTCCGGGAAGGGGCACGGCGTATTCCCGCTCGTCCGAGGCCTCGGCCGACTGGACGTTCACGATCACCCGATCCGGAGAGCGGATTTCCTTTTCCGGGATGGCCTGGCTTTCCACCAGCTTCGGCAGGGTCAGCTTGGCGAGCATCTGTGACGCGCTCTGGCTGGCGATGATGAAGAAGATGATCAACTGGAACGTACAGTCGATCATCGGCGTCAGGTTGATCGCCATGTCGTCAGACGCGCTGGTGGTTTTTTTCTTGGGTTTCGGCATGATACGGCTCCCGCGGCGCGGGCCCGCACGGGCCCGTCCGTCGTCGTGTCAGGCGGCCTTCTTGCCCGGACGGAAGTTCGAGATCAGGTCCTGCGAAGCCACCATCGCCTCGCTGGTCAGCTCGTCGATGCGGTTCCGCATGAGTGCGTAAACCGACAGCGCCGGGATCGCCACCATCAGTCCCAGCAGGGTCGTCACCAGCGCGATGCCGATGGCGTTGGCCAGTTCCTTCGGCTCGGGCGTGCCGCCCTTCTCCACGATCTGGAAGAAGGCCATGATCATGCCCCAGACGGTTCCCATCAGTCCCAGCATCGGGCTGACGTTCCCGAACAGGTTCAGCCATTCGATCTTCCGCAGGAGCTTGGTCGTCCGCTCCTCGGCGGCTTCTTCCATCGCGCGCTCCATGGCGGGGTATCCGTGGGGCGCCTCGGCCAAGGCCGCGTGAACCACGTAGCTCAGGAAGCTCGGCTCGTTGGCGGTCAGTTCGATCGCCTCGCGATAGGACTTCGTCTCGAACAGTGCGTTGATCTGTTCCCGCATGGGCGTGGGCAGGATGTTCGTCCGGCGGATCGTCACGAAATACTGCACGATGAACGCCAATGTGACGATGCTCAGGGCCCACAAAATGTATCCGATCGTGCCGCCGCCCAGGACGATCACTTCGAAGTAGTTCACAGCCAGCATGTGCGACTCTCCTTCACATCACAGGTTGTTATCCGCCGCCCGGAGGCGGCAACAGGTTCCTATCGCGTCGGTCAGGACCGACGGTTTTCACGCTATTCCCGTCTGC
>DNAS01000030.1:754-11918 GCA_003485185.1 Phycisphaerales bacterium | reverse complement strand
CGCGAGAAGCTCATCCATCGCGTTTTGCGCCTCCCGGGCGGCTTCGGTTCCGTCGTAGCGGATGATCGTATCCCGGTAGGCGTTTCGCGCTGCCGTCACGTTGCCCAGCGCCGCGTTGACCCTTCCGGCCAGCAGCAGCGCCTGCGACGCCTCCACCGACTCGGGATACTGCGACGCCGCCTTCATGAAGCTCAATCCCGCGCGGACCAGCAAAACCCGGCGGTCACCGCTTGATCCGGCCAGCACCATCATCGCCTGCCCCTGGATCAACAGGGCGGCCGGCAACTCGGCATGCGAGTAGGTCTTCATTCCGCTTTCGATCATGGCCAGCGCCCGCTGGGCCGACTGGGCGTCCGCGCCCTTGCGGAGCAGGTCCGCCGCTGCCTTGAGCCTGCCGGCGTAGATCCCCTCTCCTCGTCGGCCCATTACCGTCCCCACGTCCACGGGGGCTCCGGTCGGCACGGGTTTCGCTTCGCCTTCCCCCTCCGCAGCCGCTGGCGCTGCGGCCTTGCCCTGGGCGATCTTCGCCAGCAGCGGCTCGATCGCCGCCGCCAGCGCCGTGTCTCTTTGCTGTCGGGCCTGGCGGAGCTTTTCTTCCAGCACACTTTCTGCCGTCCGTAGCTCCGAGGCGTTTTTGACGTTCAGGTTCGCCGGCGCCATGGCCACCGTCGCCTTGGAAGACTTTGTCTCGTCCATCAGCGCCAGCCAGTCCTCGATGGCCTTGGACAATTCCCCCGCCCCGTCCCGGGCCTGAAACCTGCGGTAGCGGATCAGAAGTTTCATCCAGTCGGACGAAGCGCCTTCCATGGCCCGATCGTAGAAGATCATCGCTTCGGGATATTTCTTTTCGCGGAAGGCCTTTTCGGCCTGATTGAACAGGTCTTCCCCCGTGATCTGGATTCGGTCCACTTCAGCCAGGGATTTGGCGATGTCCTTGGCTTGTCCTTCCAGGCGGAACACCACTTCGCCGTCCTTAACGCCGGTGACGGTGGCTCCCGAATACGGGAGGCGGTTGTGGATCACCTCGTCCGCCGACGTCGCGCCGCAGAGCAGGATAAGCAGAACAGCCGTCTCAACAAGTATGGTTCTCATGGGCTTCCTTTACTCGTCTACTCGTCCTGGCTGACACGCTTATACCGTCCACCGTTCTCCGTGGCGATCCGCTCGAGAATCTTCTCGAATTGCGGAGTCGGTGTGCCGTAGAAGTAGGTATTGATGTGCACCGACCGATCGCGGTTGTTGGCGTCGATGGTCTTGAGCACCGCGTCGTTGTCCGGAAAGTCCCCGTCCGTCAGGAGGTAGATCAGTTTCCCGGGCAATTGGGTGGCCTCGTGGAGCACCTTGAAGGCGGCATTCAGCGCAGGCACGGGGTTGGTGCGTCCCTGCGCCTCGACCGAGCGGACGAAATCGGCCACCTCGAGCATGTAGGTTTCCGTCGCGGGCACCAGGCGACCCGGGCGGTTCTCCAGCGGCGGGCCGTCCGCAAAGAGGATCACGTGGAAGTACTGGCGCTTGCCTAGGCGGGCGATGGACTTGATGATCTGATCGCGGACGAAGTCGAACGTCTCGCTCATCGACCCGCTGCGGTCCACGACGTAGACGACGTAATGGGCGTTTCCGCCCAGGCCCATGAATGCGCTGCGGGGACCGCTGGGACCGCCCATCGACAGGCCCGCCGGCGCCGCCGCGCCCATCGCCCCGCTGCCCGCGCCGATCAGGCGAACCGTCTTCTTCGTCTGCGCGGTGTCCCGCTGGATCTTCGTTTCCTGCTGGCTGTACCGGGTGTTCTGCTTCTGCTGGGGGTTCTTCTCGCGTTCCGGGTCTCGGTCGGACGGGTTGATGGTCGCCCCCATCTCTTCCCCCAGGAAGGCGTTGGGAATCACCACGTCCTTGGGAATCTTGCTCTCGACCACGAACAGCGTCACGAAAGCCATGATCAGCCCCAGGCCGACATGGAAGAAAATGCTGATCACCCAAGGCATGATGTTCGCCATCACGCCCATGACGGCGCTTTCTTCCTCGTAGAACTCCTGCGGGGCGGTCTGCGCCTCGGCGGAAGGCGGTGCTGCCGGAGTGGGAGTCGCTGCCGCTGCAGAGGCGACTCGCTCGCCGGGAGGCACCTGTGGACGGGGAAGCGACGCCAATCCCGCCGGCACCACGATCTTCTTGTCGCAGTGCGGGCAGCGAGTCGTGCTGCCGGGATCTGCATCTACGTTCAGGATTTTACCGCATTTCTCACAGCGGAATTCGACGGCCATGACAGGCCTCCTTCACTTCTCGTAACCGCTGGCAAAGCCCGGGCAGTGTACCGAATCCCGGACTCACTGAACAGACTTTTCATTCACTCTTTGGCACACACGGTTTCCCGGGGCGAGTTTGGCGCCCTCGCCACCCCGAAAAACCCAAGCCGCATTTCAGCATCGTGCAACGCCTGACGACGCGCAACCGTCGCGGTAACGGCGTTTTCTTCCGCAGCATGTGCCGACGCAGTCTTTGGCAGTCGGCTCGTCGGCTTTCGCAGCACACCGCGGCCGTTCTGGCATGACGGGTCAAGGCCTCATCGGAGGCCCGATGTGGACCCGCTTGGGCAGGCAAGAGTTTGCCCGCCCGGAGAGTCACTCAGATGCGATCCTCATCACGGGCGAACGCCCAACATCCAATCCCTTAGACGTTTTTATTCTACCGCAGTTCCCCCCGAGGCGGCAACGTTTTTCCCCGTGCGACATTGGTTCCGTTTGCTCGTCCCATCATTATGGTTTCCGCCACGGCGCAGAGAACCAGTCCGTTCGCGACAGGATTAAAAACGCTGGCGTGACTGTCTGCATGTGGTATAAATCCGGGTAGACCGCAACACCTTTGCGAGGGTGGCGGAATTGGCAGACGCGCCAGGTTTAGGTCCTGGTCCCGAAAGGGGTGCAGGTTCAAGTCCTGTCCCTCGCATCCATAGGAAAAGGCAGAGGCGAAGATCAGTTCGCCCCTGCCTTTCATGTTGTTGGCCTGCGGGAGTCTACGTCCGACTCTTGACGGTCGCGCTTGGGACGACAGGTTCGCGGCCTTCTTCACTGGCCCGCTGCGCGTGGAAGCTCATGATCGACACGTAGAAGAATCCGAACGCGAAGATCACCAGGAATCCGGTCGTGACGGCGAGTTTCGGTTGCAACATGCTGCACACCGCGCAGAAACCCATGTATATCCCGAACGCGAACTCTATGTACGGTAACCAGTTGCGCTTGCGTTTGCGCGGCCGCGGAGCGACCGTCGCGAGAGCTTCCTTTGCGTCGCGCCCGCCGTATTTCGGCGTCCGCACAAACTCGCTCTGTCGTCCGAGAATCGCCTCGAAGACCGCCTTGGCATTGGACACGCACAAACCCACGCCCAACGCCATCAGCATGGGCAGGAATTTGAACGCCTGACGCCAGTCGCGGAATAGTTCGATCTGGCTGGCGATGTAGAACACGCTTGCCGACAAGGTCGCCAGCGTGAAAACGCTCATGTCGAACACGCTCCGCCAGAACCCGTCCTCCAGCGGAACTGTCCGCAGCCACATCGCCGGGAACATCAGCACCACCAGGATCAGCATATACAGGTGCATGGTGAAACAGGTCAGGTGGAAGAATGCCTCGGCCTTGACCTTCAGCGGAGCGCGCGACAGAAGCACTTTGGGGAGCAATTTTAGCGCCGTTTGTGCGCCGCCCTTGGTCCAGCGGAACTGCTGGGCCTTGAAAGCGTTCATTTCGGGAGGCAGTTCGGCCGGGGCTGTGAGGTTCGGCAGGAAGATGAATTTCCACCCGCGAAGCTGGGCCCGATAGGAAAGGTCCAGGTCCTCGGTGAGCGTGTCGTGCTGCCAGCCGCCGGCGTCGCGGATGGCGGCGATCCGCCACGTGCCCGCGGTGCCGTTGAAGCTCATGAACCGATCGCTCCGGTTGCGAGCGACGTGCTCGATGGCGAAATGCCCGTCCAGGAAGATCGCCTGGGTTCGCGTCAACAGACTGTCCTCGCGGTTGAGATGGTCCCACCGCGTCTGCACGACGCACACCTTGGGGTCCGTGAAATAGTGGATCGAACGCTTGAGAATCCGCGGGTCGGGAATGAAATCGGCGTCAAAGATCGTGACAAACTCGCCCGTGGCGGTTCGGAGCCCGTTGGCCAGCGCCCCCGCCTTGTAGCCCGTGCGATCGGTGCGATGAATGTATTCGATGTCAAACCCGCGGGCCTTCGCGTCCTGGACTGCATGCTGGGCGATCCGGCAGGTGTCATCGGTGCTGTCGTCAAGGACCTGGATCTGAAGCCTGTCCCGCGGATAGTCGATCTCGCAGGTCTTCTCCACGATCCGCCGGGCGACGAACCGCTCGTTATACATCGGCAACTGGATCGTCACCCGCGGCATTTCGGCGAACTGCCCGGCCGGCGTTGGCACCTTGTTGCGATGCCGATAGTACAGGTATACCAGCACGTACCGGTGCAGGCCGTACAGGGACACCATCACCAGCGAGAAGGTGTATACGGCCATAAACAGGGTTGTCGTAAGATCAGTCCAATCCATGGACAATCCTTTTCTCTGAAGCGAATCGCCCCCCATGGGGCCCACAAAATGCCCGCGGGCGGCAACTGGTCCTGCCGCCCGATGGATGGAATATTCTATCCCTCCTGCCACAAGCGGTCAAGGCGGGAATTGCCACAATGCTCCCACCCCGCCCGACCGTCACAGGGCGGTACGGATCTTCGCCGCCAGTTCGTCCAACCGTCCTGGAGCATACTTGCCCGCAGGCCAATTGAAGTGAAATGCGTCGCCCGCACGTCGCGGGATTACGTGAAAATGCACGTGCGGAACCACCTGGTGCGCCACTCGCCCGTTGTTCTGGAGCACGTTCACACCTTCGCACCCGGTCGCCGCCCGCACCGCCTTCACCAGGGCTGGCAGATGGCGAAGCAGCGCGCCGGCGTGGTCCGGAGGCATCTGATCGAGTGTCTCGTAATGCCCCGCGGGAATCAGCAACACGTGTCCTTCCGCCAACGGGCCGATGTCCAGGAAGGCGAAGGCGGAATCGTCGCCGAGAATCTTCGCACTGGGAATCTCCCCTGCCACGATTTTGCAGAAGATGCAGTTGGGATCCTTGCTCATTTCGGGCTCCTGGGATTGGGTTTGCGAATCCATCCTATTGTGCCCCCCGGCGAGATGCAATTCCCCTCCGCAGCAACAAAAACAGCCGTCGCTTGTTCGGCGACGGCTGAGGGGGAAGGCTTACAAAAAGCTGTTTGGCGTTCAGGCCTTTTCCTCGCCTTTTTCCTCCGCCTGCTCGGTGGGGGTTTCGGCGGGGGCTTTCTCGGCCTGTGCGGCGCCGGCGGCGGCTTCGTGACGCTTCGTGGCCCGGCGGCGTCGGCGCGACGTGCCGGAGGATTTCTCTCCGCCGGCGGGCGCTTCTTCGACCAGCTGGAGCAGCACCTGGGTGCCCGCGTCGCCGATCCGGCGCTCCGATAGGCGGATGATGCGGGTATATCCGCCCGGCCGATTGGCGTAGCGAGGGGCGATCTCTCCGAAGAGCTTCTGCACGACGGTCTTATCGAGCAGTTCGCCCTCGGCGTCGGCCATCGCCCGGTCGTTCAACTCGGCCAGGACGCGTCGGCGGGCGTGCAACGTGCCCTTCCGCGCAATGGTGATGAGCTTCTCGACGAAGCGGCGAAGCTCCTTCGCCTTGGTCTCGGTGGTACGGATCGCGCCGTGCTGGAACAGCGACGCGGCCATGTTCCGCCGCAGCGCCCGCCGATGCTGGGTGTCGCGGCTCAGTTCCTTGCCTGCCAAACGATGACGCATGGGACAACCTTCTTGCTATCTCTCAAGGGTCTTGCTTGTCTGCAACCGGAACAGCTACGCCTGCGTCGGGTTGCCCAGGCCCGGCACGGGAACGTTCATTCCCAGCGTCAAGCCGATGTCCTGGAGTTTGCGTTTCACCTCGCGGAGCGAGGTCTTTCCGAAACTGCGGATCTTCAGCAGGTCCGCTTCGGTCATGTTCACCAGCTGCCCGACGGTTTCCACTTTCGCCGCCTCCAGGCAGTTGTTCGCCCGAACCGAGAGCTCCAGCTCGTGCACCGACATCTCGATCTTGCGCTGCAATTCGGTGTCCACTTCCTGCTGGACCTCTTCGCCGGTCGTCTCGACAACCTGCTCGCCCAGCTCGAAGTATTGCACGAACGGGTTCAGGTGCTTGCGGAGGATTTTTGCCGCCTCGACCATCGCCATCTCGGGGGTGGTGGTTCCGTTGGTCCAGATTTCCAGCACCAGGCGGTCGTAGTTGGTCTTCTGCCCGACGCGGGTGTCCTCGGTGCGGTACCGCACGCGGGTGACGGGAGAAAACGCCGCATCGACATAGATCCGCCCCAGTTCCTGGTCGGCCTCGGGGTTGATCAGTTCCTCGGAAGGCACGAATCCGCGCCCCTTCTCGACGACGATCTCCATGTCGAACTTCACATTGTCCGTCAGGGTCGCCAGCACCAGGTCACCGTTGACGACCTCGATGGCGGGGTCCGCCTCGATCATGCTCGCGGTCACCGGGCCCTTGACCTCGCTGTGCACCTTGATCGTCCGGGGCTCGTCCACGTGGCTCTTGACGATGAGGTTCTTGACGTTCAGGATGATATCCGTGACGTCCTCGAGCACCCCGTCGATCGCCATGAACTCGTGATCGGCGCCCGCGATGCGGACGCTCGTGACGGCGGCGCCCTCGAGGCTGCTCAGCAGGATCCGCCTCAGGGAGTTCCCGACCGTCGTGCCGAAACCACGCTCAAAGGGCTCCACCATGAACCGGCCGTACGTCGGGGTCGAAACCGCCTGGTCGCTGACCACCCGTGTCGGCAATTCTAATCCGCGCCACCTGATTCGCATGTATTCTTGCCTCCGCCCCTTGGGATCTTAAGGTTCGGTTTCCCGTATTCGTTCCGCCCGCCACTACCTGCTGCAGAACTCGACGATCAAGTGTTCCTCGATGGGGAGCGAAACGTCGTCGCGGGTGGGCATGGCGACGATTTCCCCTTCGAGCTTGGTCAGGTCCAGTTTCAGCCAATTCTGCACGTTCGGTTCGCCACCGAGCTCTTCCAGCCGGCTGCGAATGAGCTTCTGCGACCGCTCGGCGGGCTTGACGGTAATCTTGTCGCCCACGTTGACGAGGTAGCTGGGGATGTTCAGCCGCCGTCCGTTCACGTAGATGTGCCCGTGCGAGACCGTTTGCCGCGCGGCGAACCGCGACGGCGCGAAACCCAACTTGTAGATCACGTTGTCCAGGCGGCGCTCCAGCAGGCTCAGCAGCGCGGCGCCGGTGTTGCCCGTGGTCTTCTCGGCCTGGCGGAAGTAGTTCATGAACTGCCGGTCCCGCACGCCGTAGTAGCGCTTGACCTTCTGCTTCTCGCGGAGGCGAACACCATAGTCGCTGCCGCGCCCGCGGCGCCAGTTGTGCACGCCGGGGGGGAACATCCGGCGCTCGAGCTTGCCGCTCTCACTGCGGGCGCCCTTGAGCATCAGGTTTACGCCTTCGCGGCGGCTGAGTCTGTCTTTGGGCCCTGTATACCGTCCCATGGATCGAATGCTCCTATCTTGCTCTCGACGTTAGACGCGACGCTTCTTGGGAGGGCGGCACCCGTTGTGCGGAATGGGGGTGACGTCCTCGATGGACAGGATCTTCAGGCCAGCTGCCTGGAGGGCAGTCACGGCGCCTTCGCGCCCACTGCCTGGACCCTTGACCTGCACTTCCACCTCGACCAAGCCCATCTTGCGGGCTTCCGCGGCGGCGGTTTCCGCCGCTCGCTGCGCCGCGAAGGGCGTGCTCTTGCGCGAGCCCTTGAACCCGATCGAGCCGGCCGACTTGGTCACCAGCACGTCCCCGTTCATGTCGGTGATCGTCACCAGCGTGTTGTTGAACGTCGCCCGCACGTGCGCCACTCCGCGGGAAACGTTCCGACGCACCTTCTTGCTCTTGCGTGCCTGGGCCATGTCTTACCGCATCTCCTTGACCGACTTCTTGCCGGCCACTGTCTTCCGCGGGCCCTTGCGGGTCCGGGCGTTGGTCTTGGTCCGCTGTCCCCGCACCGGCAACCCGCGACGGTGCCGCAGCCCGCGGTAGCTGCCGATGTCCCGCAGGCGGGCGATGTTCTGCTGCACTTGCCGACGAAGGGTGCCTTCGATCACGAACTCGCTGTCGAGGATCCCCGCGATCCGCGAAAGCTCATCTTCCGTCAGATTCTTGGCGCGGGTTCGCGGATCCACGTTCGCCTTCCGGCAAAGTTCTTTCGCCGTCGTCGGGCCGATGCCATGGATGTACCGCAGCGAAATCTCCGCCGGCTTGTCGTTCGGAATGTCCACACCTGCAACACGAGGCATACGCCTGTCTCCTTGCGCGACGCAACTATCCCTGCCGCTGCTTGTGCTTGGGATTCGTGCAGATCACTCTCACCACGCCCTTGCGGCGGATGATCTTACAATTCTCACACATTCTCTTGACTGAACTTCGCACCTTCATCTTGCCACCTCGTGGGCCCGTCGCCGTTCGCATTACCGCAGGCATGGGCCCGATTCATCGTTGTCACTTCGCGTCCGTCAGCACATCCGCCCCACCGGCCACCACAGCGACCGTGTGTTCAAAATGCGCCGACGGAAGTCCGTCTCTCGTCACCACCGTCCAGCCGTCCGCCGCATACCGCACCGCGTGGGTGCCCATGTTCACCATTGGTTCGACGGCCAGCACCACGCCTTCCTCGAGCAGGATGTCCCGCGCCGCCAGTTCCCGGGAGAAGAAGTTCGGCACCTTCGGGTCTTCATGCATCTCCCGCCCGATCCCGTGCCCGACGAACTCCCGCACCACGGAGAAGCCCTCGGCCTCGACGTAGTCCTGCATGGCCCGCGCCACATGGCTCCACTTCTCGCCGGGGCGCATCATCCCGATCGCCAGGGCCAGCGAATTCCGCGTCACGTCCACCAGTCGGCGGACCTTCTCCGACACGTCGCCCACGACGTAGGTCCGGGCGGCGTCGGCGCACCATCCGTTCAGGCGGACGCCGAAATCGACGCTCAACACATCACCGTTGCGGACCTTTCGCCGCACGGAGGGAATCCCGTGCACCACCTCGTCGTTCAGCGACGCACAGATGCTGCCCGGGAATGGCCCGGCGCCTGCGCGCCCGGGAACGCCCTTGAACAGGCATTCCGCCCCGTGCGACCGACAGAGGCGTTCCGCCTCGACGTCCATCTCTTCAGTTGTCACGCCTGGGACCGCCATCTCATCCAGGCGATCCAGAACCAGCCGGACAACCCGGCCGGCATTTCGCATCTGCTCGAGCTGCTCGCTTGTCTTGAGCCTGATCGCCACGGCTTGTCCTTCAGCCGCGGCGGGCAAGGCTTTCCACGGCCTCGACCATGGCGGCGGTCACGTCGTCCGGCGCGACCGAGCCGTCGATTTCGAGGACATTCACCCGGCCGCTGTCGCGGTAGTAGGCAATCACCGGCTCGGTCTGGCGGTAGTACGCCTCCAGCCGCTGCCGCACCACGGCTTCCGTATCATCGTCCCGCTGCGTCAGTTTCGCGCCGCAGGCGTCGCAACGGTCGCCCTTGGCCGACGGCATGAACTTCACGTGGAAGCCCTTGCCGCACGCAGGGCAGCTTCGTCGTCCGGTGATCCGTTGTACGATTTCGTCGTCCTCGGCGGTGATGACGACCACCGCGTCGAGGGGCTTACCCGCCTGGGCAAGCTGCCGGTCCAGCGCCTCGGCCTGGGCGACGGTCCGCGGAAAGCCATCCAGCAGCAGGCCGCCCGTCGCACGGGCGCTGGTGATCGCCTTGGCCATCAACCGCACTACCGTGTCGTCCGGCACCAGCTTTCCCGCGTCCATGTAGCCAGCCAGTTCCCTGCCCAACTCGGATCCGCTGGCCTTTTCGGCCCGGAAAATGTCGCCGCTGGACAGGTGCGCCATCCCGAATTTTTCCGCCATCCGCTTTGCCTGGGTGCCTTTTCCGGCGCCCGGCGGACCCATCAGCACGACCCGCAAGCTCACGTATATGCTCCCTTGATCCTCGTGCTGCCGCCGAGGAACCCGCCGTAGTTACGCATCACCAGGTTCGCCTCGATCCGCTGCACAAGATCCAGCGCCACCGAGATCATGATCAGCAGGCCGGTTCCGCCCACGAACGACGAGATTCCGAAGGGAATCTTCAGCGCCACGTTGATCGTCATCGGGATCACCGCGATCACCGCCAAAAAGGCGGCGCCGCAGTATGTGATCCGCTCCATCACGCGCTCAAGGTATTCCGCGGTCCGACGCCCCGGCCGCAGGCCCGGAATGAAGCTGCCGTGATCGCGAAGCTGCTCGGCCATCTCCTTCGGACGGAACTGCACCGTCGTCCAGAAGTAGGCGAAGAAGAAGATCAGCGCCACTTCCGTCACCGCGTAGGTGAAGCTGCCCATTTCGAATGCCTGGCTGAGCATCCCCGTCACATTTCCCGGCCACAAGCGATTGAAGTAGCGGAACAGCATGCTCGGGAAGATCATCAGCGAGGAGGCGAAGATGATCGGCATCACGCCGCCGTGATTCACCCGCAGGGGCAGGTAGTGTCTCTGTCCGCCATACACGCGGCGGCCACGGGTCATCTTCGCCTGCTGGATCGGGATCCGGCGCTGGCCCTGGGTAATCAGGATGGCGCCGGCGACCACGAACACGAACGCCGCCACCAAGAACAGCAGCTTGTGCGGGCCGATCTTGTCGGAACTGGCCAACCCGCCCAGGGTGAAGTCCGCGTTCTGGGCCAGCTGCATCAGCGCGCTGGGCATGCGGGCGACGATTCCGGCCATGATCAGCAGGCTGATGCCGTTGCCGATGCCGTACTCGTCGATCTGCTCGCCGAGCCACATCAGGAACATCGTCCCGGCCGTCAGACCGAACACGCCCATCAGGAACACCATCGTCGAGTTGCTGTATTCCGGATACACCAGCTGCCCCTCGGAGCCCATCATAATCCGCATCCAGACGACGGCCTGGATCACGCACAGGAGGACCGTCGCGTAGCGGGTGTATTCCTGGATCTTCTTGTATCCGGCAGGACCTTCCTTCTGAAGTCTTTCCAGCGCCGGAACCACCGTCGCCAGCAGTTGGAAGATGATTGCCGCCGAAATGTACGGCATGATCC
>DNAS01000030.1:418-610 GCA_003485185.1 Phycisphaerales bacterium | reverse complement strand
GAAATGTACGGCATGATCCCCAGGCCGAACAGCATGGCCTGGCTCAGATCGCCGCCGGTCAGCATTCCATGAAGCTGGATCGCCTGTCCGAAGATGCCCTTCTCGCCGCTCTGCCCGGCCATGAAGGTCTTGACCTTCTCCTGGTCCAGCCCGGGCAGCGGCACGTGGAAACCGATCCGGTAGATGCACAGC
>DNAS01000030.1:0-256 GCA_003485185.1 Phycisphaerales bacterium | reverse complement strand
AACCGATCCGGTAGATGCACAGCAGGGCGATCGTGAAGGCGATTTTCCGCAGCAGTTCGGGGATGGCGAAGATGTTTTCGAGCGATCTTCGGATGGAAGAATCCGACCAGAGGGCATACCAGTAGACGGCCAGTATGACCAGCCCGCCCAGAATTTTGAGAATCGGCTGCAACAGGGAACTGGCTTGCGCGAATCCGACACGCAAGACGTCAATCGCGCCGGAGACGATCAGCCAGAGGCCCAGCAGCCCCAGGAT
>DNAS01000114.1:10056-10259 GCA_003485185.1 Phycisphaerales bacterium | reverse complement strand
CTGACCGTGATCGACCCGCTGGAGATTCCGCCGATGGGCGACTGCGTGCTGGCGGACCTGAAGCGGCTCTACGGCGACAAGATCGTCCTGAAGGGCAACCTGCACACGACCGAGGTGATGCTGCGGGGCAGCGTGGCGGACGTGGTGGCCGCGTCGAAAAAGGCCATCGACGACGCTGCCGCCGGCGGGCGGTTCATCCTCTC
>DNAS01000114.1:6714-9833 GCA_003485185.1 Phycisphaerales bacterium | reverse complement strand
GTCAAGCCGTGTAGCCGCAAGAACACTGCTTGCAAGCAAGCAGTGCCACCCTCCCGTGGGCGGCCTGGAGGAGAGCGGTGGGGGCGGATTTTTCGCCTCCCCGCGCGGGCGTTTCCGCGTATCATCCCTCCCATGCGCACGAAACCGCCGCTGACCGTTTGCCTGGTCTCGCTGGGCTGCCCCAAGAACCTCGTCGACAGCGAGAAGATGCTCGCCGCGCTGGCTGAGGCAGGGTGCGTCGTCGGCGCGCCGATGGACCAGGCCGATGTCGTGGTGGTCAACACGTGCGGGTTCCTCTCGGCTGCGAGGACCGAATCGCTGGGGGTGATCGCCGAGGCCGTCGCGTGCAAAAAGCGCGGGCGCATCCGCCGGGTCGTGGTGGCGGGGTGCCTGGCCAGCCGCGACGCGGAAAAACTCTACCGCATGGTCCCCGGAATCGACGCGGTGGTGGGCGTGGACAACCGCGGAGACATCGTCCAAGCCGTCACGGGCAAGGGGCGGAAAACGCGCCTGGACGGCAAGCCCCTGTCATACGCCGCGCGCCCGGTCCGGGGCGTCTCCTGCGACTCCGGCGACGCGGGACGATTCCGCCTGACCCCGCGCCACACCGCGTACCTGCGGATCGCCGAAGGATGCTCGCAGAAGTGCACGTTCTGCACGATCCCCGCCATCCGCGGGCCGCTGCGGTCCAAGCCGCCCGCCATGGTGCTGAACGAGGCACGCGAACTCATCGCCGACGGCGCGGTCGAGCTCAACGTCATCGGCCAGGACACCACCAGCTACGGACGCGACCTGGGCGGCGCGAGCCTGTCGCGCCTGCTGCGGGCGCTGAACCGACTGGACGGCGCGCGGTGGATCCGCCTGATGTACGCCTACCCGCTGCGATTCACCGACGCGGTCATCGGCGCGATGGCCGACAGCGAGCGCGTGGTCAAGTACGTGGACCTGCCGATCCAGCACGTGTCCAACCGCGTGCTGCGGCGGATGGGACGCCGCGTGGGACGGCGCAGCACCGAGCAGCTCCTGGAAAAACTCCGCCGGCGGATTCCCGGCGTGACGATCCGCACGACGTTCATCGTGGGCTTGCCCGGCGAGCGGGAGCGAGACTTCGCGGAACTGCTGGCGTTCGTGAAGGATTTCCGTTTCGACGCGCTGGGGGTGTTCGAGTTTTCGCCGGAGGAGGGCACGCCGGCCGTCCGCCTGGACGAGCCCGTTCCGCCGGACGTCAGCCGGATGCGGGCCGAGCAGGTCATGCTCGCCCAGCAGGAAATCGCATTCGCCGCCAACCGTCGGCGGATCGGGCGGCGCATCACGGTGCTCGTGGACGGCACGGACGCGCAAGGCCGCTGCGTCGCACGCCATGCCGGACAGGCGCCCGACATCGACAGCGTGTGTTATCTCCGAAGCCCCCATCCGGCCGGTAGCTTTGTCCGGGCCCGGATCACGGATTGCGAGGGTTACGATCTGATTGCGGATTGCGGAGTGCGGAATGCGGATTGAAAACGCGGCATGGTTTCTTCCGGGGAAAGGAAACCTCGATGACATCGGAACAATTGAAGGATCGCACCCGGCGATTCGCTTTGCGGATTATCCGAGTGGCTGAGGCGCTACCGCGAACGCGAGCCGCGATGATTCTCGGGTCGCAGTTGATCCGGTCGGGCACGAGTGTCGGCGCCAATTACCGCGCGGCGTGCCGAGCGAAGTCGCCAGCCGACTTCATTGCGAAACTCGGAATCGTTGAGGAAGAAGCCGACGAGTCTTTATACTGGATGGAATTGATTGTGGATGCGAAACTGTTGCCCAAAACCCGGCTTGCCGACCTGATGCGGGAAGCCGGAGAAATTGTCGCCATTACCGTGGCGTCCATTAACACGGCGAGAGGAAAGAAGCGACAGAGAATGAATCCGCAATCCGCAATCCGCAATCCGAAATGAGAAGCGCATGAACTGGAAGCTACCCAATCAACTGACGGTCGGGCGGATCGTCCTGGCGGCGGTGTTCTTCGCGATGCTGGGCGCGTACGAGCATCGTTGGGGCGCCAGGCCGGCCTGGCTGCTGAACGCCGCGTTCGTGATCTATATCGTCGCAGGGATCACCGACGTCCTCGACGGGTGGATCGCCCGGAAGTTCCACTGGACCAGCGCGTTCGGGCGGATTGTCGATCCGTTCGTGGACAAGGTGCTCGTGGTGGGGGCGTTCGCCATGCTCGCGGGCTCCAACTTCTCCATGCCGGCGCCCCTGTCGGGCGACCCCTATGAGTGGAACCTGCCGACCTGGCTGACATGGCGGATGGCGTCGGCCGTCCAGGCGTGGATGGTCGTCGTCATCATGGCGAGGGAGTTCATCGTCTCGGCTGTCAGGGGATACAGCGAGTCGCAGGGAATCAAGTTCCCCGCAACGCCGGCGGGAAAGATCAAGATGTTCATCCAGTCGTTCGCCATCTGCGCAACGCTGTTCCAGCTGGCGAACCTGCCCGCCGTCCCCTGGGCGATCTGGGTGAAGCTGGCGTCGGTCTGGCTGGCGGTGGTGGCGACGGTGTTGAGCGGATTCGTCTACGTGGGGCGGGCGCGAAAGCTCCTGATCGGCGATGGACCGGCTTCGTAAATTCCTCGTGACCGGCCTGGCGACGGGCCGCCTTCCGCTGGCGCCCGGAACGTGGGGCTCGGCGGCAGTCTGCGCGATCTACCTGCTGATTGCCTGGGCAAGCGGTGGGCGGTGGCTGTGCCTGTCCGTCGGAATGGTCTCGCTGGCGGTCGCGGCGTCGGGCGTCTGCGTGGCGCTGGGACGCTTCGCCGAGGAGACCTTCGGGCGGAAAGACCCAGGCCAGGTCACCATCGACGAATGGGCCGGCCAGGCCGTCGCCCTCGTCGCCATGCCGCTGGGGCTGGCGCCGACCTGGGCGATCGTGCTGCTGGCGTTCCTCGCTTTCCGCCTGTTTGACATCGTCAAGCCGCCGCCCGCGCGGGGCATCCAGAAGCTCCCGGCCGGGTGGGGAATCCTCGCCGACGATTTGATCGCGGGCGTCTACGCCAACGTCGCGGTGCAACTGCTGGTGCGGACGAACGCCCTGACGGCGGGGTTGAACTGGTTGGCTGGCGCCGTGGGGTTAGGTTTCTAGG
>DNAS01000114.1:6329-6529 GCA_003485185.1 Phycisphaerales bacterium | reverse complement strand
CCGGGCCGGCTGATCTCCGTCACCAACGCCGCCACGGACGACAGCAGGGCCAGCAAGAACGCCATCCAGAGCCCTCGCGCGGCGACTTTCCACGCCAGGAGCCATCCGGTTTCGGGGAAGGTTCCCATCGCGTGCCCGACGGCGACGTGAACGGCGGCCGCCGCGATTCCCGCCATTGCCCCCCCGACGAACGCCAGGAC
>DNAS01000114.1:4400-6150 GCA_003485185.1 Phycisphaerales bacterium | reverse complement strand
AACGCCAGGACGACCCGCCTGGGCGTGGGCGCCCCGCAGGCCAGCAGCGTCACCGCAGCGCCGAGGGCAGCCGGCGTCAGCAGGACGACCGCCCAGAGGTTCGCCAGCGTCGGCAGCGTGCCCCACGTCCGGAGGCAGAACCAGTCGGCCAGGGCGAACACCCCGACGGCCGCCGCAGCCAGCGGCACGGCATGCCATGATCGAGCGGACATGTTCGCCCGCAGCGCGGCGCGCTCCTTCATCCGCCGGCGGATCGTCAGCGGGCGGTTGTAGAACAGGTCGAAGACCGCGTGCTCCAGCAGGGCCCCGTGCTCGCCGAACACCGGAACGATGTGCACCGCGCCCGTCGCCCAGTGGGCGGCCATGAACCGCGCCAACGCCGGGTAGCGGTACGCCATCTGGATCGGGAAGGCCAGGTATCCGACGTACTTGAAGAATCCCAGGAACACCGCGATGTTGTAATCCTTGAAGTTCCGCTCTCGGATGACCAGGTACAGCACGTACAGCCCGCGCGCCAGCGAACCGGGAGAAATCGGGGTGATCTGGAAGAGCCCGAGGATGGCCAGCGCGGCCTTAGCCGCCTGCTCCCTCGAAAACTCCGGGTGCATGTAGAGGTAGATTCCCGCGACGGTGACCGAGACGATCTGCGTCACCGGGAGCGTGCAGACGTGCACGGCCAGGCTCTTGAGGTATTTCTGGATGAACGGTTCGTGGATGCGGGAGAGGATGCGATCGGCGTCCTCGTCGGTGAGCATGTGCTTTCGCTTGCCTTCGCTGACCATCTCCCGCAACCATTGCTCCCGCGCCGCCGGCTTGAAGTACAGGCGCAGCGGGCGGACCACGATGTACTGGACCAGCCCCACGACGTATCGCCAGTCGGTGAGCAGCTTGTGCAGGAACACCGGCAGGACGGACAGCGGCAGGTGCGCGAAGAACACCAGCGGATTGCGGGCGATGGCCTGCGCGGTCGCCTCGCT
Organism: Phycisphaerales bacterium; assembly: GCA_003485185.1. Taxonomy (GTDB): domain Bacteria; phylum Planctomycetota; class Phycisphaerae; order SM23-33; family SM23-33; genus UBA12270. The sequence goes on along the minus strand of DNAS01000114.1, from coordinate 5,173 downwards.
GATTCGCCCGGCGTGGAGCCAGCGAATGGCGGTCTCGACGGCGTGCGCCCGGACGGCCCGCAGCAGGTAGGCGGGGCTGGTCAGCAGGGCGGCCAGATGCCTGCGTGCGTCGGCCCGTCCCCACAGCCGGCGGACCAGCCTCCCCAGCGCGCCGGGCACGACCGCCAGCGCTGCGACGGCGCCCGTCAGCGGCCAGCCGGGCGCCCCGGTCCGCAGGCCGATGACCAGCGCCGCGACGGCGGCTGTGACGCCCAACAACGGCAGCAGGCTCGCCAGCGCGAACAGGAAGGTCATCGTCCGGCTGCGGCGAAGGCGGCGGGTCGTCTCCTCGTCGGTGATGTTGCGGACCTGCCAGCCGGTCACGGCCGCGTCGAAGATGCCCGCCCACAGCTTGCGGCTGTACAGCAGGCGCACGTGGTTGTGCGTGACGTCCGGCTGGGAGTTGCGGTAGGCGTCCTCGGCGGCGGCCAATTCGTCCATCGCCTCGCCCATGTCGGCGAAATGTTCGCGATGACGGTCCACGAAGCGGCGCAGCTTGGACAGGTCGCCGCGGTCGAACTGCACGAGCGATCCGCGTGCCAGGCCTTTGAAGATCAGGGGCACGTCGCCGGGGCTCATGGGCAGGAACGGAAGCAGAGCGAGCCCGGCGCGGAAATCCATCGCTGTCAGGCCCGCCTCGGGGTCGCTCTCGGTGTCGAGGCGCTTGAAGACGTTCGGCTGGCTCTTGCACGTCCACCATTCGTACTGGCGGGCGAACTCGTGTGCGCCGAGCT
>DNAS01000114.1:1670-4297 GCA_003485185.1 Phycisphaerales bacterium | reverse complement strand
GACCGAGCTCGTGCAGCAGGCGGACGAACTCGGCCATGAAGGCCTTCTTGGCGCGGTATTCCGGCGAACCGAGCAACTCGGCGGGAACGTCCTTCCCGCGGCACCAGCGGCGGCGCTGCCCCAGGCGGTCGTCCACCTCGAAGCGCCAGTTGCGCCCCTCGACCCATTCGCTGATCTCGCCGCAGCTTCCGATGTCGCCGTCGACGAAAGTGGCCAGCACGTCCTTGACGGCCCGGTCGTCGCCGAAGCGGATGGCCGCGGCCCGTCGGATGAATTTCTGCCACAGCGCCCCGGCGCGGACGGCGGCGGGATTGACCTGGTGCGAAAAGGGCCCCTGGAAGCCCACGGCGTAGATCGCGTCGCGGAAGGCGCGGGAAAACGTCGACGGCGGGATGAGAATCTTGACTGCGTACGTGCCGCCGACGTGCAGGCCGGGAACGTCGCCCTGGGGGGCGTCGATCTCCGTGACGTTCGCGCGATACACCTGCCCGGCGAATCCGCCGCCGATGAACTTGTCGATCCGCAGCCTGACGCGGACCGGGAGGGCGGGCACGACGCCCGTCGCCTCGTACACCAGCTCGTCGCCCGCCTCGTGGCGATCCACGCGGAGGCGGCGGTGGATCCCTGCCTGGCGGAATCTCTCCACCAGTGTTCGGCATGTGTCAGGCGAGTAGTCTCTGCTCATCGATGTTTCCGCTCCTGGACCGTCGGTACGTCTCGTCTATATCGGCAGTTCCGGGTGAGGGTATCGGCAACTCCGCTGCCCGTCCAGCCGAAAGTGCCCCCCGGGGCCTGGTGCGGGGGCGGTTTCCGCAGGCAAGGGCTTGTCGAAAGGGGGGCGGCATGCTAACCTGTTTCGAATTTTAGGCCGGCGGTGCGAGGGACCGCTCCACGGATACCCGGCTGGGAGGCCCGACGGGCCAGACAGGGACGCCATCGATGCCACGCAGGGACGACATCCACACCATCATGCTCATCGGCTCCGGTCCGATCGTCATCGGCCAGGGCTGCGAATTCGACTATTCCGGAACCCAGGCGTGCAAGGCGCTGCGCGAGGAAGGCTACCGGATCGTCCTGATCAATTCGAACCCAGCCACCATCATGACCGATCCGGAGTTCGCCGACCGGACGTACATCGAGCCGATCACTCCGGAGGCCGTCGCCAAGATCATCGAGCTGGAGAGCAAGGGCCCGCACCCCATCGACGCGCTGCTCCCGACGCTGGGCGGGCAGACGGGGCTGAACACGGCCGTCAAGGTCCACGACATGGGCGTGCTGGCGAAGTTCGGCGTGGAGATGATCGGCGCGACGCGCGAGGTCATCCATCGCGCCGAGGACCGCACGGAGTTCAAGAACATCTGCCTGTCGATCGGGCTGGACGTGCCGCGCAGCGGCGTCGCCCACACGATGGAAGAGGCGCGGGAGATCGCGAAGGACGTCGGACTGCCGGTGTGCATCCGCCCGGCCTACACCCTGGGCGGAACGGGCGGCGGGTTCGCCTTCAACGTCGAGGAGTTCGAGGTCATCGCCGCGCGGGGACTGGAATACTCGCCCATCAGCGAGATCCTCATCGAGGAGTCGGTCCTCGGGTGGAAGGAATACGAGCTGGAGGTGATGCGCGACAAGGCGGACAACGTCGTCATCGTCTGCTCCATCGAGAACTTCGACCCGATGGGCGTGCACACGGGCGACAGCATCACCGTCGCCCCGGCCCAGACGCTCACCGACAAGGAATACCAGCTCATGCGGGACGCGTCGCTGGCGATCATCCGCGCCATCGGCGTGGAGACCGGCGGCAGCAACATCCAGTTCGCCGTCGACCCGAAGACGGGGCGCATGATCGTCGTCGAGATGAACCCCCGCGTCAGCCGCAGCTCCGCCCTGGCGTCCAAGGCGACGGGGTTCCCCATCGCCAAGATCGCCGCCAAGCTCGCCTGCGGATACACCCTCGACGAGCTGCGCAACGACATCACGCGGGAAACGCCCGCCTGCTTCGAGCCGACCATCGACTATGTGGTCACCAAGATCCCGCGCTGGACGTTCGAGAAGTTCCCCGAGGCCGACGAGACCCTCACCACGCAGATGAAGTCCGTCGGCGAGGCCATGAGCATCGGGCGGACGTTCAAGGAGAGCCTCCAGAAGGGCATCCGCTCGATGGAGGTCAAGCGGTTCGGGCTGGGCCTCGACGGCAACGACAAGTGGTTCAACGCGCGGCTCCCCGAGCAGGGCAGGCTGGCGGGCGGCCCGGCGCATCTGGTGGACGTGGAATGGCCCATCGAGGACAGCAAGCTGCGGCGGAAGCTGGCCGTGCCGTCGCAGGGGCGAATCTACTACGTCCGCTACGCCTTCAAGCTGGGCTGGACCGTCGAGCAGGTCTTCGAGCTGACGAAGATCGACCCGTGGTTCCTCACACAGATCCGCGAGCTGGTGGACTTCGAGGCGGAACTCGTAGCGGCAGGGCCCCTGGACAAGGTGACCGAGCCGCTGCTCCGCCGCGCCAAGCAGTGGGGCTACAGCGACATCCAACTCGCCCGCGCCTGGAACGCCAAACCCGACGAGGTTCGCAAGCTCCGCAAGCGCCTGGGCGTCGAGCCGGTCTACAAGCTGGTGGACACCTGCGCCGCGGA
>DNAS01000114.1:1506-1644 GCA_003485185.1 Phycisphaerales bacterium | reverse complement strand
GTATTACTATTCGACGTATGAGACGCCGATCACCCGCGTCGGGGCGTCCGGCACGGAGAATCCGCAATTCGTGGACGACGAGGCCCGCGTCTCGGACAGGAAAAAGATCGTCATCCTGGGCGGCGGCCCGAACCGCAT
>DNAS01000114.1:681-1400 GCA_003485185.1 Phycisphaerales bacterium | reverse complement strand
CCGAACCGCATCGGGCAGGGCATCGAGTTCGACTACTGCTGCGTTCACGCGGCCTTCGCGGCCGACGAGCTGGGCTTCGAGTCCGTCATGGTCAACTCCAACCCCGAGACGGTCTCGACCGACTACGACACGTCGGACCTGCTGTTCTTCGAACCGCTGACGCTCGAGGACGTGTTGCACATCTGCGAGAAGCTCAACGGCGCCCCGCTGGGCACGCCGGGCAAGCTGCACGGCGTGATCGTGCAGTTCGGCGGACAGACGCCGCTGAACCTCGCCCGCGGACTGGAGCGGAACGGCGTACCGATCATCGGCACCAGCCCCGACTCGATCGACCTAGCCGAGGACCGCGAGCGCTTCGCGAGGGTGCTGGACGAACTGAAACTCAAGTGCCCGCCGGGGGGGACGGCCTTTTCCGTTGAGCAGGCCCGCGAGGTTGCCAAACGGATCGGCTATCCCGTGCTGGTGCGCCCCAGCTACGTGCTGGGCGGGCGGGCGATGGAGATCGTCTCCGACGAGAAGCAGCTCGACGTCTACATGGCCAAGGCCGTGGACGCCTCGACCGTGGGCGAGGACCACCCGATTCTCGTGGACAAGTTTCTCGACGCGGCCACCGAGGTGGACGTGGACTGCCTGGCGGACTTCGGCGCCGCGCCCGGCGGCGCTCGCTCACCCAAGCCCCGCGCGGTCGTCTGCGGCATCATGGAGCACATCGAGGAGGC
>DNAS01000114.1:358-522 GCA_003485185.1 Phycisphaerales bacterium | reverse complement strand
GGCGTGGTGCGCGAGATCGCCCGCCAAGCCAAGCGCCTGGCGGAGCGCCTCGCCGTTCGCGGGCTGATGAACGTCCAGTTCGCCGTCAAGGACAGCGAGGTGTTCATCCTCGAGGTCAACCCCCGCGCGTCGCGCACGGTCCCGTTCGTCTCCAAGGCCACCGG
>DNAS01000114.1:0-175 GCA_003485185.1 Phycisphaerales bacterium | reverse complement strand
CGTTCGTCTCCAAGGCCACCGGCGTGCCGTGGGCGAAGCTGGCGGCGAAGGTGATGGCCGGAAAGACGCTGGAGGAACTCGGCGTGACCGAGGCCCCGCGCCCGCGCCAGACGTCGGTCAAGGAGAGCGTCTTCCCGTTCACCAAGTTCCCGGGCGTGGACGTGATCCTGGGCCC
>DNAS01000140.1:5066-5238 GCA_003485185.1 Phycisphaerales bacterium | reverse complement strand
TCCGGGTTCGTGTAGACGCGGAAATACGGGCGCGAGATCAGCGCCTGCACCTGTTGCGCGAGGGCCTCGTCGGCCGAGGCCACCACCACCGTCGCCGGGAGCTTTTCCGCAACCTCCGGCGCAATCGAAGGCCCCGACAGCGCCGCCACCGCCCGCGCCGACGGATCGCCAC
>DNAS01000140.1:4595-4867 GCA_003485185.1 Phycisphaerales bacterium | reverse complement strand
CAGCACGTCCAGCAGCACCTGCGTCGGGCGGAGCAGCGTGTGGTTCTCGATGCCCTTGGCGGCCGAGCAGATCGCCAGCGACTTCGGGCAGTGCGTGCTGAGGCGCTTCCAGACGCCGCGGATGAACTGGGTGGGCACGGCCGAGAGCGCCAGCGCCGCGCCGTCCAGCGCCGCGGCGTCGTCGGCGGTGACTTCCACCAAATCCGGCAGTCGCGGGCCCGGAAGGAACTTGCGGTTCTCGCGCGTGGCGGACAGTTCGGCCGCCGCGTCCG
>DNAS01000140.1:4188-4463 GCA_003485185.1 Phycisphaerales bacterium | reverse complement strand
GGACAGTTCGGCCGCCGCGTCCGCGAACGCCGACCAGAGGCGGACCTTGCAGCCGTTTTCCGCCAGCATGATCGCGCAAAGGGTGCCCATGGCCCCATCACCGATGACGGCAACTCGTGTGCTCATGGGCAACACCATAGCGACCGGGCATTTTGAAGTCCAGCCGCAACGGATTCTGTTTGGGCTCGCCGCCGGTTGTGCGTAGAATCACGGTCCAACGCTTTGGAGAGACCCGTGGCTGAGAAATTCTTCATTCGGGAGCTGCCCAACGGTCT
>DNAS01000140.1:866-4060 GCA_003485185.1 Phycisphaerales bacterium | reverse complement strand
CGTCTGACGCTGCTGGGCCAGCGGATGGACAACGTCTCGTCGGCGGCGATGGTGCTGGCCCTGCCCGCCGGCGCGTCGCACGACCCGCCGGAGAGCGCCGGCGCCGCGTCCGTCGCGGCGGACTGGTGTTTCCGCGGGGCCGGAGACCGCGACACCCGCCAGCTCAACGACGCGCTCGATTCCCTCGGCGTCCAGCACCACGAGTCCGTCCAGAGCGAGTTCCTCCTGCTGTCGGCGGCGCTGCTCGGGCGCAACCTGCCCGAGACGCTGGACCTCTACGCCGACATCGTCCGCCGGCCTCGCCTGGAGGACAAGACCTTCGAGCCCTGCCGGGCGCTGGTCCAACAGGACCTGGCCTCTTTGGAAGACGAGCCCTCCCGCAAGGCCAACCTCTTGCTGCGAGAGAAGTTCTACCCCGCGCCGCTGGGGCGCTGCCCGTACGGCACGGCCGGGAGCCTCCAGACCCTCAGCGCCGAGATGTTGCGCAAAGATATCCAAGGCAGGCTGTCGCCGCGCGGGGCCACGCTGTCGGTCACCGGCGCGTTCGAGTGGCCGGCGCTGCTGGACCACGTGGGGCGGCGCTTCGGCGACTGGGACAGTCCGTCCGCCCCACCCATCCGCCCGACGCCGCCAGCCGGGGGCATCACGCATGTACCGAAGGATTCCGCCCAGGTGCACATCGCCCTGGCCCACCGCGCGACCGTCGTGAGCGATCCCCGCTATTACGCCGCGCGACTCTCCGAGACCGTCCTGTCCGGCGGAATGAGCGGGCGACTGTTCACCGAAGTCCGCGAGAAGCGAGGGTTGGTCTACCACGTTTCCAGCCACTACCACAGCCTCAAGGACCACGCCGGGATGTTCACCTACGCCGGCACCACGCCCGAAAAGGCCCAGGAAACGCTCCGCGTCACCGTCACCGAGCTGCGCCGCCTGGCCGAGGGCGTCGCCGACGACGAGATGGCCCGCGCGCGGACGCAACTCAAGAGCGCACTGGTCATGCAGGGCGAAAGCACCGGCGCCCGCGCCAGCGCCCTGGTGTCGGACTGGTATCACCTGCGCCGCCTGCGGAGCCTGGAGGAAATCTCCACCGCCATCGACGCCGTCACGCCCGACCAGGTGAAGCAGTACCTGCGCGACTGGCCGGCGAAAGACTTCACCATGCTGTACATCGGACCGGCGGAACTGGACACCGCCGTCGTCCTCTGAGAGCGAGCACGAATGACCATGGAGTTCCGACACGCGCAACTGGACAACGGACTGACGATCGTGGCGGAGGTGAACGCCTCGGCCGCTTCGATGGCGAGCGGGGTTTTCGTCCGGACGGGCAGCCGTGACGAGCAGCCCGTCGTCGCGGGCGTCAGTCATTTCCTCGAGCACATGATGTTCAAGGGCACCGAGCGCCGCTCGCCCGCCGACGTCAACCGCGAGTTCGACGAGATGGGCGCCAACTACAACGCCTTCACCTCCGAGGAATACACCGTCTACTACGGCGCGGTCCTCCCGGAATTCCAGGCGCGGCTGCTGGACCTGCTGTGCGACATCGTCCGTCCGTCGCTCCGCCAGGAGGACTTCGACGTGGAGAAGGGCGTCATCCTGGAAGAAATCGCCATGTACCGGGACATGCCGCGCTGGCGGGTGTTCGAGAGCCTCATGACGCAGCACTTCGGGGCGCACCCGCTGGGCAACAGCGTGCTAGGCTCGCCCGAGTCGATCCGGACCCTGAAGCGAGACGACATGATGGACTACTTCCGCCGGCGCTACTCGCCGGGGAACATGACCCTCGTGGGCGTGGGCAACCTGGACTTCGACGCGTTCGCGGACAAGGCGCGGGCGATGTGCGGCGCGTGGGAGCCCTGCCGCGCCGACCGCGACCTGTCGCCCCCCGCCGCGACCGGCACGCACCACGTCCTCCGCGATGAAAAGGTCGCCCGCGAGCACATCGGGCTGATCTCGCCCGCGCCGTCGGCCCAGGACCCCCGGCGGCACGCGGCGCACCTGGCCGCCTCCATCGCCGGCGATTCCACGGGCAGCCGCCTGTACTACGCCCTGGTCGATCCCGCCATCGCCGACGAGGCCGGAACCGCCTACGAACCGTTCGACCACGCGGGACTGATGTTCACGTTCATCACCGCCGACGCCGAAAACGCCCCCCGTGCCCTGTCGATCGCCCGCGAGGAGTTCCGCAAGCTCCGCGACGAGGGCCCCACCGACGCCGAACTCGCCGCCGCAAAGAACAAGACCGCCTCCGGCGCCACGCTCAAGGGCGAGTTGCCGATGGGCCGCCTGTCCGCCGTCGGATTTGACTGGCTGTACCGCAACGAGTACGTCCCGCTGGCCGAGCAGATCGAGCAACTGTTCGCCGTCACGCGCGACGAGGTAGCCGCGGTCCTCCGCGAATACGACATGACGGCCTTCACCTCGCTGGCGCTGGGACCGGTGGAGGCGCTATGAACGCGCGGACCGACGGCTGCCGGAATCTCGCGGGGCGGCGGGTGACCGTCGTCGGGCTGGGACGGTTCGGCGGGGGAATCGGCGTGACGCGCTGGCTGGCCGCGCAGGGCGCGCGCGTGACCGTCTCGGACAAGGCGTCGGCGGAATCGCTGGCGGAGTCCGTCGCCGCGCTGGGCGGCGCCGACGTGACGCTCCACCTCGGTGGGCACGACGAGCGCGACGCGACCGAGGCCGACCTGCTCGTCGTCAGCCCGGCCGTGCCGAAGGACTCCCCCCTGCTCGCCGCCGCCCGCGCCGCCGGCGTGCCCATGACCACCGAGATCAACCTATTCCTCCAGCGATGCCCCGCCGACATCGTGGGTATCACCGGCAGTGTCGGAAAGAGCACCACCACCGCCATGATCGGCGAGATCCTCGCCCGCAAGTTCACCACGCACGTCGGCGGGAACATCGGGCAGAGCCTGCTGGAGGACCTGCCGGACATCGCGCGCGACCACGTCGTCGTGCTGGAGCTTTCGAGCTTCCAGCTGGAGGACCTGCCCCAGGTGGGCGTTTCGCCGCGGGTGGCGGTCGTGACGAACCTGCTGCCCAACCACCTCGACCGCCACGGCACGATGAACGCCTACGGCGAGGCGAAGAAGAACATTTTCCGCTTCCAGTCGCCCTCGGACGTGCTGATCCTCAACGCCGACTGCCCCGTCACGTCGCGCTGGGCGTCGGAGGCGCGGGGGGGGGGGGGGGGG
>DNAS01000140.1:385-669 GCA_003485185.1 Phycisphaerales bacterium | reverse complement strand
CCGAGCCCGGGGCGATCGCCGAACCGTTCGATCTGAAGCTTCCCGGCGCGCACAACCAGGCCAACGCGCAGGCGGCCTGGACGGCGGCGCGCCAGCTCGGCGTGGACCGCGCGGCCGCAGCCGACGCCCTGCGCGAATTCGCGGGCCTGCCCCACCGCCTCCAGTTCGTCGCCCAGATCGCCTCCGTGCGATACTACAACGATTCCAAGTGCACCACGCCGGAGGGCGCGATCGTCGCGCTGCGGGCGTTTGAGCCTCGGCGCAGCATCATCCTCGTCGGCGGG
>DNAS01000140.1:0-236 GCA_003485185.1 Phycisphaerales bacterium | reverse complement strand
ACGACAAGCACGTCAGTTTTGACGCGTTGGGGGCCGAACTCGCGGATCGCGCCAAGGCCGTCGTGGCGCTCGGCGCGACGCGCGAGCAGATCGTCGAGGCCGTCGAGGCCCGCCGCGCCGGAGACGCGCCGCGGGTCGTCCGGGCGGAAGATTTCGCAGCGGCCGTCGCGCTCGCCCGCGGCCTGGCCGAACCCGGAGACGCTGTACTCCTGTCCCCCGCCTGCGCCAGCTATGAC
>DNAS01000036.1 GCA_003485185.1 Phycisphaerales bacterium | reverse complement strand
GCGCCCGTCGGCAAGAAAGAATTGACCGCGCCGGCGAGCGCGGCCTATCATGAACCGCTTGCCCGGCTGCCCGCCGGGCGCAGGAACCGAAGCCCGTGCCCGAGGCGCCGAAACCCAACCCGCAACCCGCCGACACCGAACTGCTCCGGCGCCACCTGGAAGGCGACGAGACGGCCTTCGCCACGCTCGTCGGGCGGTACCGAAAGGAACTGTTCAACTTCCTGGCCCGGTTCACCGGCGACGCGGCGCTGGCGGAGGACGTCTTCCAGGAGACGTTCCTCCAGGTTCACCTTTCGGCCGGGGCGTTCGACATGGATCGCCGGCTGAAGCCCTGGCTGTTCACGATCGCCGCCAACAAGGCCCGCGACGCCCTGCGGACCCGATCCCGCCGACAGGCCGCCCCGCTCGACGCCCAGGTCTCCGACGACCAGCGGGGGTCCTACGCCGACCTGGTGCCCGCGGAAATTCCCTCCCCGGAGCATTTCCTGGCGAACCTGGAGACCCGCCAGGCCGTACAGAACGTGGTGCAGGAAATGCCGGAGAACCTCCGCATCGTCCTGCTGTTGAGCTACTTTCACGACATTTCGTACCAGGAAATTGCCGAGATGCTGAACGTGCCGCTCGGGACGGTCAAATCGCGGCTGCACGCCGCGGTAAGAACGTTCGCGAACCGATGGAAGACCGTTGCGGAGCGAGACCGCCATGACTGACCGCAGCCAAGACGAAGCCCTGCTGATCGACGAGCTGCTGGGCCGTTGCGACGCCGCGACGGCCGAACAGGTCCGCCGCCGTCTGGCGGAAGACGAGTCGTTCCGCCGTCTGCACGGCGACCTGTCCCGCGCGCTGGGGGCGCTGGGGCTGCTGGCCGAGCGCGAGCCGCCGGAAACGCTCGTCAACGACACGCTCGCGCGGGTCCGCGGCGCGCGGCGGACCGAGGCGCTGCTGGCCCGCGAGGAAATCCGACGCGGCGTCGTCCGCCCGACGTTCTCCTGGCGGGAGCTGGCCACCTTGGCGGCCGCCGTGGTCGTGCTGGCCGCCATCTTCGTGCCCTCCATCCGCGAGGCGCGCCGACAGGCCGTCGTCGCCCAGTGCGCGTCCAACCTCGGACGCATCGGAACGTCGCTCCAGAATTTCGCCCTGTCCCACGACGACCGGCTGCCGACCGTCGACACCACCCGCCATCGCTGGCTCAGCGGAAACGGCGAGCCCGCCGTCAGCAATTCCCAGGCGCTGTTCCGCCTGGTCCGCGACGGGTACGAGGGCTCCCCGGTGGTCTTCCAGTGCCCGGCCGTGCCGGGACGCAGCTTCGTCGTCGAGAGCGGGATGATCGACTTCCCCTCGCAGGAGCAGGTCGCCTACTCCTACCAGCACGCCATCGGCCCGGCGGGTCTGCGCATCACCGCTCCGGAGCTGGCGAACGTGGCGGCGCAAATGGCGATCCTCGCCGACCGCACGCCGCTGTTCGAGCGCGGGCGGTTCCAGCGCCAGGCGATGGACAGCCCCCTGAGCCCCAACCACGACGAGCGCGGACAGAACGTGCTCTACCTGGACATGCACGTGCAATGGCAGCCGACGGCGGACGTCGGCGTCCGGGGAGACAACATCTTCCTGGCCAACGGCGTGCGGGACTACCAGGGCACCGAAACCCCCGGCAGTCCGACCGACACGTTCCTGTTGCCCGCCCACTCCGGGCGAAAGTAGCGGCGAGTTCTCCGCTGCGCTTTGACACCCCCTTGCGCCCTTTCTACAATTGCGTCCATGAAACGGGCGTCACGAGCGATAGTCCGGCTGTGCGGCGCGGCGGTGCTGGCGTGCGCCTGCGGCGCGCGCGGACAGGCGACGAGCCAGCCGGACCCGGCCTCCGCGTCGGCGCCAGCAATCGCGGAAAGCGTGCCGACCCTCCAGCGCGTGGATGAGGCGCTCCAATTCACGCCGGAGCAGCAGGTGATCCTCGACGACCTGCGCGCCAACCGGCATTCCCCCTCGGCCGAGAGGGCCCAGCCCCCCGCCCGCAAGGACTTTCCCCTCCTGATGTCCAAGGTCGCGCAGATGCCCGATCTGTCGCCGGCGGACTGGGCGGGGCTCGACCAGCCGGCACATCGCAACCTGGTGCGCGAACCGGAGCGATACTTCGCCAGGCCGGTCCGCACGAACGTCATCGTGTTCGCCTTCCGCAGGCTCGAGGTCAACGACGGGCTGGTGCCCTCGCGCCACTGGTCGAAGGACCGCCCCGTCTGGCGCCTGCAATGCCTGAACGCCGACGCGGAACGCCCGGTGCTCGAACCGCTGGAAGTCTACACGACGTGCGACCCGGCGAGCGTGCTGGGCCGGGCGGACTTCTCCAGCGGCGACAAGGAGCAGAACTTCAACCTTCCCGGCCGGCAGGCGCGCGTCGCGGGCGTGTTCTACGGAAACTACCGGGCCAGGGACCGCGGCGGAAAAGACCGCCCGCCTGTCGAGCGCACCTACCCCGTCCTGCTGGCCTGGCAGATGGAAAAGGTCACCCAGACCCTCCCCCCCGGCGAAACCAACTGGTTAACGCGCGCAATTCCGCTGGCGCTGGCGTTGCTGCTGGCGGGGTTCGTGCTGCTCAAGCGCATGACCCGCCGCCGGCGGCCGGACAAAGCACCCGAGGACGCCTACCGCCCCCAGCGGTTTGAATCGCAAGCCCCCCCCGAGGCGAC
>DNAS01000095.1:9160-9336 GCA_003485185.1 Phycisphaerales bacterium | reverse complement strand
GCTTGTCGCTGTCATTTTATCGTCGCGCCGCAGCCGGCGGCGCGGGACTTTTGTTCGTGTCATTCTGCCGCCGGGGCGGGGCAATTGCAACGGGCGGGGCTGTGGCCTATAATCACCCCGCTGCACACAGGAGACGCCTCATGAACGTACTGCTGACCGGCGGGGCCGGATATATC
>DNAS01000095.1:8436-9064 GCA_003485185.1 Phycisphaerales bacterium | reverse complement strand
TGACCGGCGGGGCCGGATATATCGGGTCGCACGTGGCGCGGGCGCTGAAGGGCGCGGGGCACACCCCGGTCGTCTACGACAGCCTCGTCAAGGGCCACGCCGAAGCCGTTCGCGGCCTGAAGTTCGTCCAGGCCGACGTGTCCGACGGCGCCGCCCTGCGCCAGGCGATGACGGAGAATCAGATCGAGGCCGTCATCCACTTCGCCGCGTTCATCGAGGCCGGCGAGTCGGTCGGAATGCCCGACAAGTATTTCCACAACAACACGGTCATCGGGCTGACGCTGCTGGACGCGATGCGGGATTGCGGCGTCAAGAAGATGGTGTTCAGTTCGACGGCCGCCGTCTACGGAAAGCCCGACCGCGTTCCGATCGAGGAGTGCGACCGCCTGGCGCCCATCAACCCGTACGGCGCGAGCAAGCTGTGCGTGGAATACATGATGCAGGCGTACGCGACGGCCTACGGTCTGGGGTTCGTGGCGCTGCGGTACTTCAACGTGGCCGGGGCGCATCCGTCCGGGGACATCGGCGAGGCGCACAACCCGGAGACGCACCTGATTCCGCTGATCCTCCAGGTTCCGCTGGGCCAGCGGAAGGAGATCAAGATTTTCGGCGACGATTACGACACGCC
>DNAS01000095.1:0-8293 GCA_003485185.1 Phycisphaerales bacterium | reverse complement strand
TTCGGCGACGATTACGACACGCCGGACGGCACGTGCATCCGCGATTACATTCACGTGTGCGACCTGTCCGACGCGCACATCCTGGCGGCCGGCGCCATCGAGCCCGGGCGCGTCAAGGTCTACAACCTGGGCAACGGCGAGGGATTCAGCGTCCGCCAGGTGATCGAGACCTGCTGCGAGGTGACCGATTTCGACATTCCCGCGCGCGTCGCGCAGCGCCGCCCGGGCGATCCCGACCGGCTGGTCGCCTCCAGCACCCGCGCGGTCAGCGAGCTGTCGTGGCAGCCGAAGTTCCCCTACCTCAAGGAGATCGTCGCGCACGCCTGGCAGTGGCACCGCAAACACCCCCACGGATACGACGGGGCGAAATAAACCCGCCGACGACGGGTGGCGCGCCCGTACGGGCGTGTTGCCCGAATTCGTGGAGAACACGGCTTGCAAGCAAGCCGTGCCGCCCTGTTTTGCAGAGGTTTTCCACGGAGCAATAAGATTTTCTAATCCCGCAAATCACGGCTTCGGCTTGGGCGGGAGGGCAACCATCTGCTATCATGAGGGTTTCGGACACAATCGCAGGAGCCCACAGGCATGTTTGAGGTTTTACGCAACGAGACGCTGGCGCCGCAGGTGCACCGGATGGTCGTGCGGGCGCCGCGGGTGGCCAAGGCCCGCAGGCCCGGGCAGTTCGTCATCGTCCGGCGGGACGAGGAGTACGAGCGCATTCCGCTGACGATCGCCGACGCCGACGCGCAGGCGGGAACCATCACGCTGATCATCCAGGCCGTCGGGCAGGGCACGAAGGACATCGTCGCCACGCCCGCCGGCGGATTCCTGCGCGACGTGGCGGGCCCGCTGGGCAAGGCCACCGAGATCGAAAAGTTCGGCAAGGTCGTCTGCGTGGGCGGGGGCGTGGGTACGGCCGTGCTGTTCCCCCTCGCCAAGGCGCTGGCCGAAGCGGGAAACGACGTCGTCACCCTCATCGGCGGGCGCAGCGCCTCGTACGTCATTCTCCGCGACGAGCTGGCGTCGTTCAGCCGGGAAGTGCTCGTGACCACCGAGGACGGCTCGCTGGGCGTGAAGGGGTTCGTGACGGCCGTCCTGGGCGAAATCCTCGCCGACGAGTCGCGCCGCCCCGACGCGGTTTACGCGGTCGGTCCGGTGCCGATGATGGCGGCCATCGCCAAGCAGACCCGCCCCTACGGCGTGAAGACCATCGTCAGCCTGAACCCCATCATGGTGGACGGCACGGGCATGTGCGGCGGCTGCCGCGTGACGGTGGGCGGGGAGATCAAGTTCGCCTGCGTGGACGGACCGGAGTTCGACGGGCACGAGGTGGACTTCGCGGAACTCGCCGAGCGCCAGAACACGTACAAGGAAGACTACTGCCGCCTGGACGCGCAGCTCGACAAGGAGGGCCGGCAGTGAGCGACAAGTCCCTGACCGCGAAGGAGCGCCTGGCCATCGAGCGGACGCACATGCCGGAGCAGCCGGCCGAGAAGCGGGCGCGGAATTTCACCGAGGTGAACCTGGGCCTGGCCGAGGCGGCTGCCATCGAGGAGGCCCGGCGCTGCCTGCTGTGCAAGAACCGCCCGTGCGTGCAGGGCTGCCCGGTGGGCGTGCGGATTCCGGAGTTCCTGGAGCGGATCGCCGCGGGCGACCTGCGCGGGGCGGCGGAGATTCTCCGCGCGGACAACGCCCTCCCGGCGACGACCGGTCGCGTCTGCCCGCAAGAGAAGCAGTGCGAGGCCAAGTGCGTGCGCGGGCTCAAGGGCGAGCCGGTGGCGGTGGGCTGGCTGGAGCGGTTCGTCGCCGACTGGGCGATGGAGCATCTGGCGCCCCCGAGCGCGCCGACGACGAAGACGGGCTTCCGTGTCGCCATCGTGGGCAGCGGGCCGGGCGGGCTGACCGCCGCCGGCGAACTGGCGCGCCTGGGGCACGACGTGACCGTCTTCGAGGCGCTCCACGCGCCCGGCGGCGTGCTGCGGTACGGAATTCCCGAGTTCCGCCTGCCCAAGGCGATCGTCGACCGCGAGGTGAAGAACCTCCAGGCCATGGGCGTGAAGATCGAGTGCAACGTGATCGTCGGAAAGACGCTGACCGTCGCCGAAATCCTGCGGGAGTTCGACGCGTGCTTCATCGCCAACGGCGCGGGGCTTCCGGTGTTCCTGCACGTGCCGGGCGAGAACCTCAAGGGCGTCTACTCCGCCAACGAGTACCTGACGCGCGTCAACCTGATGGGCGCGTACAAGCCCCAGGGGCGCACGCCCATCGCGCGCGGGGCGATCGCGGTGGTCTTCGGCGGCGGAAACACCGCCATGGACGCCGTGCGCACCGCCAAGCGCCTGGGCTCCACGCGGGCGATCCTCGCCTACCGCCGCGGGCGCGACGAGATGCCCGCCCGCGCCGAGGAAATCAAGCACGCCGAGGAAGAAGGCATCGAGTTCATGTTCCTTCTGGCGCCGCTGGAGATCCTCGGAAACGACGACGGATGGGTCCGCGCCGTCCGCCTCCAGCGGATGGAGCTGGGCGCGCCCGACGCGTCGGGGCGGCGTCGCCCCGTGCCGATTCCGGGCAGCGAGTTCGAGCTGGCGGCCGACATCATCGTCGTCGCCGTCGGAACCCGCGCCAACCCCCTGCTGACGGCCACCTGCCCCGACCTGAAGCTCAACAAGTGGGGCAACATCGAGATCGACGCCAACGGCATGACGAGCATCCCCGGCGTCTTCGCGGGCGGGGACATCGTCCGCGGCGGGGCGACGGTCATCCTGGCGATGGGCGACGGGAAGACCGCCGCGGCCTCCATCGACCGATACCTCCGCGAGAACAAGGTCGCCCGGCGGTAGGTTCGCAGGGTGCCACCCTCAAGCGTTGTGTGCTTGAGGGTGTTCTTCTACTTCTCGCGGCGCGGGGCGAGGTAGACCGTTGCGCGTTCGTAGTTTCCCCAACATTCCCAGGGGCCGAAACGCCGCGCGGCGTCGGGGAAATGGCCCAGCACTTCGTCGAGCGTCTGGTGGTCTCCCACGACGACAATCGCCCGCTCGCAGGCCGGGTCGCCGGACGGAATGTAGCGCCGCTCGGGGCTGTACAGCAGGTGGTAGTACGTCAGCGACGGCCAGCCAGGAACCCAAGCGAGCATGGCGGTGCGTCCGTCGCACAGGGCGGCGGAGGCGTCGCGGGCGATCCGCTCGGCCGCGACGAGCGTGCGGGGGTCTTCGCTGATCATCCACCGGCGGGCATGGACGTTCCAGGCGCTCGCGCCGGCGGCGGCGGCCAGCAGCGCCGCGCCGGCGACCTTTCCCACCGCCAACGGCGCGGGGCGCGGCAGGAACCGCACCAGGACCACCGCCCCGCAGGCCGACAGCGCGAGCGTCCAGGGCAGCGCGAACAGCCAGACGCGCGGAAACGGCACAACGCGCTGGGCCAGGGCTGCCGCCGGCAGCAACAGCGCTGCCAGCGCCGGCAGCGCCCACAGCAGTGCGCGGCGGCGCACCGCCTCGACCGCCGCGCCCGCGACGCCCGCGCCCACCAGCGCCGCCCACGCCCACGAACCGTCGCGGAACCAGTCGCGCAGCGTCTGCCCCGCCACGCCCGGCAATGCCGCCGCCACCTCGCCCAGCGGATGGGGCGCGACAAAGCGGTTGGCGACGAGCGCCTCCAGGCCGCTGACCTCGATCACCGGAAGGTACGCCAGGGCGGTCAGCGCCGCCGTCGCCGCGACGGCCACGACAAGGCGAAGGGCGACCTTGCGGCGGACGGCGCGGTCGGCGCGGCAGAGGCCCAGTTGCGCCGCGAGCGCGAGAAGCAGGATCCCGGCCGGGTAGACCATGATCGGGATGGTAAACGCCCCGGCAGCACCAGCGAGAATCCAGCCGACCCACGGCCCGATGCGGCGGGCGTCGCGGCAGAGGTCGGCGGTGAACCGCGCCATCCAGACGCTCGCCAGGCAGACCACGGCGTATCCCCGCGCGTTGACGGAATATTCGACCAGCAGGCTGCTCGCGCCGGTCAGGGCGGCCGCGATCAGCCCCGCGACGGCGCTGCCGGAGACGCGCCGGGCAAGGCTCGCAGCCGAGGGCACGAGCAGCACCCCGGCCAGCAGGGCCGGAAGGCGCACCGCCGGCGGAAGCAGCCCGAACTGGCTGACCGAAAGATGCACCGCCAGCGTGTGCAGCACGTGGTTGTTGGGCGCGAGGTAGTGGAACCAGCGGCTTGGGTCGTCCGGCGCGGCGAACATGAGCAGGCTGAACGACTCGTCGTACCGCATGGGGTGCAGGAGGTGCTCGACGCGCAGGCAAGCCGCCAGCAGCGTCACGCCCGCCAGCGCCGCCCAGTACGCCGCGGTCGCCGGCGCGACGGCGGGCAACTCCGCCAGGCGCCACGGGGTCTGCTCGAGACGATGGGTCCTCGCTCGCATGGGCGCGATTATACTCCCGCGCCGCGCCTGTCGGCAGCGCCGAGAAATTCCGCCGGTCGGCGCTGCGGGCAGGAAATCGTGGAAGCGCTCCGGCTGGACAGGTAAGGTAGCGGCACGCGGGCGGGAAGCGCCGCCGAACCCGCGCCCGCGCATGGGAGAAGCCGATGACCATGGAGTTGAATCCCGCCAGTTTGGCGAGCCGGTTCCAGGCCACGCAGGTGGCCGAGTTGTCCGACGCGGCAGCCGTCCGCGCCGCCGTCGAAGACCACCGGACCATGCTGCTGTGCGTGCTGGGGACGATCCTGGAGCGCTTCGAGCGCGACCCGGACTACGCCCTGCTGGACACGAAGATGGACATCCTCAGCGGCAAGGATTTCCCCGCCGACGACGCGCTGCGCGGCAAGCGGACCGTCTTCGCGTGGATCCAGGGGCGCGGGCTCGAGGCCCTTGCCGGGCATGCCCGATGGGTGGCGGGCCTGGAGAGCCTCTCGCCCGGCCAGCGGGATTCCCTCGCGTCGCGCATCGCGAGGGTCCTGAAGGCCGGGACGGATCGGATGGAACAACTCCGGGTCGCGAACGCCGGCAGGCTGTCGTTCATGATGACGTTGCAGGGCCGGCCTCTGCACCTGGACGATGAGGGGCGCGTGGTCGCCAAGTCGCCGCGCCGGGACGCGCCGGCGGGGTTCAGCGACCTGTTCTACGCCAAGGGCCTGGGCGCCGCGGCCGCCCTGCTGGGCGACGCCGGACGCCTGCGGACGGCCGAGGAGATGTTCGATCGCGTCTGCGAGGAGATTCGCGCGGGGCGGTTCGTGACGGACCAGGAGGCGCTGGACCCGAAGAATCCCGTCCGGCCGGTCCCGGGGCGGCATTCCCTGGGTCCGTGGATGATCGCCATCGGCGGCGCGGCGCTGTTCGCGGAACTCACCGGCGCGCGGCGGTACCGCGACGTGGGCCTGGGGTTCGTCGAGCACGTGCTGCGGTTCCACGCCCGCCTGCCGGGCGCGGCGAGCGGACCCGGCGGGGACTACGACGTGTGGGAGTTCGTGGACGATCGCAGCCTGCCGTACCGGGAAGAAGGCGGCGCGGTACGGAGCGATCCCGGTCACGCAGCCGAATTCGCCGGCCTGTCGCTGAAGTTCCTTCGCGTCTGCGAGACGGCTGGGCTGTGGGACGCCCCCGACGCGAGGAAGGTTCGCGCGTTGCGCGCCAGTCTGGGGCGCGTGCTCTCGCGGAACTTCGCCAACGGGTTTTCCCAGAGCGGAATCGGCGTCTGCAAGGCGTTCGACCTGGCGGACCGCCGGACGATCAACGCCGACATGCCGTGGTGGCCGCTGCCGGAGGCGCTGCGCGCCGCGGCCGAAGAGCTTCTGGCCGTGGTCGAAGGCATCCACGACAAGGCCAGCCTGCTGCGCAAGCAGGTGGGCGAGGCCGAACGCGGCGCACAGGAACAGCGCGACCGGCTCGACGCCGCCGTAAACACGGTCGAAGAGATCAGCGCCTCGGTGGTGGTCGTCTCCACCCGGGCCGACGAGGCCAGCGAGCGCGCCCAGGCCACGCGCGAAAAAGCCGCCGAGGGCTCGACCATCGCGGGCAAGGCCGTGGATTCCGTGAACACGGTCAATGAAATGGCCACGACCCTGAAGGACAACATGGGCACGCTGGGCGACAAGGCCAAGGCCATCGGCCAGGTCATCGGCGTGATCAACGACATCGCCGACCAGACCAACCTGCTTGCGCTGAACGCCGCCATCGAAGCCGCCCGCGCGGGAGACGCCGGGCGCGGCTTCGCCGTGGTCGCGGACGAAGTGCGAAAGCTGGCCGAGAAGACCGTGCTCGCGACCAAGGAGGTCACCGAGCACATCAAGGGCATCCAAGACGCCGCCTCGCTGAACATCGAGGGCGTGGACAAGGCCAAGGAGGCCGTGGACGAGGCCACGCGGCACGGCAACGCCTCGGGCCGCTCGCTGGAGGACATCCTGCGGCTGGCCGAGACCTCGGCCGAGGGCGTGCGCCAGATCGCCGAGGACGCCCGCTCCCAGGCTCGGGCCACGGACGAGGTGCGCGGCACGCTCGAGCGCATCAGCCATCTCGCGGCCGAATACTCCAGGGGCATGTCCGCCTCGGCCGACGCGGCCGCGGCCCTGGACACCATGGCTGAGGATCTGCGCCGCCTGATCCGCGACCTGGACAAGAAGTAATCGACCCCGAACAGGGGTTCCCGTTCGGAACGAAAGAGCCCGCCGTGCATCATGCACGGCGGGCTCTTTCACGTTGCGGCGCGTTAAATACGCGCTTCCTCGACGGTGTGGCTGCTACATGTCCGCCAGGGCCTTCTCCCAGACCGGCAGCGCGGGGCGGCCGTCCGCCGTGGTCACGCCGTTTAGCCACTCGCGGTACAGTTCGGGGTTCTCCTTCAGCCACGCGGCGGCAGCCTCGATGGGCTCCAGGCCCGCGTTGTCGTGCAGCGTGACCATGATCTGATTGATCATCTCCACGGGCACGCGATAGTTCTTGAGGAACCGCGCCACGTTGGGCTGCTCCTCGGCAAAGCCCGCGCGGATGTTGGTATAGACCACGGCAGTGCCGTCATTCTCGCCAAAAGTCTCGGCCGTGCTGCCGTCGAGATACTTCATGTCGATGTTCTCGTTCATGCTGTGCGGCGACCAGCCGAGGAAGACGATCCACTGCCCGTTCCTGGCGAAGGACTGCACCTGGCCGAGCATGGCGGGCTCGCTGGAGGGCACCAGCTCGAACCTGCCCAGGCCGTGCATGTCCGCGTCGATCATGGCCTGGATGATCTCGTTTCCGTCGTTGCCCTCTTCGATGCCGTAGATCTTCCAGCCCAGCTTGTCGCCGAATTTGGCGATGTCGTCGAAGTGTTTCAGCCCGCCTTCCCAGGCGTAGGCCGGAACGGCCAGGGTGTACTTGGCGCCGGGCATGATGGGCGTGTACTGCACCACCGTGCCGCGCTCGAAATAAGCGTCCGCGATGGTCTTCATGGAGGGCATCCAGTTGCCCAGAAAAACGTCGGCCTCGTTGCTCGACATGGCCTCGTAGGCGATGGGCACCGAGACGAGCAGTGCCTGCGCGTCGTAGCCCAGGCTCTTCAGAATGGCCGTGGCCACGTCGGTCTTGGTGGTCACGCAGGTCCAGCCCACGTAGACGAAGCGCACCTTGTCGTCCTTGGCGAAGGCCGCGCCGCCCGAAAAGGCCAGAGCCAGGACCAGAGCCAGAATGAGTGCCAGTTTTTTTCCGTAACCTGTCATGATTTCTCCCGTGTTTGGGTTGTGCCGGGAACGGACGGCCGCGCCGGGCTGCCGCATCCCGCGACGATGAAAACGACGACGGCGTCAGCCGCGTGCGACGCCGAACCAGCCCAGGGGTTTGGGGTCGTGGTTTTGGAAGACGTGTTTGACTTCCTGGTATTCTTCGAGGCCGATGCGGCCGAGTTCGCGCCCCATGCCGGACTGCTTGTAGCCGCCCCAGGGGGCCTGGGCGAAATAGACGTTGAAGTCGTTGACCCAGACCGTGCCGAAGCGAAGCGCCCGCGCGACCCGGTGGATGCGGTCCGGGTCGCGGGTGAAGAACCCGGCCGAGAGGCCGTACTCCGTGTCGTTCGCCAGGCGCACGGCCTCTTTCTCGCCCGCGAAGCGCTCCACGGTGATGATCGGGCCAAAGACCTCCTCGCGCACGATGCGCATCGTGGCCGTGCACTGCGTGAACAGGGTCGGCTCGAAGAAGAAGCCATCCTGCAGCGCGGCATCCTCGGGCCGCTTTCCGCCGACCAGGAGCTTCGCCCCTTCGGCCCTGCCGATGGCCGCGTATTCCTCGACCTTGGCCAGATGCCCGGCCGAAATGAGCGGCCCCATCTCGGTGGCCGGG
>DNAS01000174.1:7193-7517 GCA_003485185.1 Phycisphaerales bacterium | reverse complement strand
GCCAGCACGATCAGGATCGCCGCCGCAGCCAGGATCACCCCCCCGGCGAATCCCCCGCCCGGGCTCAGGTGCCCCGTCAGGGCGATGTAGATGCCGAAGACCGCGATGAATCCCGTCACCAGCTTGGCGGTGCTCCGCACGATGAGGGTCATTCCCGTCGGAGTCATTGGGGTTGCTCCTTCTTGCGCCCCACGGGACGGAGGATCACGTAGACGCCGAGAACGGACACGAAGATGACCGTCGCCTCCCCCAGGGTGTCGTACGCCCGGTAGTCCAGCAGGATGGACATGACCACGTTCGCCGCGCCGGTCTCCTCGGCCGTGC
>DNAS01000174.1:0-7020 GCA_003485185.1 Phycisphaerales bacterium | reverse complement strand
GACGCCGGGCGGCACGGCCGAGGCGCCGGCGAGTACGGGCTGACCGAACGGCGGCACGCCTCCCCCGCGGAAGGCCAGCACCGCCGCCACCAGCAACATTCCGCCGCCCAGCAGCACCAGGCCCGTCCGCAAGGCGTCGCGCGGCGCATGGACGGAGGTGTCGTGGCGCAGCACCACCACCCGCACCAGCAGCACCAGCGCCACCACCTCCACCACGACCTGCGTGATGGCCAGGTCGGGCGCGCCCAGCAGCAGGTCGATGACACTCAGGGCGAATCCCGCCGCTCCCAGGCAGATGACCGAACTGAGCAGGTCCCGCGCCTCGACGGCGATCAGGGCCGTCACCAGCATGAACGCGATCAACGCGACGATGAACGGTTCCACGCCCATGGGTCAGATCCTCGCACTGAGAAGCAGGTACGCCAGCATGACCATCATGCCCAGCAGGCACCAGGCCACGTACAGGCTCACCAGCCCGGTGTGCAGTGATCGCAGCAATTCCACGAAGGTGCGCCCGTGCTTTCCGGACCAGTAGTAGGGGTCCATCGCGCCGGTTTCGCCCTGGGCCAGCAACGTGCCGATCAGCGGCAGTTTGCCGAGGGTCTTGTAGAAATCCGTCGCCGGCAGGCGGAAGCGGTCGTCCCCGGCCGCCGGCACCTCCCCGGACAGGAATGGGCGGACCACGCGCACCTTCCGCTTGACGCTCATGATCCAGGCAAAGCCCAGGCCCAGCACGATGCCGATCAGGATCAGCCCGGTGGCCACTCCAGGGTTCCACAGGCCCAGATCGCCCGTGCGGATTCCTCCGCCGTCGGCGGCAACGGCCTGCGCGCCGGCCTGGACAATGGCGGGGTTGAACAGCTCCAGCGCCCACTGGGGGCGCACGCCCAGCAACACGCACGCCGCGGCCTGAATCACCATCGGCGCGGTCAGCAGGAAGCTCCCCTTTCCGCTTCGTGGCACCGACACCCCGGCGGGCCGGGGAGAGAGGAAGACCGCGTAAAGAATCTTGAGGAACAGCGCCAGCGACAGCGCGCTGGCGAAGACAGCCACCACCAGGACGATCGGCGCGCCGGGGTTTTTCAGGCTCAGCGCCCCCTGGAAAACGAGCCATTTGCTGGCGAAGCCGTTCAGCGGCGGCACCCCGGAGGCCGCCAGCGCGGCCACCAGACCACAGAGAAACGTGACCGGCATGATTCTGCCCAGGCCGCCCATGGCGCTGAGGTTCGACGTGCCGCAGGCCTTCCCCGCGACGCCGGACATCAGGAAGAGACTGCACTTGTAGATGGCGTGATTGAGCATGTGGAACAGCGCCCCGGCGACGGCTACGCCTGCCAGCGCCGCCGCCTGCGTCCCCCCGGCGGCCAGCAGCCACGTTCCCGCTCCGATGCCGATGGCCATGTATCCCACCTGGCTGACCGCGTCGAAGGCAAGCGCGCGGTTCAGGTTCTCCTGCATCACGGCCATCAGTCCGGCGCCCAGGAGCGTCAGGCAGCCGACGACCAGCAACACCACGCCCATCGTCCCGTCCGGCTGGAACATCCGGAACGTCACCACCACCAGAAGATAGACTCCCAGCAACTTGTCCAGGGCCCCCGGCAGATACGCCGTGACCGACGGAGGGGCGTTTTCCGCCGCCTTGGGGATCCAGGTGTGCAGCGGCACGGCGCCCGCCTTGGCCAAGGCGGCGACGAGGATCAGCGAGTACACGACGTACCCCGCCGCGCCCAGGTCTTCCACGGGCACGGCCCCGCGCGTGAGGGAAAGGTTGGCCGACCCGCCGGGCTGGGCAACCAGAAGCGCCACCGCCAGCAGCAGGCAGGCATCGGCGAAGCCCAGGATTCCGTATGCCTTGGCCGCCCCGGCTGGCGCGTCGCCGGAGCCCTGGTTGATCATCAGGAACAGCATCAGCGTCACCAGTTCCCATCCCACCAGGAGCACCAGCAGGTTCCCCGCCAAGGCCACGATCGCCGTGCCCGCCAGCGACCAGATGACATAGGCGTAGAACTTGCCCTCCCAGTATTCCCCCGCCATGGCGCGGAAGCTGTAGAGGGTAATCAGCAGCGAGAAGCCGGCTGAGGCGATCAGCACCAGCATTCCCAGCGGCGTGCAGGCCAGGTCGATCGTCAGGAGGAAGCCCCCGCCCAGGTCCGCCCACGGGATGCTGCTGGCCAATGCTTCCGGGCGGCGGAGGATGTTCGCCGCTCCCCCCAGCACCATCAGCGACGCCGCGACGGCCAGGACCTTCCCCGCCGCCGTCGAGAGCCGCGCCGCGAGATACGCCGCGGCGCCGGCGGCCAGGGCCCACACGATCGGCGCCATCAGGGGATCGCGCATCGCTTCCAGGAACCCGTTCATCGCTCACCTTCCCGTGCCTGTTGTCAGGACTTCCGCAATCGCTCCGTCTTCTGCTGGGAGAGCCTCACCAGCTCGGCGAAGTTGTAGAGAGGCTTGCGCGTTTCGGCATCCACCGCCCGGCACATCCGCTCGGTGCAGGAGTAGCAAGGGTCCACGCTCGCCAGCGTGATCGCCACGTCGGGGATCTCCAGCCCGATGCAGGACGCCTTGAACGTGGGGATGTTGTTGTAGCTGGGGGCGCGGACCTTGTGGCGGACGGGGCGGTTGGACCCGTCGGACCGGACATAGTGGAATGTCTCGCCGCGCGGCGCTTCCACGTGCCCCACGCCCTCGCCGGGCGGGATGTCTTCCACCTTCGCATCGATCTCGCCACGGGGAATGTCCCGCACGCACTGGCGGATGATCTTCACCGACTCGAAGCACTCCAGCAGGCGCACCACCGCCTTGGAGAACACGTCGCCGTGCGGGGCGGTAATGACCTGCCAGTCCACGCGGTCGTAGGCCGCGTAGGGGTCGTCCCGGCGGACGTCGATGGGCACGCCGCTGCCCCGCGCTGTCGGACCCACCGCGCCGTACAGCTTGACCGCCTCGGGCGTCAGCACGCCCACCTTCTTCAGACGCGCGTGCAGGACGGGATCGTCCAGCACGGCGTTGGTCAGCATCTCCAGCGGGGCGCGCAGCTCGTCGCTGGCGCGGTCGATCATGCGGAGCTGTTCTGCCGTCATGTCGCGCCGCACGCCGCCGACCTTGCAGTTGGCGTAGTTCACGCGGCTGCCCGTGGCGACCTCCAGCGCGTCCATCACCGGTTCGCGGTACTTCCACGCCCACATGAAGACGGTGTTGTACCCCAGGAAATGCCCCGCCAGCCCGACCCACAGCAGGTGGGAGTGCAGGCGCTCCAGCTCGTTGACGATGGTTCGCAGATACAGCGCCCGCTCGGGAACCCGCACGCGGGCGATCTCCTCCACCGCCTGGATGTACGCCAGCGGATGGCTGGCCGAACAGATCCCGCAGACCCGCTCCACGACGAAGGGAACCTGGTCGAACGTCTTGGACTCGTCGAGTTTCTCGATGCCGCGGTGGTTGTAGCTGAGCCGCACGTCCACGTCCACGACCGTCTCGCCGTCGACGTAGAGCTGGAAGAATTCGGCTTCTTCCTGGAGCGGGTGGAACGGACCGATGTTGACGACCGTCCGATGGCTCATTCCGCACCTCCCCTGTCGCCGGGGACATCCGGCGACGTCTGGTTGGGCGGAAGCGGCGGGCGGTCCAGCACCTGGTCGAACTCCTTCCGCAGCGGATGGACGCCCTCCGGCCAACTGTCATCGAGCACGAGCCTGCGCATGTCCGGATGATTCCGGAAGCCCACCCCCAGCAGGTCGTGCATCTCCCGCTCGATCCAGTTCGCCGCCGGAACCACATTGGCCACGGACTCCAGAACCACTTCCGGGCGGACGGCCAGGGCCTTCAGCGTCACCACGGCCCCGGGCGGCTCGAACGCCCAGTGGTACAGGACCTCGACACCGTCGCGGACCTCGATCCCGGTGGCCGTCGCCAGGCGCGAGCCGGCCAGGGCGAGCATTTTCGCGGCGACCTCCACCGTCCGGTCGGGGCGAATTCGCGCGATGCCGCGCCGCGCCTCGCACTGCTCCACCGCCTCCACGGCGTCGCCCAGGGATTCGATCACCTCGCCCACGAATCCCAGCAGCGGCGTCTCGGGTTGCCTGTCCCAATCGGTCATCGCGCATCGCTCCGCTACAGGGTCTTGAGGAACTCCATGGCCTTGACGGCAGCGTCGATCATCGCCTCGGGCTTGGGCGGGCATCCGGGCACGTACAGGATGATGGCGCCCGGATCGACCGCCCGGATGGTCTCGTCGACCTTCGGGCCCATGTGGTAGGCCTCGGTGAAGATCCCCTGCTCCAGCGAGCAGGAGCCGATGGCCAGCACCACGCAGGGCTTGGGCGTCTGGAGGTAGACTTCCTGGAGGCGCGGCATGGCTTGGCGGGTGCAGACGCCCGTGACCGCCAGCACGTCGGCGTGGCGGGGCGAACCGACGAGGACCATGCCGAACCGCTCGATGTCATAGCGCGGGGTCAGCAACTCCAGCACCTCGATGTCGCAGTTGTTGCACGCGCCGGTGTTGACGTGATACACCCACAGCGACTTTCGCAATGCCCAGGTCGTCAGAGCCATGGAATCCCTCGGGAAATTCCCGTCATCGACAGGACCACCGCCACGGCCGCCGCCGGAACCAGAACGAACCAGAAGAGCCTCATGGTCTGGTCGATCCGCAGGCGCGGGTTCGTGTTGCGGATCAGGGTCACCAGGGCCACGAACAGCACGTACTTGCCCAGGAAGGCCGGCACGCCCCACCACGCGCCGGTGTGCAACCCGCCCCAGAACATCAGGATCAGCAGCAGCGGCAGCAGCGCCAGCAGCATCATCCTCGCCATCAGCCAGCACGCCAGCGAGGGTCCGGAGTACTCCACATACACGCCGGACATGATCTCGCATTCGGCCTCGGCCAGGTCGAAGGGCACCTGTCCGAGCTTGGCCTGCATGCACACCACCGCCACGACGACCGCCAGCACGCCGGAGACGCTGAAGACCACCGGCGAGGCGGCCTGCGCGGTCACGATGCGGCCGAGGTCGAGCGTCCATCCGCTTCGGGCGATCGGCACCAGGAACGCCAGCAGCAGCGGCGCCTCATAGCTCAGCAGGAGCTTCACCTCGCGCCCGGCGCCGATGCTGGCGTGCGGATTTCCGCTGGCCGACGCGCCCAGCACCGTCATCAGCGCGGGGACCATCAGCAGGTAGATCACCACGATCAGGTCGCCCAGGAACCCCTCCTGCGGGACGAGCAGCGTCCGCCAGAGGATCGCCGCCGTCACCGCCGTCGCCGACAGGGCAATGATCGGCGCCAGGAGGAAGCCCGTCCCCCGCGCGGTGGAGGGCATGAGGGTTTCCTTGCCCATCAGCTTCAGCACGTCGGCCAGCGGCTGGTACCACGGCGGTCCCACGCGCCACTGCACCAGCGCCGTGACCTTCCGGTCCACCCAACGCAGCGCCAAGCCCAGGAGCATCGTTCCGATGCCCGCCGCCAGAAACGTCAAGATGGCCCACATCGCCTGTCCCGACATCCGTCACCTTCGCTTGAAGGGGTCCTCCCCCGTCGTCCGTCCGCCCAGGACGCTCAGCCCGAGTTCCTCGGCGTCGTGCTCGTCGGCGAAGCACAGCGCCCCGCTGGGGCAGGCTGCTACGCACCGCGGAACGGCCTCGCCGTCGCCCCCGAGGATGCGGTCTTCACACAGGTCGCACTTGGGAATCTGATGCCCCGAGAGGCGATCCGCGCTGCGATATCCGCCCGGCAGGCCCGCGGGCTTCGCCGGCAACACGCCGAAGGGGCACGCCCGCGCGCAGGACCCGCAGCCGACGCAGCGGACCAGCGCCCTGCGCACCACGCCCTGCGCGTCGCGGATCATGGCTTCGGCCGGGCATGCCGTCACGCACGAGGCGCTGAGGCACTGGCGGCAGATCACCGGCAGCAGCGCCGCGCCGCATCGCGCGAAACCGACGGCGGGCATGCCGGCGTGGCTGTAGTGGCAGACCGCCGCGCACGAGCGGCACTCGACACACCGGTCCATGTCGATCAGCACTCGCTTGGCCACCGGGATTGGGGCGGGCGTATCCATCTCAGCGAGTCACCTCCACGATGCCGGGCGCCGCCGACAGGACGCCCCGCTCGTCGATCGCGCACGGCAGCAGCGCCCGCGCCTCGGGGCATCCTTCCGGCAAGGCCACCACGCCGTCGGTCATTTCCTCGGCGACGCGGACGCGTGCCCGGCAGCTTCGCCCGTTGGCGCACACCGTCACCGTCTCGAGGTTCCGCAGATTCCTCCTGCCCGCCTCCTGCTTCGAGACGCGCAGCTCCGGCAGGACGGACATCGCCGACTGCCACGAGGCATGTCCCGTCAGCGTGCCGCAGCCGGCGTCGGACGCCTGCCTCGCCAGCACCAGCGCGCCGCGGACGTCGGACGCCGCGGCAGGCGATGGACGGGGCGTTTCGGCCGTCCGTCGCGGCAAGGACTCGGGCAGAGGGGGAATCTCCGGGGACGAGATCCCCGCCGCCGTCGCCAGCAGGGCCACAAGCTCCGCCGCTTGCGGCACGCCGGCCGGGGCGGACATCAGCACCGCCGTCTGACCGGGCGCGCCGGCGGAGGACACATACGTGCCGGGCATCTCCCCGGGCATGGCGAGGGGCAAGACCACCTTGACTGCGTCCGTCGTGCGGTTGGGCATCGCCGCGGCGGCTGCGTGGAGTTGCCCCGCCGGCAGAGAGCCGCTTTCGGCGGGCAGTCCCAACATGCCCAGCAGGTCGCAGCCGACGGCCACCAGCAGTGCGTCGGGATCGGACAACGCCTCGGCCAACGAAACGGCCTGGCACATTTCCGCCAGGCGCAGGGCGCCGAGGGCGTTGGCGCCGTGGGTCTGCACAGCCACCCCGCCGCCGCGGGCGCCGGCCAGCTGCCCGGCGAAGAGGCCCACCTGTCGCCACGCGGCGCCCCGGGCGTATTCCGCCGACGCCAGGACGCCCAGGCGCTTGCAGCCAGCCAGGGCCTTGCCCGCCGCGACGGCCTCGCCGTCGCCCTTGGGCGGAGC